>CAYTJV010000209.1:0-11636 GCA_964438165.1 uncultured Planctomycetaceae bacterium | reverse complement strand
CACCGCGTCGACCCGCAGGCCGTCGACGTGGTACTTGTCGAGCCAGAACAGGGCATTGCTCACCAGGAAGTTGCGGACCTCGTGACGCCCGTAGTTGAACACCAGCGTGCCCCATTCGCGGTGCTCGCCCTGGCGCGGATCGGAGTGCTCGTAAAGGGCCGTGCCGTCGAACTCGCGCAGCCCGTGCCCATCGCGGGGGAAGTGGGCCGGCACCCAATCGAGAATCACGCCGATGTCGTTCTGGTGGCAGAGGTCGACGAAGTACATGAAGTCGTGCGGCGTCCCGTAGCGGGCCGTCACGGCGTAGTAGCCCACGGTCTGGTAACCCCAGCTTGCCGAGAGCGGATGCTCGCTGACCGGCAAGAGCTCGACGTGCGTGTAGCCCATCTCCTTGACGTAGTCGACCAGTTGATGGGCCGTCTCGCGAAAGCTGGGCCAGCGGCTCGGGTCGTCGCTGGGGCGGCGCCAGCTTCCCAAGTGGACCTCGTAGAACGAAAGCGGCTGCTCCAGCCAATTGACCGTCCGCCGCCGAGCGATCCAGGGGTCGTCGTGCCAGTGGTAGCGGTTGAGGTCGACCACTCGGGAGGCGGTCCGCGGCGGGCACTCGGCGGCAAAGCCGACGGGGTCGGATTTCTCGAACACGTGGTCTCCGCGCCGCACGCAATACTTGTAGAACGTCCCCTCGCCGATCCCGGGAACAAACAGCTCCCAGAACCCGCTGGGGATGTGCTTGCGCATTGGGTGGCGGCGCATGTCCCAGTTGTTGAAATCGCCCACGAGGTTGACGCCGTTGGCGTTCGGGGCCCAGACGGCGAAATTGACCCCCTCCACGCCGTCAACCGTGCGCAACTGCGCCCCCAGCCTGTTGAAGAGCCGCCAGTGCCGCCCTTCGTTGAGCAAATGGAGATCGTAGTCGCTCAGCAGGTGCGGGAACGAATAGGGATCGTGCATGGTGAGCTTCTTTCCACCCTCGTCGGCCACGCGCAGGAGGTACCGCGTCGACCCCTTGCCCTCGACGACCGGGCAGAGCGCTTCAAAGAAGCCTGCCGGGTGGATGCGGCGCATGGGGCGCGGGAGATCGTCGTGGGCAGGGTCAATCACCCACGCTTGACTCGATTGCGGCAGGAAGGCCCGAACAGCCAAGGCCCGCCGGCCCGACTCGTGTACCTCGTGGGGGCCCAGCAACTCAAATGGGTTTTCGTGGCGTCCTTCAACAAGCTGTCCAACTTTGTCCAATGGAACCGTAGTCCGCACGCTCTCCTCCTTGGTGTGCTTTGCTCCTTGAGAAGCCGATCGCTCGGCCGCCTCACCGAACCGTGCCGACCGTCCGGCGCAGCGTCAGGGATGCGATCCGCTCCAGGCAGTATTGTAACCCGCGTCGGATTGACAACCACTTAGTCGTCGCCCGTTTCCCCTTGCGCGACGGTCGCCTACGGGCAAAAGCGACCGAGGGCGCGCGTTGGCCCTCACGATGAGGGGGGTCGAAGCGGTACGTCCGGCAATCAATCTCGTGAAACTGCATGGCCCGATCCACACGTTGCCATAGGTCCAGGTCTTTGACCGGCACCATCTGTCCGAAACGTTCCCAGCGCCATCCGTTGACGCGCCATTCGGCCAATCCGTGGCGAATGCCTTCACGAACGTAAGTACATGTCGTCATGAGCGTTACGCGCGACGGCTCTTCCAGTGATTCCAGTCCGCGAACCACGCTCAGGAGTTCTAATCGTTCTCCGCGGATGCGCGGCTCCAGATGTTCGGCCGCCAGCCGTTGCGAGCCATCCGCACGGCGCAAGATGAACCGCCACCGGCCCTGATCCGCATCGGTCCGGCACTCGGAGAAAAGAAAGAACTTGGGCACCGTACCGTTCATTCCCGCGATCCCATCCAATCTCATCTGCGGCCGATCGAGTTCCTCCCGATTCCACGGCGACACGACGGAACAGTCTCGGGCTTCCGATGCCATTTTCAGCTATCGGCAATGCCAGCGCAGAACCGCCAATTTACCCATTTGATTAGCCCAAGATCCTCTTTCCAGCAGGCCGATGATGACAGAAGTACCGATAGAACCGCCCGCAACCGCCACGGAAATCCATTGCCCTTTGAAGAGGCAACGCGGCGTTTAAGAGCGACAGGAGTTCCTCCCGCTCGAACATGCGGAGCCCCCGTTCCGCCCGGACCTTCCGTAACACCTTGGCTGATGGTTTCTTGAACTGCGGACCGTAGCGTGGCGGCTTGTCGAGCAAACCGGACTCGTAGCCGAACTTGAACACGCCTTTGACACGCCCGATCTCGTTAGCCAGCCGAACTGGCCCCCACGCCTTGGCGATGTCCGCCCCGAGCCGCTGAAAATCGTCGGCAACCTTCCCGAAGTAATGGAGCTTCTGCCGCACTTTCTTAGCCCACCGCCCAGTAGCGTGGGGAACGAGGGGAAAACCGGCGTGGGGCTTGCGGGCTGTGCGG
Organism: uncultured Planctomycetaceae bacterium; assembly: GCA_964438165.1. Classification (GTDB taxonomy): domain Bacteria; phylum Planctomycetota; class Planctomycetia; order Pirellulales; family Thermoguttaceae; genus CALFBP01. The sequence goes on along the minus strand of CAYTJV010000209.1, from coordinate 9,176 downwards.
GGTTTGGTTTTTCGAGTACCTTTAGATATGCGACGTTTCCGTGGGGGCCGTGGTGTCGGGTGTCGAAACGGGTGTCAAACGTCTGACGCCTCATGATACGGCGGCCCCCGGAAACGTCAATATACCCTGGAACATAAGGGTTCGCGGAGGTGACTGGTGTCTGGTGGTGCCCCTGGTCTTCAAAACCAGTGTGGGGCTCGCAAGGGTCCTAGGTGGGTTCGATTCCCATTCACCTCCGCCATTTTTTGTGCTCGTCACGCTGGAGCCTGACGCGATTTCCTCACGCGGAGCGTGAGGAGGACTCTCATTGGTCATTTGCGTTTATGTGGGCGATCATTCAACGGGCCATCGTGCCTTGCGTGCTGCTGGTGGCGGGGATCGTGTCGGCGATCCATGGAGCGAGTCGCCACGTCGTCGAGGTGGTGCAGGAGCACGAAGAAGAAATCTCGATCCCGATCCCAACGTTTGGGCCCGGCCCGGCCGGCCCTGAGGACGAGGCGTTTCCGGGAGCACCTCCGGGAGACCGCGGACCGCCGTTTGCTGAAGGCCAACCGCCCGGCCCAGGGCCATTGGGCCAACCGCCGATGGACGGGCCGCCCCCGTTCTGGCAGCCGCCGCCCATGTTCGAGAAAGTCATTAAGAAAGTCATCGTCACCACGGACGAGCCGGAGCCGACGATCATTCGCGAGGTCAGCGTGGGGGGCTTAACGCTGGCCGACTCGGGCGAGATCAAGCGGACCTACAGCGGCAATGAAGGCCCCGCGCTCTGCCCTACCTGAGTGAAGTAACGGGAGGTCATGGTGTCCATGACCGGTCAACAATCGGGCTCGTCCGCGTGGAGGCTCGCGCGGTGGCGTCCCTGGGTGCAGGCCACGCTGCTGTTGGCGTGGCTTGACCCGCTGGCGCTACGCCTGCACTCGATCTGCGGGCCGGTGTTCCACTGCTATTCGTGCCCGCTGGCCACCTTTGCTTGCCCGATCGGCGTGCTGGCCAACTTCAGCGCGTTGCACTTGATCCCGTTCATCGCCATCGGGACGCTGCTCGCGGTGGGCGCGGTGTTCGGCAGTTTCATCTGCGGCTGGGCCTGCCCGTTCGGATTCCTTCAGGACTTGACGGCACGGGTCCCGACGCCCAAGCTCCGGCTGCCCGGCTTCCTGGGTTGGTTTCGGTACGCGGTGCTCCTGGGCCTGGTGCTGGCGATTCCTTATCTTTACGGCGAAGGCCACCCGCTGTTCTTCTGCCGCGTCTGCCCGGCCGGGGCGATGGAAGGGGCGGTACCTTTCGTGGCCAGCCAGGCGATTGCCGGCAAGGAGATCATCTGGCCCAGCACTGCCAAGATCGTGATCCTGGCAACGTTCCTGGTGGCGATCTTCTTCACCTATCGCCCCTGGTGCTCGGTCTTCTGTCCGCTGGGCGCTATCTTTAGCCTGTGCAACCGCGTCTCCTTCTTCTTCGTGCGATTCCGTCCGGACCGTTGCAGCGGTTGCGATCTGTGCCGCGACTTGTGTCACCAGCACGGTCCGTGGCAGCAGCGGGCCGGCGATTTGCGCTGCATCCGCTGCCTCGATTGCATGCGCTGCAGGGCCCTCAGCCCGGGCACGGTGTTCGGCCCGGGGAGAGAAACGTCCCGTAACCCCGGGGCGGCCCAGCTCCCAACCATCGTGCCGCCAAGCAGTTGCGACACAGGAAACAACAAGCCCGCCGACTCCTTGCTGCCGTGAGAGCACACTGCACGCGGTGCGGAACGGCACAGTTCGTAGTCCCGGCTTTAGCCGGTAGTCCGCACAGAATGCCGCCTAAAGGCGGGACTACGAACGGCCATTTCGACCACCACGGTACGATGCAGTCTTGCGGATGGTCATGTAATACTCTCGCGCGGGGGATCGACAGAGATCCGCCGGAAGTGTAGGATAACCCCAAACTGGCGTTATCCCGCAAGTGTCGATGGCCACGAAGGGCAATTCATGAAACGCCTGTCGCAGTGCTTGGTCGGATTCAGCTCTCGGTGAGGCTTCATCTCTCGGTACTCGTGGCGAGTACCTTCGGAGCCGGCCGAGGAGCATCGCGTTCGCCTCCGAATCTACGGCGGACCATTTCCGATTCACGATTCGGTCCCGAGCATTCATCGCGATTCTGTTCTGAAGAAAGTAGGGTGGGCTGAGCGAAGCGAGGCCCACCGAAAACTCCGCGCGACGTCCGATCGGTGGGACTCGCTTCGCCCGGCCCACCGTACCAGAGATTCCATCGTACTTCCTGGAGGACCATGCTTATGAGACGGCTTCTGTTCAGCGTGATTGGAGCGATTGCGGCCGCGGGAGGCGTGCTCTTGGCCGCGATCGGTGCTCCCGGCGAAGAGTGTACCCTGACGCTCAAACGCCTCGAATCGACTTCTCGGTACACGCCGGCCGAGTATCAATTTCGAGCCACGTACCCGCAGTCGGTACACGCTCAGTTCCAGGACCCGAGCGGCCGCGTTCGGGTCGAGATCGGCGGCGCGGCGGACGCCGAGAAGGCGTTCAAACAGATCGTCAAGAAGGAGCCTGCCAAATACGAGTGCAAGCACCCTTTCCGGGGTGTGGTCAAGCTCGGCACGCAGGAGTTCGCCTTCGCGTTCGATGCGGTCGGCGCGAAACCGGATGAAAAGCAGGCCAAGGAGGAGGCCGAGAAGGCCAAGGCGGCCAAGAAGAAGGAGAAGGCTAAGCCGAAGTCCAGCCTGCTGGACTCGCTCTCCCGTGCCCTCACGGACGAGGAACCCGGTTCCGACGCTGTCCAGGCCCGCCGGCCCGGCAAGGCGATCGTCTACAACCGGCTCTACTTCGACCGGAACCGCAACGGCGATCTGACCGACGACAAGGTGATCGAATCGGAGACATCGGATGCGAGGATGTTCTCCTCCTCGATGAACTACGCCCAGGCCCGGTTCCCCGTGGTAGCCGTCCCTCTGGAGGCCGACGGCACGAAGTACGAGTACGCCTTCAACGTGAACGTGACCTATCAGGCGATGGACGAGCGCATGGGGTACGCCTCTGCGTCGTTCAGCGCGGCCGCCTACCGCGAGGGGGAGATCACGCTGGAGGGCAAGAAGCGGCGAGTGGCGCTGGTGGACTTCAACAGCAACGGCCGTTTCGACGACGCGATGACGATTCGCGACGACGTCCGGGGCAGGGTCGGCGAGGTCTATCCTCAGTACGGCGACATCCTGCTGTTGGATCCGCAAGCCAACCTTCCCGTCTACCTGAACCCCTATGACGTGACCTCCAGCGGAAACCGCTACAACGTGTCGAAGCTGGTCTCGATCGACGGGAAGTTCTACGATCTTGCGATTTCTCCGGCGGGCGAGAAGCTCAGCCTCAAGCCGGTTACGCCGTCGATCGGGTACGTCACCAACCCGAACGAGGGTTTCACCGCCGTGGTCTATAGCGACAAGGGCTTCATGAGGATCTCCGGCGGGAAGTCCAAGCCGGCGCCCTTGCCCGAGGGCACCTGGAAGCTCTTGAGCTACACGATCGACCAGACCGGCATCGAGGAGAAGCCAAAACCGGCGGCGGAAAAGAAGGACAAGCCGGGAGAAAAGGGCAAGGAGGGCCAGAAGCCGAGCGAGTTGCTGTCCGCCGTGGTTCGCGCCCTCGGCGGGGGCGTGGCGGCGAGCAGCCCCGTCATGCCGCTGCGCCTCACCCGGGTTTCCGCCCAAGCCACGCGCGACTGCAAGCCGGTCGAGGTCCGCAAGGGCCAGACGGTGGCGCTGCCCTTTGGACCGCCGTACAAGCCGGTCGTGCGGGTGGACAATCCTCAAGGTCCCCAGCAGGTTCGCTTGGGAATGACCCTTGTGGGGTTAGCCGGCGAGCGGTGTACCGACATGATGGTGCGAGGCGGCCGGCCGTCGAAGCCAGAGTTCACCGTCAGCAATCCCAAAGGCGAAGTTGTCTACCGCGGCAGCTTCGAGTATGGGTGAGGTTTCACCTGCGGGCACTCGTGGCGAGTGCCGACGGAAAAGGCCGAGAAGTACATCGTTCGCGTGACCCTGAAAGCCGATCCCTTTGCGATCGACCAGAACTGCGAAAGCGTGATTACGCCTGCCGACCTGCAGCGGCGCTGAGTGCCCAGCCGAAGACCGAGATGGGCAGCGGCAGACTTCCGAAGTCTTCGAGACTTCGGAAGTCTTGGCACTCGGCTCTGGTGGCCCTCCTCAGCCCCGAAGGGGCGAAATATGATAGCCCAGGGCGATGCCCTGGGGAGAGAGTTCGTCACAAGATCGGTAGCCCTGAAAGGGCGGGATAGAAGTCCGGCGGAGCTCGGATTTCGCCCCTTCAGGGCTTCGGCATTTGTTCCGACTCGCTTCCCCAGGGCAGTGCCCTGGGCTATCATATTGCGCCCCTTCGCACGCTGAAGGCGCCCGCGATCAATTCCCTTGGGGTGGCATGTGTATTTCGAGGGCTCTCTCCCTTCAGAACAAAACCAGCATCCATGAGGTCCTCAGGCTTTCAACCGCCCAGTTCCGAACCTTACCGCCGCTTTGCCTGGCTCGTCGTCGGCCTCGTCTTTGCCGGGTCGATCGTCAACTACGTGGATCGGGCCGCGCTGGGGGTTGTCAAGCCGCAGATCTGTGCGGAACTGGGGATCAGCAACACGGGCTATGGGCTGGCGATCAACGCGTTTCTGCTGGCCTACATGGTCCTTTACGTGGTCGGCGGGCGCATGGCCGATCGCTTCGGCTACCAGCGCATGTTCGTGCTTTCGATCGTGTTCTGGTCCGTGGCGAACATGCTGCACGCCGCAGCCGCCGGGCTCGTGAGCCTCTGCGTGTTTCGCGCTTTGCTGGGCCTCGGCGAGGGTGGCTTCTACCCGAGCGCCTTGCGCGGGTCGGCCGAGTGGTTCCCGCCCGAAAGCCGCAGCAAGGCGATCGGCATCATGCTCTGCGGGCTCACCGTGGGGACCCTGATCGCGCAGCCGATGGTGGCCTGGATCACCGAATACTACGGCTGGCGCACGGCGTTTCTGGCGACCGGGGCCCTGGGATTCCTGTTGGTCCCGCCTTGGCTGCTGCTGCACCGGCGGATTCGCCTGGCGTATGGCTGCACGAATCCGGCGCCGGGACATCGCGCGGAAGCGCTGGCAAACCTTGAATCCGGCTCCGAGACGTCCGGCGAGCCCGAGCTTTCGCTTTCGCAGTCGCTGCGGCGGCGCAAGTTCTGGTGCATCCTCTTCCCGCGGGCCTTGAGCGACGGGGCCTGGTGGTTCTTTCTGTTCTGGACTCCGGCCTATTTCCAGGAAGTGCGCGGGTTCGATCTGTCGATGGTCGGCCGCTGGCTCTGGGTGCCGTACCTCGGCGCCGATCTGGGCGCGCTGGGCGGCGGGTGGCTGGCCGCGATGTTGATCCAGCGCGGGGTGGACCGGAGCCTCGGGCGCAAGCTCGTCCTGGTCCCCGCGGCCATGCTGGCCATGCTCGGCTCGCTGGTCTACTTTGTGGAAAGCCCTTTCTTGGCGATCGGCCTGTTGAGCGTGGCGCTGTTTGGGCACCTGGCCTGGGCCACCAACGTCCACACCGCCGTCTCCGAAATCTCGCCCCGGCGGCATCAGGCCACGCTGTACGGGATCACCGGCGCCGCAGGCACGCTGGTCGGAGCGATCACGCAGCCGCTGATCGGCTACGTCGTCGATACGGCCGGCTACGCCCCGGCGTTCATCGGCGTGGGGCTGATCTACGTGGTGTGCATCGTATCGCTCTTGGCCGTGGGCCGCATCGAGCCGCTGCGCTAAATGCGTCTGCCTGATTCCAGGCGTCGTTGAGCGTCGGATTCTGCCTTCGCTATTCCGTATTCAGTATTCCGTATTCATTTAGAACGCCGCTGGACCCACGGTGCGAAATTGACGGCCTGCAAGGGAAGTCCGTCCCTTTTGCCCCAAGAATGAATAGCGAATAGCGAATACGGAATACGGAATTCAGAATGCTAGCGTGCAACGGTTACCCGTTCATAGGGACATCTAGGACGTGCGGACGGTGAACGCGATCTCCGCGCCGATCGCCCCGGCGTAGCGGTAGAGAGTGTCGAGCGTGGGATTCAGGTAGACGCCGTTTTCGAGGCGGCTGACCGCGGAGCGGTCCATCCCGCACCGCTCGGCGACATCCGCCAAACTCAGCCCTTTCGCTTCGCGGTGTCTCCTCAGCGCTGCGAGCATCGCCAACAGGCCGACGTACTTGCCCTGGGTAACCACCTCGGACACGTCGCCCGACTCCCGCAGCTTTTGAAGGCTCGGCCGCTCCCGCCGGAACCGTTCACGGATCGCTTCGATCTCCCGCTGATGTTCCGGGGTCCGTTCGATCTTCTGGTGCATCCGCTTCGCCATGCTTCACTCTTCTTCGGGTTCGTAGGCCGTGACTGGGTAGACCACCAACGGGTCCTGTTCGACCATCTCCCAGACAACAACCAGGGGCCGCCCCGCCGCGGTGCAGCCGAAGGTCATGGGCCGGTCGCCGGCGCGGCTGCGGCCGGTCTCGCTCGACGGGTCGTTCAAAATCTCCTCGACCTCTTCCCCCGTGACGCCGTGCTCGGCGATGTGCTGGACATTCCCCTTCGGGTCGTCTTCCAAGTCCCAAATCACCTCGACCATCACCGCGTCCTTGCTCTCTAATCGCTGCTCCTTGTTGCAATATCTTACAACATCAGCACCCGGCCGTCAAGGGAGAATCTGGGCAGGACATTGGACGCGGTTGGCGGTGTAGCGATTCAGCGTTTCCAGCTCCGCTCGATTTCTTCGAGGGTTTTGCCCTTGGTCTCGGGGACAAAGAGAGCCACGAAAAGCAGGGCGACCGCGCAGATGACGGCGTAGAACCAGAACGTCGCCGCGCCTTTGAATTGTTCGAGCATCCAGGGGAAGGTTTGCGAAACGAGGCAACAGGAGATCCAGAGACATACGGTTGCAATCGACATGGCGCGGCCGCGGATCGCCGTGGGGAAAATCTCCGCCATGATCACCCAAACCACCGGTCCCATGGACATCGCAAAGGAGGCCACGTAGGCCAGGGTGGACACGAGCACCCAAGGACCCTCGAACTTCTCCAGATAGAACGCGCCGCCCAAGAGCCCCAGGGAAATCGCCATCCCGAACGAACCGATGAGCAGAAGCGGCTTGCGGCCAAGTCGGTCCACGACCCAAATCGCCACGAGGGTGAAGACGGCATTGACGAGGCCGACGATCACCGTATCGCTGATGGCCTGGGTCGCCTTGAGCCCGGCGGTCTTGAAAATCTCGGGAGCATAGTAAAGCACCACGTTGATCCCGGTGATCTGCTGGAGCACGGCGAGCACGACGGCGATCGCCAGCGCGGTGCGCACACCCGGCTCAAACAATTGGGCGATGGAACCGCTCTCGGTGGCCAAGGTGGTCTTGATCTCCTCCATCTGCGCTTCGGCCTGATGGGGCCCGCTCACCCGGGCGAGAACGGCCATCGCCTCGCCCTCGCGCCCCTGCTTGGTGAGCCAGCGCGGGCTCTCGGGCACGAGGAACAGAAGGGCCTGGAAGAGGACCGCAGGAATGGCTCCCGAGCCGAACATCCACCGCCAGCCGTAGGTCTGGTTCCAGGCATCATCACCCATTTGCGCGATGCGGGAATTCACGAAGTAAACCACGACCATCCCGGCGACGATGGCCAGTTGGTTGAGCGACACAAGCCGGCCGCGGATCCGTGCGGGGGCCACTTCGGCGATGTAGAGCGGCGAAAGCATGGAGGCGGCCCCGATGGCAAACCCGCCCAGCACCCGGGCGATCACGAACTCCCAGAGATCCCGCGGCAAGGCGGCTCCCACGGCCGACACCGTGAACAATAGCGCCGCGATCATCAGCACTTTCTTGCGGCCCAGCCAATCGCTGAGCATGCCGGCGCCGGCCGCCCCGAAGATACATCCCACCAAAGCACAGGAGGCCGCCCAGCCCTTCCCATGGGCCGACAGCGTGAAATGCTCGGTGAGGTAGCCGATGGCCCCGGAAATGACCGCCGTGTCGTATCCGAACAAGAGGCCGCCCAACGCCGCCACCACGGCCAAGAGATAGACGTAGCCGATGCTGCCGCCGCGATCTTCCGCTCGACTGGACACGCTCGTGCCTCCTCAGTCAGCCCCGTAGGTTGGCCCCCATCGTAGTACCTCGCACCGGCCCTTGACAAGAGGGCTTGCGGGCAATCCAATGGAGAACGCTGTGTTTGGGGTGCGACAGCGTCACCGCGCAGGACACGTCCCGCGGCTAAGCGATTGCCGCCAAGAACACTTCCCGCTCCGGACTCAAGAGAACTGCGCTGCCCCCTTGGCCCCTAACCCCTGACCCCCAGCCCCTAACCCCTGCCGCTGCCATGAACTCCCGCCAGCGCGTCCAGAAAGCGCTCCATCACGAGCAACCGGACCATGTGCCCTTGGACCTCGGCGCCAGCGCCGTCACCGGGAGGCACGTCAGCTCGGGGTACCTGTTGCGGCAAGCGTTCCAGCTGGCTCGGCCGGGCACGCCGGTCAAGGTGGTCGAGCCGTACCAGATGCTCGGCGAGATCGCCCCAGATCTGATCCAGGCCCTCGGCGTCGACGTGGTCGGCCTTGGCGGCCCGCGGACGATGTTCGGCTTCGAGAACAAGGATTGGAAACCCTGGACGCTTTTCGACGGCACGCCCGTGCTGGTGCCGGCGGCATTCAACACCGTGCCGGAGCCGAACGGCGACATTCTCATGTATCCGGAAGGCGACAAGACCGCGCCGCCCAGCGGCCGCATGCCCAAGGGAGGCTGTTTCTTCGACGCGATCGTGCGCCAGGAGCCGATCGACGACGCAAAGCTCAATCCGGAAGACAACCTCGAGGAGTTCGGACCGGTCAGCGACGCCACGCTGGAGCACTTCGCCCGGGAAGCGGACCGGCTGTGGCGCGAGACTGACAAGGCGATCCTGGCCAACTTCGGCGGCACGGCGTTCGGCGACATCGCCCTGGTGCCCGCCCCGTGGATGAAGCGGCCCAAGGGCATCCGCGACGTCGAGGAATGGTACGTGAGCACGGTGACGCGGTTCGATTAAGTGTACGAAGTCTTCGAGCGCCAATGCGAGATCGGCCTGGCGAACCTGGCCCGGCTTTACGACGCGGTGGGCGACGGGGTCGACGCGGTCGTCCTCGCGGGCACCGATTTCGGCACCAAGCCAGGCTCGG
>CAYTJV010000208.1:0-11651 GCA_964438165.1 uncultured Planctomycetaceae bacterium | reverse complement strand
TCCTCAGGTGGGGGCCGAAATTTTTAGTTTTCACCGCGAGCCGGAACGGGAAAATCCTTCCCGGAGAGCGGATACGGCGTCTGGTAGCCGATGTAGTTGCCGGAGGCGTGGTGGGCGAGCGACTCGGGCGGGTCCAACGGAGGCCGGCTGCACTCGGGCCACGGGCGGTCGAGCGTTACCTTTGTCAGTCCGTGCGGGAAGTTCAGCCCCTTCTGAGTGTCGAGGATCCCGATCGAGCCCGACCACCAGTCGTGATGCCCCACGCCGGAGAACATCACGCGATGGCTCCCCGGGATCGGCCGCGGCTCGGCGGGGTGGTCCGGCCACACCGACTGGCTGCCCCAGAACAGGGCGGTGTTGGTGCCGTCCTGGTTCGTGGTCCAGAGTTTCTGGTCGCGCCAGAGCGGCTTGTCGGTGTATTCCCAGCGGGAGTAAATCACGCGTCCATCGTTCAACAGCGCCGGCACGAAATCCGGCTCGCCGTTGTAGCTGATGAGGTACACGTTGCCGCCGTCGGCATCGCAGCGGGCGAGGATGTAGGAATAGATGAACGGCCCGCAGCGGACGTGCGAGTTGCCACGAGTGGTAGTGAAGAGGATGTGCCCGTCGGGCAGATAAATCGGATCAACGTCGTCGTAATCGCTTTGGGTGAGCTGCCGCAGGCCGGTGCCGTCGAGGTTCATTTCATAGAGATGAAAACTCTTCTCGCCATGCGGCATGAAGCAGAAGAGCACCCGCTTGGCGTCGAACGAGAGATCGGGCCGCCAGAAGCTGCCCGGCTTCTGCGGGGCGAGCTGGCGGACCTTGCCGCCGGGATGGAGTCCGTCGAGCACCAAGAGGCGTCCACCGTGCGTGGCGGTGATGCCCATGCGATGGATCGCCTCGTGAATATCGTTCACCGGGCCGCTCGGATACGGCTGGTCGATGAAGAGCAATTGCGTGAAGGTCACGACCGGGTTCTTGAACATCATGGCCCGCTTCACGCGGCAGATTTCCAGGTAAAGCTGTTTGGCGGCGTTTTCACCCGGGCTCTTGCTCCCGGCGTCGTTGAGGCGCTTTTCGAGCACGTTGAGTTGATCCAGCTCGGGCTTGAGATTGGGCGCATTGGGGCCCATGGCCAGGCGCGCGGCGAGGGCCCGGGTCCAGGCGATCTCTTTTCGGGCCCGCCCGCCCAGCGGCTCGCCCATCGCCTGGAAGAGCCAATCGCGCTGGAGGGCGGCCTCGGCTTCCTGCGACGTCAGGGTGCGGGTCTCGGGCGTTTTGGGGTTTTCCTTGGGATACGGCAGATAGATTCCTTGCGCCGCCGCCCGCTCGCGCGCCAACGCCTTGCGCGTCTCTGCCGAGAGCCCCATGAAGGGCTTCCACTCGTCCAGCGCAATGCCGGAAGCGCTTTGAAGCTGCGGCAGTGAATTCCACGCGCCCGAGTGGCCGCGGACCGGCCGGTTAAGACCCGTCATCACAACGCTTTGGTTCGTGATGGGGTCGAGCACCATGAGGCCCGCCGTGCGGCGATCCAGAAAGCTGAAGTCGTTCGATTCGTCGTGGTCCGATTCGATGTTGGCATAGGCCGAGAGCGTGACTTCGCCCAACGGCTCTGCGGAGAGATTCGTCACGAGGAACTCGACCGCGACCATTGGCCCGTCTCCCATCGCGGCACGCACGCGGATGCGGAGCTTCCCGTCGGCCGTTTCCACAGTGCCGGCGGCTTCCCGCGCACTCAGCGGCCGCACGGGCTCGACGATTCGCAGGTTTTCCGGCGTGCTTTCCGGATAGTGCGGCGTGCCGGAGCGGTGCTTTCCGGCGAGGTCCTCGTAGTGCATGTACCACGTGAACTGGCTGAGCTGCCCGCCGCGTGTACATCGCAGGGCTTGGCGCCCGCCGTTGTCCCACCGAAAGAAGCATGGGCCTTCCAGGGCGAAGTCGGTTGCGCCGTTTGCAATCCAGACCTGCCCTTTCGGCGAAGTGCCGGGCGTGCCGGCAGGCATCGGCAGCGGCTGAGCGAACTGCCGGCGCGCGGCATCGACGTAGCGGGCCACCGCATCCGGGGAACCGGCAAACGCAAACAGCACGACCTCACGCGCTGACTGCTGTTTGGCCAAAGTTCCCAGGTGCCACGTCAGCACGCCGTCGGTATTCCCCGCCGACTGCAACCCGGCTGCCCGACTGAAGCCAGTCGAGACGAGTCCGCAAGCAAGAAGAACGATCGGCAACGCAATCGAACGCACCCGAATTTGCATGGAAAATCCTCCTGTTCGTCACTTCGGCACGAAATAAGCTCTGTATTTCCATTCCGTATTTGTCGGCAGCGTGGTGGTAATGTCAAGCTCGAACGGTTTGGCTCCGCTTGCCGGCGGCAGGGCAATTCGCCAGGCTTGCCAGGGCGCCGGATACGTGGCTTTGCCGAGCACGGGCGTCCACGTCGCACTCTGGCCGCCGATTTTTTCCTGGGCGGAGAAGTGGCTGCCGACGTTGTGTATCGGCATGGGTGCGCCCGCGCGCCGCATCTCGGCCGTGACGACCAACAGGCCCCCGGCGACCGTCGCTGGCGTCTCGCCGCGGACGATGACCGCCTTGGGGCCATAGCCCTTGGGGAGTTGGAGCGTCGGCTTGGCCGATGTTACGGCAAGCCGCCAGCGGCCCAGGTTATGCTCCCGCTCGCCGTGCCGCATCGTAAACGTGAGCCGCGTGCCGCCCGGGAATCCGACGGGTTGTTGCGTCTCGAACACCGCCACGTGAGGCAGCCCTTCCGCCGGGTCGATCGACCAGCCGGTCGCCGGATTGCCGTCGATCGCCGCCGCAATCGGCCATCCGCCGTGCGAGTCCTGCGCAAAGTCGGCCTTCGCGTTGCGCAGCACGACGGGGGTGGAAGCCTTCGCAACCTCGTTCCCACGCTCTGCGTGGGAACGAGGGCTTGCCTCGACGCGGAACTCGTTGAGCATGAAGTTCCCATTGACGGCTCGGCCCGGGCCGCGGCCGGGGAGATTCGCATCGGGCAGCGCTTCCAGGCGAATTCCGGTAATCGCGGCCAACTCGGTGTCCCCAACAATCGTATACGTGTCGCAGGCCGGATTGGCGCCGCCGGCCAAAATCGAGCCGTCCTTCTGCACCGTGAGTGTCGCCCCACCGGCAGAGCGGAGCGTGGAAGGCTGAAGCACCTTCCAGACCGGATCGGGCTCCGGTTTCGACCCGTTCTTCCCCTCCTCCAGGGAAATGGCAACCGTGCGGCTGGGCTCCGCGAAACCGGCGGGAATCGGCTCGGTGGCGAACGTGCGACCGAGCGATGGGGCCTCGCCCGCCGAGATCGCTTCCAGCAACACCACTTCAAACGGCCGCAAGGCGATTTCGGTTTTCGCGCCAAACGTGTCGCTCGCGCCGCGCAGCCGGGCGGGATCGGGATACCATCGATAGAGCTGCCAAGCCCGACCGTTGGGCAGCCCCCACGACGCATTCAAATCCAGCGGCAAAACCACGTCCTTCCAGGTGCCATTGTTCAAGGCCAGAAACGCCCGCTTGCCGTCGGTCAGGCAGTACCCGTAGGGCTCGTCTTTCCACGGGTTGCCGAGGATGAATCGCGAATTGGCAAAGCACGCCGGTTGGGCCCGCAGCAGGGCGACGAAATCGGCCATTTGCTTGCGCTCGGGCGGGCTGAGCCAGGGGAAATCGCTCCAGGGCTGGGCCAGCAGGCTGCCGCGGCTCAGGTCCATCACAAAACCCTCTTGCCACCGCTCTTTGCCCACGGAGCTGTTCCAGCCCCAGTCGGAGAGCCATACGCCCAACGAGTCCTTGCCCAGCGGCGGCACGTCGCTGGCATGCCACTGGGCCTGGTCAAGCTTCTGGGTGATGCTGTCGCGGGCGAAAGGAGACGGGAAATCGCTGGGGCTGGCCGCCTCGATGCCGATCCCCGAGTCGAAGAGCGTGTCGGCGTGCAAGAGCCACCACGGCGAGCGGTGGCCCCAGTAGAGAATCAGAAACACGTCGGGGCACTCGGCATCCATGGCGTGCAGGAACTCGATCACCGCGTTTTGGATCGCCTCGGTCGAGTAGATGCCCGGCAGATGATCGTGCGTGGGATTGTTGCACACCGAGTGCAGGTTGTCGAATTTCAGGCAGCGCACGCCGTGCTCCCGAATGTGGTGGCGGAACGCCTCGACGTACATCGACTTGATCGGCTCCGTGGCCCGGCACATGACCGGCACGCCGGGGGCCGGGCCCTTGGGATCGTGGGTGAACGTAGGGCGAACGGCCGGATTGCCGCCGATCGACCAATGGGTCATCGAGCTGTCGATCCACAGGCCCGGGGCGGTGCCGAGCTTTTTCAACTCCGCGACGATTTTCTTCAGCCCGTTGGGGAATCGCACGGGGTCGCAACGCTTGAGATCGCCGTTGAAGTCTACCCAGAAGTCGATCGAGTAGGCGTCCCACCGGCAGCCGGTTTCTCGCTGCGACTGGGCGAGCTTGGCGATATTGTCGAGGACGAACTCTTCGGTTTCGTCGAAATTGCCGCCGGGCCGGGCGCCGAAAGGCTCAAATATGGCGTAGGGCTTGTCGTGCCCGCGCACGACCCGGCGCATGCGGCCGCGAACGTGCGTCAAGAACGCCTGCCGTGCGGCCCCGGTCTCGCCCACCCCGTACACGGCCTCCATGCTGCGGAACTTCGCGCCGGGAGCGAGTTTGGCGCCCGGGTACTGGCGCAACGAAACCGCCCCGCCCTGGCCTTGTGCCCAACCCGACGGATGCGCGAGCGTCAGGAAGAATTAGTCGTTCAGATAGGCCGGGAAGCCTTGTTCCTTGGTGACGATCTTGGCGTCGGTCTTGTAGTCGGCCAGCGAGACGTTCAAGAGCCGCACCTCGGCAGGCCCGGAGTTGCTCACTTCGACCGTCTTCCGCAGGACAGGCTCGCCGGCGTTCCACTCGTAGGCGACTACAGCCGCCATACCCGGCCGGTCGGCAGTCAACTCAAACACCGCCCGACATGAATCCCCCTGTGATGCCTCCGGCGTCCGGGTCACACGCAGCTTCAGTTCTTTCGGATGAGCGACGTCGCCGATTTCCAGGCGTAGTTCCGGGCCTCCGCCCAGGGAAATCGTGCGCCCCGTGCGTCGGTTCAGCCACGACTGTGCCTGGAGCCCCGCGGCCGTGTCGAGCCGCAGGACGAAGTGCGGCGAACCGAGCTCAACCGCCGTGCCGGCCTTGACGATCCGGCAAGGCGCATCAGCGGCGCAGCACACCTGAGGGGCTACGGCAAACCACAGAACGAAGCCCAAGGCCAAACGGCGCGCCATCCGACCGAGTCGCCGGCTCCGACCGGCGGCGACCGCCTCGTTTGACGTCTGTGAGTCGCTGCGCATTGTCTCGCTCCTCGCAATAACGACAAATCCGAGCCGGGCCGTGTCGGCCCGGAAAAACCGGGGCGGCACGCCCCGGCTCGGAGAGAGCATGTCGCACGCCCCGGCTCCGAGAGAGAATATTGCTTTGCTCTTCTGAGGATCAATGGTCTCCAGTGTAGGGGGCCCATGGGACCATTGCAAGATTCGGCGTCACGCGCCGTGTTTGGAGTGCGGCGACTGGTCGCCGCTTTCTTTTTCCTCCGCGGCAGCCGCCTCCACCGCCAAAGAAAGCGGCGACCAGTCAGCCGCACTCCAAGGGGGGCTGGTGGAGGAGAACGCGAGGCTGTAGACTTTTCGGATATCATCGCAGTCAAGGGCCTTCCGATGCAGTTCGGTACGCCAAAAGAACTTGTTGAGGCTCTGCGAAGCCAGCGCCCGGCGGCCTGGAAGCAATTGGATTGGCTCTGCCGTCCCGTGATCGTGGAACTGTTGATCGCCCTGCGACGGCGATCCGAAATGGAAGAGGATCTGGACTCACTGACACTCAATACACTGCACTGGATCGAGCTTTTCTTGCGGAGTCACACGCCCGAGGAGTTCAACGAGTTTGCCGGCGACGAGGCCGGCTGGCGGCAGTTCCGCAACTATTTGCTGCTGAAGACCGCGAAGTTATTGCTCTGGGACCTCGGTCGACCGCCTGGGGTGGGCAGCGCCCCCGGCGATCCCGGCCAGTCGACTTCCCCGCCGCAGGATCCCAATGCGGCCTCTGCCCTCGGCTCCCAAACGCGCTACGAATTCCGGCGTTATTGCCGTCCGCTGAAGCGGGTGCCCGGCGACATGATCGAGTTCCTCTGGATCAACGACAAGTCGTTTTGGGTCCTGGTTGCCGACGGCACCGGCCACTCGTGGCTGCCGTACATGCTCGCGCAAGGGTTGTCGGTCTTCTGGAAATCGCTGGTGGCGTCGCCCGACATGACGCCCGGCAAGCTTTTCGTTCTCTTGCAGGAGCAGTTGCAGACCTGCCTGCCCGAGGGGTTCTATTTTGAAGCCGCATTGGCCCGTTTCGACTCCGCATCCGTGACGGTCGCCTCAGCGGGCGACATCTGTATTCTCGTTCGGCAGCAGGGCGACCCGGTGGCGCGACCGCGGGAACTGGGGGAACTTGGCGGCGGATGGCTGGGTCTCGAGGGTGTTGACCGGCAAGCAGGACACCAACAGACGTGGCCTTTCCACCCCGGCGATGAGCTCACCCTGGCTAGCGATGGCCTGTCCAACCAACCTTTGGGCGAGCAACGGCTGGGCCATACGCTGTTGGGCGACCTCGCCAAGGCTGCTCAAGGCAGATCGCTGCACCAGGACGTCCTCCAGATCCTGGAGGACGCCTTGGCCGGCAACTCGCCGTGTGATGATATTTCCGTCGCCACCGTGCGGCGGCTGTGAACGAAGGCCACGACGGACATCATGACGCCCTTGCACCGGCAACAAGCCCCCACTCAGCAGAGCGACTTCCAGGAGGATATCGATCTCGTGCAACGGTTCCTTGCCGGGGAGAGAGAAGCCGGAGATCAACTTGCCGTGCTGCTCATACCCCTTATAGGTTGTGTTGTGGGTCGGGTGCTCGGACCCAGTCGATCGGGCCAGTGGGAGGATGCCTGTCAGGCTGTTTGGCTCCGGGTGCTCCAGCGGCTGCAAACCTGGCGCGCCGAGTGCCCGCTGCGCGGCTGGGTGGCGGTAGTCGCCGCGCGGCGTGCTCTGGACATCCGCCAGAAGCGCTGGCCATTGACGCTCCCCGGCGACGCCTTGGCCCTGTTTCCGACGACGAAGCCGGAGGCCGACACGGCATTAGCCGAGTGCATTGAGTTGACCATGTCCACATTCTCTGAAGACAGGCGGCGAGTGCTGGAATTGGATCTGGATGGCGTGCATCACGACGAAATCGCCCGCCGGATGGGCAAATCGCGCCGCACCATCCAATACTGGCTGGAGAGCATGCGCAATGCGATGTTGACGTGTATTGAGGATTAGGGGAAGGGATTGGGGTGAGGGGATTTGCACCTTGTTCCCACGCTCTGCGTGGGAACACACGGCTACGACGCTCCGCGTCGTTGCAGCCTGTAAGTGGATGGAAACGAACACGTTGCGCCCGGGACGCGGAGCGTCCGGACCTGCGTTCCCACGGGGACCGTGGGAACGAGAAATGAAGGATAAGGGATATGGGGGGCGGTCTGCACATAAGGGCCGATCGCTCGTCTTTGATGTAGGTGAAGGTCCTCGCAGTCAGGAGACGGAGCCTTGAACGATTGGGAGCGCATCGCCGAAATGCTCCGGGCCCACCGCGAGCAGCAACGGTCCGCTTGGGGAGACACCGACGACGTGGTGATCGCCAAGTACCTCTCCGGGGCTTGTAGTGGGGACGAGAAAAGTGTTGTGGAGCGGGCCATCGCGGAATACCCCGCATTAGGGGAGTTGCTCCATGTGCTCCGGGAGATCGCTGCGGTACCGCTGCCCGCAGAAGTGGTTGCGTATCCCTCAATATGGGGGGACATCGCAGGTCCCGTGGTCCAGCTTGCGGAACGGTTGGCCGCGTGGCTCGATGAGGCTGGGAGGCTCGCTGCCGCCGGGCTTCCATCGATGCTCGCCACGCCGCAGCTTGCCGCCGCCGGCGCCATGGGATTGGGCGACGCCGAGTCCGAAACCGGCAAGGCCATCTGGAGCATCCCCTTGCCCGACGCCAGCGGCCAGTTGACCTTGTTTGTAGGACGGGGCGAATCCTCCGGTCTGTGGAGCCTGCTGGTGAAGCTCGACCTGCTGGGCGATGCCCGGCTCCCGGACGACGCCCGGCTGGAGATTCGCAACCTGCAGGGGCGGCGCGAGCTCTCGGGAACGCTCGCCGACTACCTCAAGCAGCCGATCGCCCTGAAGGCCGGCTCGTGGCGCGTGACGCTTGAAATCGGCCCTCGCGTGTTGTTGATTCCGCTGGAATTGGGATCGCCGGCCGCGGCCGCCTCGGGCACCTGAGAGGCTGTCAGCAGTCAGCCATCCGCTTCCAG
The DNA here is from genome assembly GCA_964438165.1 of uncultured Planctomycetaceae bacterium. GTDB lineage: Bacteria > Planctomycetota > Planctomycetia > Pirellulales > Thermoguttaceae > CALFBP01. The sequence continues at coordinate 3,274 of CAYTJV010000208.1, read as the reverse complement.
CTTTCAGAAGCCGTCTATACAACGACTTGCAGCGAGATCGGCGTTGGGACGGGGGATTGGCTGAATGCTGATCGCTGAAGGCTGACAGCCCTTTCCAAACAGCTTCGCACATCCAAGGGAAACGATTCCATGGCCGATGAGATCCTGGTCCAGAGCCTCGGCGTGTCCTTCCAACGGGACGAGCGAGGGCTGGAAGGGTTGGTCTATTCGCCGTCAGCGATTGTCCCCGAGGAGCCCAATCCGGAGGCCGTCTGCCGGGAGATCGATCGAGACGCCCTTCGGGTGAATATCGACCAATTATGCGACCGGATCGGCGAGTTGATGAGTCTGGCCCTGCTCCGGCGAAAACGGGACGGGATCGGCGTCGAATCGACGGCAAGCCAACTGGCAGAGCAGGTGTTGCCCGATAAGGGCTTCTTCACCGTCGTTAAGCCGGGCGTACACCCGCAGTTCGACATCAGCTCCGACATTGCCGCCGCCATCCCCTGGGAGGTGCTGGAAGAGCGGTACTTGGAGTGCCCGGAGCCAGACTGCACATGGAGCCGGGTCAAGCTGGATCCGGAGATCCGCTGTTGTCCGCGGCACGGGAAGGCCGTGCGCGAAGGGGGTGGGAAACTCGCCCTCCAGCGGCACCTGAGCCACCAAGTCCGCGGCGGGGATAGCGGCATTTCCGACGGGATGCAGTTCCTGCTCATCAAGGACCCGTTGGGCGATCTGGCCATGGATCCCGCGGACGACCGCGGCGACAAGCCCAACGCCGATCCTGACGGGGAGTGTGCCGAGCACCTCGTCCAAATCGAGGATCTGCTGGAGAGCAAGGGATACCCGATCAACGTCATCCCTCCCGAAAACGCCACCCGCACTCACGTGACTAGCGCGATCAAGAACCCGTCGCTCGGAGGAATCTACTACTTCGGCCACGGCTGCTTCCCCCGCGACGACGACCAAGGCCACTTGGTGCTGCGCGACGGCCGGCTGTCGGCCTCCGAGATCGCGAAGTTGAATCCCCGGGTCCGATTTGTGTTTCTTAACGCCTGCCAAGGCGCTTCGCGGGGACGGGCGTGGACCTTGGAGCACCGCGTGCGGAGCGTGGCGGAGGCATTTGCCCGCGGAAGCCCGGCCAAGACGGTCATCGCCCCGATCTTTCCGATCGTGAACGTCCAGGCGGCCCGCGCCGCGCTGGAGTTCTTCCACGCCGCGTTGGACGGCCAGTCGTGCGGGGAAGCGTTGCAACGGATGCGCCTGGGGAGTTACGCGCGCTACAGCGATCCGGAGCAGGACCTCCCCGACATCTCGTGGATGGCCTACCGGTACTTCGGCAATCCCAACCGCACGCTGCGGCCTGCACAACCGAAGAAAACCATCGTGGTGATGCCCGGCGAAACCCCCGCCTCGGAATCGCCGGGGGGGTCGCGCCTGTTCGATCAAGACAACAAGCTCGACACCGACGCCTTCGGCTTCGGAATTTCCGACGCCCTGTTCCGCGCCGCCAAACGCCGCCAGCGCCAGTGCCGCGCCCTGGCCGGCGTCGGCGACCTGGTGGTCGGGCTGATCCGCGTCGGCGATCTCACCCGGTACATGTGCGGCCAGTACGGACTCGACTGCGACGGGGTTTACGAGCAGGTCGTCCGAAAAGAGGATCTGGAGGCCCTCAAACGGCCCGCGACCGAGGAACCGGCTTGCGCAGCCGGGGAGGACGGCGCACCCGGTCGAGTGGGAGAAAAGAAAGGCCAAGAGGAGGCCGCCGAGCCACGGCAGGCCATGGAGCGAACCCTCTCGGATCTCCGCCGACTGATCGCTCAATTCCTCATTCGCAAGAAGGACGAATTCGATCCCGACCTGATCGGGATCCTCGACCGGGCCGACCAGGCCGCCCAGCGCGCGGCAAACCACGACGACCGCCGGATCTCGGAGCACGACGTGCTGGAAGCGATTGCCGCGGCGGGCCGCTGGCCCGCCGACCTCCACGCGGATCTGCCCCCGGCCGATTGGGTCGCCAAGTGGCTCGCCGAGCGCGAGTCCGAGCAGACCATCGACGCCAACGGACGGCTGCGCCTGTCGGCCCTTGCTCCGGACGCCGTGCGCGTGGTCGAGGCCGCGCACGCCTTGGCGCAACAGCGCGGGATCACGCCGATTCCGAATCGGCTGGTGCTGGCCGCGTTCTTCGATGCTCGCGACGGTTATTCCGCGGAGCTCTGCCGGCGTCACGGCGCCGACCCGGCCAAATTGGCCGAGCTGCTGCTGGCCCTGACCCGCGGCGGCTCCCCGGAGACGTTCGTCCTCAGCCACGCCTCGTGCCAGAAGGTGGTGATTCCAATGCTGGAGCGGGCGCGGCGCTTGCAGGATCTCCATAACCAGGCGGAGGTGAGCGAGGCGCTGCTCTTGAAGGCCTATTGCCAGGTGGCCCAGCCGGCGATCAAGAAACTGCTCTTGGCGCTGGATCCGCCGCTCCGCTTGGATCTCGACAAGTTGGCGGCCGAGCCGCTACCGCAGCAGCAGGGGTCGCAGCACGGGTGGAACCTCGATTCGACCGTCCGGCACGTCGTTCAGGCCGCGGCCCAGTTCGCCTATGCCCAGGGGTATACCGAGATCCGCTCCCCCCACTTGTTTGCCGCCCTGGTCAGCGAAGGGAAGACAATCGCGAGCGTTCTGCTCCGCCGCGACACGCATCCCCAACGGCTCATCCGCACCATGCTCTTGCTCGTCCCGCCGAAGGTGCGGGAGCAGACCCAGCCAGGCGGCCTTTCAGCAAGCCGCAGCGTTGTGGAGATCCTCCGCCGGGCGGACGTCTACGCCCGGGCCGGCCGCCGCGAAGCGATCACGGAAAACGACCTGCGCAAAGCGATCCTCGAAAACCCCAACGGAGCGGTCGTCCAGTCGCTGGAGAGCCTCGGTTTGAACTGGCTGCTTGTGGAAGACTTCGAATTCGCCCCCGGCGATTGAAAGATTCTGCGTTGCCCTATGGATTATGCCTTCGGGCCGAGCCCGGCGATGCACTGGTCCTCGCGGACCACTTTGCGAGGGCCGCCGTCCGGGCCGGTCGACCAGTCGTGCGGGGGCACGATTCTCTCGAGCTGATCGGCGACGCCCAATGCCTCGGCCCGATCGGAGATCAACTGCCAGGCGCAATCAAGGTTCGGATTCACTTCGCATTTGCCGTCCCGCGAGCCGCCGCAGGGGCCGTTCAGCAGGCGCTTGGCGCAGCGGGTGATGGGACAGACTCCCATGAACTCGCCCAGGCGGCAGTTGCCGCAGCCGGAGCATTTCTCCGTCC
>CAYTJV010000207.1:0-11703 GCA_964438165.1 uncultured Planctomycetaceae bacterium | reverse complement strand
TGAAAGGGCGAAATATGCGTCTCCGCGGCTCCTATGTCGCCCTTTCAGGGCTTCGTACTTCGTGCTCGACTCCTCTCCCCAGGGCGTTGCCCTGGGCTGTCGTATTCCGCCCCTTCGGGGCTGAAGCCGCCCAAGGCCAATGCTCCTACCGCGGCACGTGCAATTCGATCGTTCTTCATCTTCGGAACTCGTCGGCCAGGAGCGAGTTTGGATTGCGGGCGTGCAGAACGCCTTCGTCTTGCCCGAGTACCGCGGACGAGGACTGTTTCATCAGGTCATGTCGGCCGCCCTGGAGGAAGCCCGTCGCCGGGGCCTGGAGTTCGGCCTCCTGTTCTGCACGCCCCAGATTGGCGCCAAGTACGCCCGCCAAGGCTGGCGCCTGCTGGACGACCGGAGCGTGACTCGCCTCGACGAAGAGGGCCGCCCACAGCCCTTGCCGGCGAAGAACGCCACCATGTTCTACCCGCTCGCCAGCCGCAACCTCCCGCCGGGCGACCTCCACAAGAACGTGACGGTCACGGTATCGACCTCGGGGTATCTTTCGGGCGCAGCCGGCGTTCAAGTGACGGACAACGAATTGCCGGCGCTGACAGTGGCAGTTAACCCGAGCAGCTTTGCCAAGAACACTGGCAGCAACGCGGCAACCGGCGCAGTGACTCGCCAGGGGCCAACCACCTCTGCCGTGATGGTCAATCTCACTAGCAGCGACACGACGAGGGCCACAGTACCGACGACGGTGACGATTCCCCTCGGCGAGATTTCAGCCACCTTCGCCGTGGCGGCCGTCGACGACACTGTATCCGACGGCACACAGAACGTAACGATTACCGCCTCTGCGTCCGGGTATAATTCGGGTACCGTAACGGTTCAGGTCGCCGACAACGACCGGCCGACGGTTCCTTACACGCAGGACTTCTCCGCGGGCAAGCCGGGAATGGACCAAGGCTGGGAGTATTATTCGACGGGACAGGGGCGGATCGAGGTGGTCAATGGCAAGCTGCGGATGGACGACTCGATCAAGGACAGGCGGTACTCACTCAATGAGGCCATCCTGCACCTAAATCTCACGGCCATGGGTAATGTGCGGTTGAAACTGGACCATCAGAAGTTCGGCGACGAGACGCACTCGTACTCGAAGAGCCGGTTCGCGGGCCACAAGAACGCGGACCTGATTGCTGTCAGCGTGGATGGCACAAACTGGGTGAAGGTCGCGGTCGGGTGGCACGCCCTGAGGCTTTGCGAAGGGCGTGGCTGGCGTTGCGTTGTGCATGGCGCGCGGGTATGTTGTAGACGAGTGGGAGCCGTGTGTGTGGCCGCCGGGGCAAGGGAGCTATCCATGAGGATCCTCAATCCCAAGACCGGGAAGTCGTTCTTTCGGAAAACGCGGCGCCGCTTCGAGGAGCCCGCCAGGCGAGGGAACTCGTCTTCTCGTGTTACCATCGTTACCAGTTCCTCATTGCCGGGCAAATCAAAGAGGCGGTGGCGCGTCGAGCGATCGCGCATCTTGAGGCGCACGCGGCGCAGTGGCTGCCGCGGATTACCGTTCGTGAAGGGGACCGGATGCGGCGGCGTTTCTGGCAGCCGTGAGGAGGCTACGACCGCAACGTGGTGGAAACGTCGACCGCGCACGATATGGCCGAGTACATCCACGCCAATCCCGTGCGTCGAGGGTTGGTGGCCAGAGCGGAGGATTGGGAATGGTCGAGCGCGCGTTGGTACGCCGGGCTGCGGCCCGTGCGAATCGAGATCGACAACACGCTTCCCCTGAAGCATGAATTGGTGCGTTGATGGTCGAGGCCACGAGCCAATATGGCATTCCGCAGAAGGAGCGGAGGCCGATTGGTCGCTCCCGCGCCCTTCGCAAAGCCTCAGGGCGTGCCACCCGACCGGCGAAGTCTTGCTGTAGAACTATTCAAGCCCTGACCCCAATCTGCCACCTTTTTTTTAGGAAAACGTATAATGTTTCTCGGTCACAAAATGTTTTTCTTCTTTCTGATTTGCGCTATTTTCTCCGCCGTCATTTTTTTTCCTGCCGACGCGCAAGAAAATATCCGTAAGGCAAGCCAAATCGTGACCTTAGCTTCGGCTTCCGATTTCGCGTACCAGTCGTACGATGGAAGCCCTGAACAAAAAATGTTTAATTCGCCTCCCAAAGCATGTCCCGAGGAAATCCCCCACCTCTGCGCGCCCGGGAATTACCCGCCGCACAACACCCAAGTTACTGGGCGTTCGGAAGGCGATTCCCTGATTATTGGCCCGGGCAGGGAAGGTGATCTCGGCTCGATCGTGAATTTTCTCGCGGGGACGAAATCCGGAAGTCATTTCATTATCGACGTTCCGCTTGACGCCAGAAAACTCATCTGGAAAATGAGCATCACGCCGAGAACAAGAATGCTGAAAGGGTTTTATTATAACCCGCAAGGCACCAGGTCTTTCAAGCTAGCGTTGGTAGCTGAATGGCCACCGCAATCTTGAAAATGCCCCAGAATATGGGGTTTCGATGGTTCTTGGCGTCATTCGCAACGGTCGCTGCCTCGAAACGGACGCCTGCGCAGCGCCGACAACCTTACGTAGATTATGCAAAACCCCGAGAAACACGGCAAAACCAAGCTGCCAGTGCTAGCTTGAAAGACCTGCCCGCAAGGCACCTCTACGTTCATCATTCAGCGAATTGTTTTCGCTGGCGGGAAAAGCATCAGTGAGATTTCTCACGTTACGGGATACCCCATCCAAATTGAACAGGGGCGCGGCACTTCGCAAGAGCCGATAAAAACGACTCGAGGAAAGAAATTATGGGCCTGTGGGAACTTAGCAATTTTCCCGAAAGTACCAGCGGATTCCACCGGCCTCTGCACGAAGACGGTAAAGCATCCCATAGAAACGGCATCACCGTTTCCGGAATGGAACCAAGACAACAACGCGCCGCATTCATTCACGCTTGAGCTTGATTACGAAGACTGGGTCACGAGAGCGTATATCGACGGAGTGCTCGCGGGCGAAACGGGCATCATGGCGGAAAATGTCGAAGACGCCCACCGCGTTACCTTTAATATCAGCGCGAGAATCGCGCCAAACCGGGATTTCCATAGAATCTTTTCCGACATCAAGATTTATGCGGAAAGATAATCGATATACTGAACGTTGAATCGGGACGATTGGAATTCCTATCAGTTCACGAAAGAGAGGAACGAACCATGAACATGTCGATGGACCGCCGGGAGTTTCTTCGGAACAGCGGGGGACTGGTAGCGGGCGTTGCGGTGGCTGGCCTTTGGAGCGGCCTGCCAGTATCTGCGCAGCAGGTCAAGGTGAGCACGCCGAACGCGGAGAAGTTGGGGTGGCACATAGGTGTTCAACTGTACACATACCGGACCTTACCCCTGTACGAGGCCTTGGACAAGATCGCCGCGCTTGGGGTCCGGCACATCGAACTCTGTTTCTTCCTGAAGCTTGACAAGGAGCGGCCGTCGCTCCAGACGAACGAGAACCTCTCCGCCGAGGTGCGCAAGGAGCTCAAGGATAAGCTCGCGGAGCGCGGGATGTTCTTGTCGACCTTCTACGCCGACCTCGACGCCAACGCGGACAAGGCGAAGAAGATCTTCGAATTCTGCAAGGAGATGAGCACGGGCACGATCGTCGCCCATAATCCGCCCGCCGAGGCCTTTGACGTGATCGAAAAGCTCTGCGAGGAATATAAGGTCAACGTGGCCATCCACAACCATCCGTGGGCGGAGAACCTCAAGTATCCGTGGGCGGAGAAGGGCTACAAGTACTGGAAGCCCGAGAACGTGCTGGCGGTTTGCAAGGACCGGAGCAAGCGCATCGGCGCCTGCTGCGACCCGAGCCACTGGGTACGTTTTGGCTTCGACCCGGTCGAGTGCCTCAAGCAGATGGAAAGTCGGATTGTCAGCTTCCACCTCCAGGATGCAGCCGAGATGAACAACCTCAAGGCCAAGGAAGCGATCTTGGGCGAGGGCAAGGCCAACTGCAGGGAGCTCCTTAAGGAGCTCAGGCGTCAGGGCTACAAGGGCATCATGGCCATCGAATACGAGAAAGATACCCCGACCCCGGCGCACCAGGAAGGCATGGTCAAGAACGTGGCCTTCGTCGAGTCCGTGGCCAAGGAGTTGAGCAGTTAGCAGACCGAGGAGGCATGGGGTCAGAGAAAGCGCACGGGTGCCCCTGATTCGCGAGTAGTCCTCACGGCCGGGAGTGATAGGAAAAGTGATAGGAAATAGGATTTCCACCGACAGGACTGAGTCTAGCAGGACGAACTGGAGGAGGAATGGGGTCAGGTCGGCGTTAGTCAATAGTGGAATCCGCCTATTGACTAACGCCGACCTGACCCCATTCCTCCTTCCACCCGGAGTGTATCGCTTTGGTCGCGGCATTCATAGCTTCTTACCAAAACACCCCAGTCTTGTCAAATTTGGTGGCTGTCACCTTTTCTTCTTCAAGCAGTGCCGCACCGGAGCACCCGAGCGCACGCCAGGAAAGCTTGCCGCACACCAACCGCCCAAGGTGGTTGCCGCGGCCTCCGCCATAGTGTACACTCGAAAGCGGCTGAATTGACGGGCCCTGCAACCGCGTACGCAGATCGCTCGCGGCCGCGCCGTTGACCCTCTGGGAGAGCGGACATGGACCACCACGATCGGCTTCTCGAAGAACATCGCGATGTCACTCGTCGCTATTTCCTGCAACTCGGCGCGGCGGGAATAGCGGGGCTGGGGTGCGCCCCGCTGGGCGCTCAAGGCGCCGAAAGCGATCGGCTGCTGGCCGAAGCCATTGCCCAGCTCGAATACCTTACTCCCGAGGCGAAGTTCGCCGGCGGCGGGCGCGGCAATCCGCCGCCGTATGAGCTGACGCCGCAGCAGCGTCGCGAAGCGGGCTTGGATCGCGAAACCTGGCAGCTTGAGGTCATTGCCGACCCGCAGAGCGACGTCCAGATCGAAAAGCCGCTTTCCAAGGATCGCGGCACCGCGCTGGATTGGTCGGGCCTGATGGCCTTGGCCGAGAAACACGCCGTGCGCTACATGAAGGCGATGACGTGTTTGAACGTGGACAAGGTTTTCGGCATGGGCCTGTGGGAAGGCGTGCCGCTGCGCAACGTGATCTGGATGACGCGCCCCGTGGCCAACCTGCGCCGCGTTTGGTACCACGGCTATCACAGCGACGCCAAGAAGCCGGGGCCGGGGTTCCAAAGTTCGCTCTCGATCAACCGCGTGCTCGAAGACCCGCCCGGCGAACAGCCCGTGATCCTGGCCTACAAAATGAATGGCGATTGGCTCGCTTCCAAACGCGGCGGGCCGGTGCGGCTGGTGGTTTCCGGCGGCTACGGCTTCAAGTCGATCAAATGGCTCCAACGCGTCGTGCTCACCAACAACCCGGATCCCAACGATACCTACGCCGGGCAGAACAACGACGTCGACACCACGATGAAGACCTTCGCCCGATTCGCGAGCGCACCGAAGCAGCTCAAGGCGGGCCAACCGGCGGCGCTCACGGGCGTGGCGCAGGTGGGCATGTCGGGTCTGAGCAAGGTTCAGTATTGCCTGCAACCGGCACAGCAGCCGGCGTCGCCGGACGATCCGTATCTGACGAAGGCCAAGTGGCAGGATGCCAAGATCCTCCCGCCACCGGAGCAGTGGGGCGGGGGAATGCCCCGCGGCCCGCTACCGCCCATCCCGAGTCAATTCGACGCCCAGGGACGGCCGCTGACCTGGCCGTTGCGCTACACGATCGTGCACTGGGCGGCCCTTCTGACGGCGCCGGACGCCGGACAGTATGAGTTATGCTGCCGCACGATCGACGCCAACGGCAGCGCGCAGCCCTTGCCCCGCCCCCTGCCCAAATCCGGCCGCAATGAGATCCAGCGAATTCGGGTGACCGTGTCCAAGTAGTGCCCGAGAAACCCGCTTGGATCGCCCAGCTCAGCCGGGAAGGAGAAGAAAATGCGTCCAAAGGTGGTCTTCACCAGCTTTTTCCCCGTCTTGACTGTACTGAGCATTGCACTGGCCTGTGCGGGAGACGCCCCCACACAGGCCGATTTCTCGGCCGCGCAGGCCAGCGCCACACCGAAACGGCTCCTCTACGTAGCGACGCCGGGAATCCGCGATTACCTGGAGTACGGTGGGCACGGCGTCCTAGTCTTCGACATCGATCAGGCTCACCGCTTCGTCAAGCGGATCCCCTTCCGGGGCCTTGGTGACGACGGCCGCCCGCTGAACGTCAAGGGGATTTGCGCCAGCGCGGTCACCGGTCGATTGTACGTTACCACGCTGAAACACCTGATCTCGTTCGACTTGACGAGCGACCGGCTCCTCTGGGAGAAGACGTATGAGGGCGGATGCGACCGGATGGCGATCTCGCCGGACGGGAGGACCATTTACCTGCCCTCGCTCGAAAAGGAGCACTGGCACGTCGTCGATGCCTTGACCGGCGAGGTCCGGGCGAAGCTCGTGACGAATTCCGGAGCACACAACACGATCTATGGCCCGGACGGCAAGAGCGTCTACCTGGCCGGCCTGCGTTCGCCGGTCCTGAGCGTTGCCGACGCCAAGGATCACCACATCGCGAAGACGGTCGGCCCGTTCAGCGCGAGCATCCGCCCGTTTGCGATCAACGGCCGCCAGACGCTGTGCTTCGTCAACGTGAACGAGTTGTTGGGATTCGAGATCGGAGATCTTCGCACGGGCAAGGTGCTGCACCGGGTCGAAGTGCAGGGCTTTGCCAGAGGGCCGACGAAGCGGCACGGCTGTCCTTCCCACGGCATCGGCGTCACGCCCGACGACAAGGAGTTGTGGCTCACCGACGCCTTCAATAGCCGGATGCACGTGTTCGACCTCGGCACGATGCCGCCCCGGCAGGTCGCCAGCATCCCGTTGCGCGATCAGCCCGGGTGGATCACGTTCAGCATCGACGGCCGCTATGCTTATCCTTCGACAGGGGATGTCGTCGACACGCGGACTCGCCGGACGGTCGCGCAGTTGCGGGACGAGCAGGGGCGCGAGGTACAAAGCGAAAAGCTCCTGGAGATCGATTTCCTCGGAACGCGGCCGCTTCAAGCGGGCAGCCAGTTCGGCATCGGACGGGTTCAAGCCCAACCGCCGCAGGCGGGCAAGTACTCGTCGGCCGATTATGCGGTGATCGAGGCCCGCGATGAGAAAGTCACGATGCGCGACGGGGCGCGACTGGTCGTCGACATTTTTCGCCCGCGTGCCGAGGGCCGGTTTCCGGCGGTGCTGTGCCAGACGCCTTACGGCAAGGGCGGCCAGGCAACGCGTGCGAAGTGGCTCGACCTCTTCGGTGGGCATTGATGCTCCTGATCGCAGGGGAGTCTGCTGTGTCTCTCACGGCCAAGAGGCAGTTGATCGCCAGCGAACAACCGCAGGTGCAGAGGAACAATCATGCGATCTTGTTCGATCCCCGCGATGTGCCTGATGTTAGTCGGCGCGATCGGTAGGACGTGTTCGGCGGCAGGGCCGGAGGATTGGTACTACCGGGATGGCCTGCTCCGCGGATCGCTCAAGAGCGATGCGCCTCTGCCTCTCTACGATGCGAACCCGGAGCACCTCTGGAACCGCTTGTTCGCCGCGTTCTACATCCGGCCGAGCGAACTCCCGTCGCGGCCGGAGTACCCCGACGATACGACGCAGTTGGACGCGTGGGAGCGCAAGATGCGCAGCGGCCAGTTGCCGACCGGCCCGGTGGTCAAGCGCATCGAAGGGGGCGATGTGCCGGCGTTTCTGGCTTGGCCCAAGACGCGCTACTTCTCCCAGCCGGCAATGTTCCACCGCCTGGACCGGCTGCTGGACGAGTTCCTCGAAGCGCGGGGCGAACGGCTTATCGAAGGTCCGCTGAAGCGGGCTTTCTTGCAGCGCGACCTGTGGGCCGTGTTCGATCGCTTGGTGGGGCAGAACATCGCCCGCTTCGGCGATGCCGATCTGGCGAGACGTCGAGCCGCGGTCCCGGATTATGAGATCGAGCCGGACGAATTGCAGCACGACGACCCCGGCGCTATGCAGCGGCGCGAGACGCTCTGCCGCAAACTGGCCGCGATCATCAAGCGACTGGCACTGTCGAAGCCCGCCATCGAAGCCTTGCCGGACAACTACGCGGCGGCGATTGGCTCGGGCCGTTTTACATCGCGGCACGATTTTGATCCCCGCCGCAACTATCTGCCGCCCGGCTTGCTGACCCGACCCGACCAGTGGGTCGAGATCGACAATTTATCCGGGTCGCTTCATCACGACAAACGGGAAGGACAACTGGCGTATACTTCCTGGAGCATCCGCGGGCGATCGTATTATCGCGTCTTCTGGCGTTTCCCCGACGGCCGCCCGGCGGTCGAGGACTACCTCAGTTACCTGCAGCGCGAGGGCGTGGATTGGGAGAAGAGCGCCCGGCAGGGTTACATCTTGCTCAAGCGCACGGTGCGGCAAATCCCCGTCGGCACGGAGACGGCGATCGTCCAGTTTCTGGTGCTCCTCGACGAGGATCTCGATCCTGTCCCCACGGAGGTCGTCGAGCTGGTGCATCTGCTCGTCTACAAGAATGTCGACGGCGCGGCCGACCCGCAGACCAATACCGGCCGCGGGGCGAACGCCGCCCAGTACGTCGTCCGGCGCCGGCTGCTGTTCGACGGCCTGAAGCAGGGGGGTCTGGAGCGGGTAGCCGACGACGCGCCCGCCTATCGCGTGCTGCTGACGTCGCCCAAGGATTGGGGCGCTTTCGGCCGCCAGCAGTCGGTGGTCCAGACCTGTCTCCACTGCCACATGTACGGAGACGGCGGAGGCGTCCACAGCTTGAACTCGATCTCCTGCCATATCCCGGAGCGCGGCATGCCGGGCGTTGTCATCCCCATGGGATCAGGCGACATCCGCACCTACTCCCGCGCACAACGCACGGTTCGCTGGAAACTCGGCCAGGAGGACTATCTGCGGCTGGTGGAGTACTCGCGCCAATCGCCGACGGCCCGCTCGAAATCGGGTCCGTCTTCTCAATAGGGTTTGTATCCCGATCCCAGGAGGTGTGCCATGAGCGAAGGAGTATCGAGACGAAAGTTCCTCTCGGCAACCGCCGGAGCCGCGGCGGCCGGTCTGAGCGGACCGGCGGGCACCGACCGAAGGTTGGTCCGGGCGGACGGCAAGGCGGCAGCCAATGAACGAGTGAGGCTGGGGTTCATCGGCTGTGGTCGGCGAGGGCGCCAACTCATGCCCGTTTTTCGAGGGTTTAGCGACGTGGAGATTCCCGTGATCTGCGACGTCAACGGCAAGAGCATGGACGAAGCGTACGAACTCCTCGGACGAAAACCCGAGCGGGAGCGGGACTATCGGAAGATCCTGGATCGGAAGGACATCGACGCCGTGGTGATCGCCACGACGGAGCACTGGCACGGTCTCCCGTTCATCCACGCCTGCCAGGCCGGGAAGCACATCTTCGTGGAGAAGCCGCTTTCCCACACCGTGGTCGAAGGCCGCGCCATGGTCCGGGCCGCGAAAAAGGCGGGGATCATCGCCATGATGGGCACCCAGCAGCGCGGCCAAGCACATTACGGGCCCGCGATCGAAATCGTTCAGTCGGGGCGTCTGGGTAAAATTTCCCTGGTGGAGTGCTGGAACGTGATGAAGATCGGCAAGGGCTGGAAGACGGCCGTGACCCAGGGCGAACCGCCCGCGTACCTCGACTGGGACCGCTGGCTGGGTCCCGCGCCGCTGGTCCCGTTCGACTCGCGCCGCCTGGCGCACATGCTCTGGTTTGACTACGGCGGCGGCCTTTTGACGAACTGGGCCGTACATCATACGGACATCATTCTCTGGGCGATGAAAGTTCAGTCACCGGCGCGGGCCAGTTGCCTCGGAGGCCAATATGTTGTCCGAGACGTGTGGGACACGCCGGACACGCTCCAGGCCTGCTGGGAGTTCCCCGACTTCTTGATGCAATACTGGCTGCGCGGGCAAAGCAAGTTCCCCGCCCAACTTTCCCGCCCCTTCGACCACGGCATCGCCTTTCACGGGGACCAGGCAACCTTGCTCCTGGACCGCTTCGGGTACGAGGTCTATGACGAAAAGGACCTGAAACGGCCGGCGGAGAAAGTGGGGCCGACGCCTCAGGATGGCCCTTGGCACCGGACGTTCGTCGATTGTGTGAAACAGGGGCGGCAGCCGCCGCTGGACCTTGAACAAAGCCATCAGGCCACCGCGTGCTGCCATCTGGGCAATATTGCTTATCGCACGAAGCGGGTGATCCGTTGGGACGGCAAGACCGAGCGGATCCTGGGGGACGACGAGGCGGCCGCCATGCTGAGCCGCCCGCGCCGCCGCGGGTATGAGTTGCCCGAGGTCTAGCAGTCGCCCAGTGTGATCGAGAGTTCCCCGGACACTCGGGGTGTCCGGGGAACTTGAAGGGCTTCAATTCCGCTTATGGAGGGCCACAATGATCCGATACGTTGTCATCCTCGCCATGTCGCTGGTCACGACTGTGGGATTGGCTGCTGAGAAGGCCCAGAATTTTTGGGACCCGAACTACGTGGTCTCGGAAACGACCGCTCGGGCCATCGAAGAGGCCGTGCCGGACAAGCCCGTCGTGGCGCCGGCCCGTGCGCGCAAACTGTTGGTCTATGGCCGCAAGCCGACCCACCCGGGGTCGGTGGCCTGTTGTTTCAAGGCCATCGAGGCGATGGGCAAGAAGACCGGGGCTTTCCAGGCCGTCGCCAGCGGCGATCCGCTCGTGTTCCTCCCCGAGAACCTCGAGCAGTTCGACGCCGTGCTGATGAACAACACCCACGAGCAGCATCCCATGCTGCCGATCAACTTCAAGACGCTCAGCGACGAGCAGAAGGCGGCGGCCAGCCGGCGCGAAGCGACGCTCCAGAAGAGCCTCCTGGATTTCGTCGCCGGCGGCAAAGGGATCGCTGGAATTCACGGGGCGGTTGCCACAGGATGGGCAGAGTACCTGGAAATGATGGGCGGCAGCTACGGCGGCCACTTCACGGGCCCAGTTTGGGTCCAGCCGGAGGATCCGGCACACCCGGTGTGCGCCCCGCTGGAGCGGCAGGGTTTCCAGCTCTTTGACGAGATCTACGTGGCGAAGGAGCGGGACTTCCGCAAGGTGGTGCGAGTCTTATTGAGCCTCGATCTGCGGAAGATGCCCGATCCGGGCAAGCGCGAGGACGGCGACTACGCGATCAGTTGGGTCCGTCGCTATGGCAAGGGGCGGGTGTTCTATTGCTCGCTGGGTCACGAGGCGTCGAGCTACTACAACCCGCACGTGCTCCGGCACTACCTGGCCGGGATCCAGTTTGCCCTGGGCGATTTGGAGGCGGACGCCACACCGCGCTAGCATGCCGAGGGTGCCGAGCGAAGCAACGTTGCCAGACGCATGGCGGCGCGAACATCTCTAGACCTGCTGCGAATCAAACTGACCGGCAGGGATCTTCTTTGAAACGGATGCGTCCCTGTAGTATCGTGGAATTATGGGCCTTTCCTCCCCGGGGGGACGAAACGATGAGCACCGATCCCGCTGGCTGCGGTTTCAGCCGACGATGAAAGGCCCCAGAACGAGAACCAGAGCAAAGCGAGGAACGACCATGGGATCCTTTTCGACGTCTGCGGTGTCCGCAATGTTGATCAGCTTCATTGGCATGGCCTGTTCGGCCGCGGGGCCGGAGGATTGGTATTACCGGGAAGGTCCGCTGCGCGGGTC
>CAYTJV010000206.1:0-11707 GCA_964438165.1 uncultured Planctomycetaceae bacterium | reverse complement strand
GGGCTGTTCGCGTCCGAATTGGGCCGAACAGCGAAGCGGAAGAGGCGTTCTTGCTTCCTGTCACCGCGTGTCGGTTGCTGAACGGCATCCTGGCCGAAATGGCCAAAGGGAACGCGGTTACGCTGATCCCGGTCCACTCCGAACTCACGACCCGGCAAGCGGCGGACATCCTGAACGTCTCCCGCCCGTTTCTCATCGAACAGCTTGAAAAGGGCGCCATTCCCTACCGGAAAGTCGGAACGCATCGCCGGGTCATGCTCAAGGATCTGATGGAATTCAAACAGACAATGGACCGCAACCGCCTCAAGGCGATTGAAGAGCTGTCCGCCATCGATCAGGAACTGGGACTCGGCTATCCGCCTGCGGTTGGCGTAATATAATTGTCCAGGATACGGGGGCTTCCAAAGAAACGCGATTCCCAAGGCGCAACGGGAGAGACGCATGGCAACGGTCGATTATGCCCATATTTCTCTGGATTCCGACGGGGTGCCAGTCCTTACCGGCACGCGCACGAAGGTCGTGGAAATCGTCTTAGATCATCTTGCCCACGGGTCAGATGCCCGCGAAATCCATCGCGAGTTTCCCCACTTGCCGATGGGGGCGATTTTGAGCGCGTTGGCGTATTACTACGATCACCAGGCCGAAATGGATGACGACATCGCCCGGCGCATGCGCAAGGTGGACGAGATCAATCGCGAACTCGACCGCGTGCAGGGGCCGTCGCCGATCCGGCTGAAATTGAAGGCGCAGGGGCTGCTCCCGTGAGCGTCGCGCTGTACTTCGACCATAACGTGCGTGCCGCGATCGCCATCGGCCTTCGGCAACGCGGCGTTGACGTGCTGGTTGCCTTTGAGGACGGGTTTGCGGAAGCCAACGACCCGGCGGTTTTGGCCCGCGCCACGGACCTTGGTCGTGTCGCGTTTACCAACGACGATGACTTTCTGGCCGTCGCGCACGACTGGTTGAAGACGGGGCCAGAATTTGCCGGTGTGATCTACGTCCATCAACTGAAATTGACGATTGGCCAGACCATTGCAGAACTGGAGTTGATCGCAAAGGCGGGCAACCTGGAAGATTTCCGAAATCGTATCGAGTATCTTCCGTTGTAGATCATCGATGCGTTCGTGCCGGTCGCGGAGATCCGGTTCTTGGGAGATGGTTGGCTCAATCGAGCAGGTCGGGGACGGCGTTTTGGGTGGGGCGAGGCAGATGGCTCACCTTATCCCCGAACAGTACACAAGACCATGCAGGCCACGCGCGAAGCACTGTCCGGCCGAGGGCGGCTTATCCGACGGGCACTTCTCCGCTGACCACGGCTTGCAGCCCTCGGGCGATGAGAACCGCGCGAGGCACATGGAGCTTCTTGGCGAGCCGATCCGCTTGGGCGAGCAAGCGTTTCTCGACGGTGACGGAGATCGTCTTGGCTCCCAGGCCCCTGCGCGGCCGGCCGCGTTTGCGGGCACGCTCAAACCTCGCTCGCTCTGCGGCGGTAAGTGGCCGGAAGGCGTCCCCGATGAACTCCCGCTCGAACTCTTTGGCGGCCTCCCGCAACTCGGCGGACGAGGCCCAACGATCAGCCGCCAACTGCGCCGATTTCCACTGGAAATGCGGCCACACGGTTCAGTAAGATGGAATAGTGAAATTGCGTACACTTGAATCAAGGTGCGCCAACGTGCAGAGCGAACACGCGAGGTAGCAATTGGCGAGCAGAATCGAAGGATCCCTGCGCAAACGGCGCCGGCACGAAGGAGCCGAAGCGGCGGCGAGACGACAGAAGCCCGGCGTGGCGCGGCCGGCGGGGGCGCCATATTGGCTCCCCAGGGGGCCGTTTTGGGATCGGCTGGCGCGCAGGCAGCGCCTCGAAGCGAAGTCCCAAACGGGCAAGCACTTCGGCGCACGCGGCCGCCGCGTGCCAAGGCCGGGCGCGTTGCGGATCGCAAGGGTGCGTGCAGAAAGTCCCAGGCCGGAGAGCCGGGCCTATTTATCGGCCTAAGGTCTGCGGGTAGTATGGTGGGCCTCACTTCTACTTCTTTGCCGGTTGGAAAAAGAAAGCGGCGTCGAGTCGCCGCACTCCAAAGAAAGGACCCTCGCAATGAAGAAGCAAAGGACGATTTCGCGGCGGGACTTGCTGGGCGCGACAACCGCAGTCGCAGCGCTGGCTATTGTCCCGCGTCATGTTCTTGGCGGCGAGGGGCACGTGCCGCCGAGCCAGAAGACCACGTTGGCCGCAATCGGCACCGGGGGGCAGGGGCTTCAGAACGTCGCCATTTTCCAGGAATTCCCGGAGATCCAGGTCGTGGCCGTCTGCGACGTGAACCGCGAGAGCGGCGGCTATCTCTCCTGGAACTGGACCCAAGGCAAGGAACATCGCACAGCCGGCCGCGAGCCCGCCCGGCGGATGGTCGATGAGCACTACGGCAAACAGAAGAGTTCCGGGAAGTATCAAGGCTGCAGGGCCTACACCGACTTCCGCGAATTGCTGGCCAAGGAAGACGTCGACGCCGTGATGATCGCCACGCCCGACCACACGCACGCGGTGATCACCATGGCGGCGATCAAGCGGGGCAAGCACGTGTACTGCGAAAAGCCGCTCACGTATTCGGTCGAAGAAGCCCGGCGGGTCGCCGAAGCGGCGAAGCAGGCCAAGGTGGCCACGCAATTGGGCAACCAGGGTCAGGCAACTCAAGAGGCCCGGCTGATCTGCGAGATGATCTGGGACGGGGCCATCGGTCCGGTTCGCGAGGTGCATGCCTGGAGCGGGCCCAGGTTCTGGCCCTGGCCCACCTGGGAAGGCCGTCCGCCGGAGACCCCGCCGGTCCCGGAGGGATTGGACTGGGATCTGTGGCTGGGGCCGGCGCCGGTGCGGCCCTACCATCCCGCCTACTGCCCGTGGACGTGGCGCAACTGGTGGGATTTCGGCACCGGACTGTTGGGCGATTTGGGCTGCCACAAGCTCTCGACGACGTTCAAGGCGTTGAAGCTCGGGCATCCGACGAGCATCGAGGCGAGCAGTACGAAAGTCAACCCCGAGACGTATCCGCTGGGCGTCATTGCCCGCTTCGAGTTCCCAGAGCGGGGCGACATGCCCCCGCTGACCCTCACCTGGTACGACGGCGGCCTGAAGCCTGCCCGGCCCAAGGAATTGGAGCCGGGCCGGGGGATGGACGACATGATTTACATCGGCGAGAAGGGGACGATCCTGGGCCACCGGCTGATCCCCGAGTCGCGGATGAAGAGCTACGGCCGTCCGCCCAAGTTGCTCGCGCGTTCGGTCGGCCACCACAAGGAATGGATCGACGCCTGCCGCGGCGGCCCGCCCGCCGGCTCGAACTTCGTCGATCACGCCGGACTTCTGAGCGAGGTCTGCATGTTGGGCAACGTGGCCCTGCGGGCGGAGAAGAAAATCGCCTGGGACGGGCCGAACATGAAAGTCACCAACGACCAAAACGCCAACCGGTTCCTGCGCCGGGAGTACCGGCAGGGGTGGAGCCTCTGAGGCTGAACGAGGAGGAAACGGAGCGAGCCTGCGGAAACGCAGGCTCTCCGCGCTGTGCGCGGGTCTCCTGACCCCGCACCTACTGTGACCGAAGGTCTCGACAAGGGCGGGAGACCTTCGGTCGGCCGTCCGGCGGGGTCAGGAGACCCGCGCCGAGCGCGCTTGAGCGGGCAACCACACCGCCGTACAATAGGATGATATGGTTGGCCCATGGAGAATGATCCGATGAGTCAGATCATTGCAGCGACATTTGAGAACGGCGTCTTCAGGCCGCACGAGGATCTCCGTCTCGCTCCGGGCACCACGGTTCGCTTGATCGTGGATCGTCTGGATGACATTCAGGCGCCGGCGCGGCAGGCCTATGCCGAACTGGATGCCTTATGCGCCCAGTTGCCGATCGACTCCGGGGGCATCCGGCTGACGCGAGACCAACTCCATGAACGCGGTTGACACGAACGTGCTCATCTACCGCATGGACCGACGAGACCCAGTCAAACAGGGCAAGGCTCGTTCGCTGCTTCGGCAGCTTGCGCTCGAAACCACGCCCACGGTGCTGCTCTGGCAGGTACTCGGCGAACTGCTGCGGCAATTGCGTTACTGGCAGGACCAAGGCCAACTGACTCGCGACGGCGTGTTGCGCTATGTTGCCGCGTTCCGAAAACTGTATCCTCTGGTGATGCCAACTGCCGAGGTTTTGGATCGCGCATTGGATCTGGCGGGACGGCACTCCCTATCGCACTGGGATAGCATGCTCCTGGGAGCGTGCCAGGAGGCCGGTGTGACAAGACTCTATACGGAAGATATGGGGGCTCCCACGACGTATGACGGCGTAGAACTCCTCAACCCGTTCGTTTGACAACTCACACCGCGATACGAAGGCTTTACAATGAGCGCGAATGCGAAGAATCTTGGTCGTTTTGCCGATCGCATCGACCGCTTGGCCCGGTGGTGCCCTGTGTAACCCAATCCTCCGTTTCCTCTGTTCTCTCCTGTTCAAGACCCTTTTTGCTTTAGACGCTGAATGACTTCCCGGGGCGGTGTCCAGCCGGTCGAGCGTTTGACGTCCGGGGAATAGGCGCAGGTGACGACCCAAAGATCGTTGGCCTTGGCTTTCTCCGGCGGGATGTTGATCTGCACCTGCGTGTAACCGTCGGCGTACCAGGCGTGGTATCCGTCGGTCGGGCTTTCGGCGATCCGGTGTCCGTTGAGCCGCAAATCGACCAGTTCCGGCTTGCGGTATGGGATGCGCAGCCGCAGCGCCAAGCCGTGCTCGATCGGCCCGGTGGCGGCTGTGGTGGACGCCGCGGCAGGCTCGCTGTAGAGCTTGACCTCGGGTCCGGCCCGCACGAAGGCCTCGATCGCGTCGGCACGGAACCCGGGCCGGTTCTTGAGGTTGGCGACGAACTTCTGTTTGTCGGCGTCGATCGCCTTGGCCGCTTCGGCGCTGAGGGCGACCACGCAACTGTCGCGGCAGTCGGTCTGCGGATAGAGGCCGCCCTGCGTGAAGGCCCCCTGACGCTGCCACAACTCGACGCGGCTGCGGCGCCGCATCTCGGCCTTCTGGCCGTAGGCGACCACGAAGCTGCCGAGGCAGCCCTTCACCCGATCCACGGGATAGCCGGCCACCGGCTCTCCGTCCCAAACACGGTTGCCGATTTTGAAAAGCCCTCGCAGGCGGGCCATGCCGCTCTCTTCCCAGCCGACCTCCATGGCGAGGATCAGGGTGTGATACTTGGCGTAGCCGTAATGCGCGGAATAGAAGAGCGGCGCGCCGCCGAACACCCGGTCCGCGATGAGGGCCATCCCCGGGCCGGAAAACACCCGCTGGCTATCGGCCTCGTAGCGATCCGAGCCGTAGCCCGCCTCGCGCGCCGAGGCGACCATGGCCTCGGTCACCCGCCAGTCCCAGGGACGCAAGGCGAAATTCGAGTACGCGGCCCCGCTCGACTCGAACATCGTCTGGCCGCTGTACAAGCGGCGATCGCCGAGCGCGGCGGCGGGATACTCTTGAAGCCCGATGCCGTGTACGTCGGCGTGGACCTCCGGACGATATTGGTCAACCACGGAGACAAACGCCTGCAACTCGGGCGTTTTTTCGGGCGAGATCAACTGCAACGTCTTCGGATTCCAGACCTTGCCTTGCATGCCGGTATAAGGATCGATCCCCTGCGAGTTGCCGAAGCGATCGCTTACAAAGAACGCGTAAGGATTCACCAGGGGCATCAGGAGAATGACCTGCTTGCGGCGGATCTCGGCCGCCTCGGCGCTGTCGCCGAGCAGCCATTCGGCCAGATGGAGCACGGTCGTTGTCGGCGAGCGTTCCGGGCCGGAGTGGAGCGTGGTCACCAGGCAGACCTGCTTGTCGGCATCCGGCACCGACTTGTCCGAGATCCGCAGCAGGAGGATCGGCGCCTTCTCGCGAGTCGTTCCGGGCGTTTCCAGGGTGAGGATGCCGGGATGTTTTTCCGCCCAGAAACGCAGCGTCTCTTCGTACTCCTCCCGGCTGAACCGGTACATTGGCGCGGCCCACGGCCGAGGCGCTCGCGCCAAGGCGGCCTCGACGTTCTCCGGACCCGCTGCGCGGGCCGCGTGCAGCCATCCGAGCAGGCCCGAGGCGAGAACGGCGCCGGTCGCCAAACGAGCGATTCTTCTGCTGAACCGGAGGAAACAGAGGCAACGGAGAAAGCCTGCGAAAACGCAGAATCTCCTCATCGCATCTTGGCCTGGCCCGTGCAAGCTAACCTCCGTTTCCTCCTGTTGGAAACTGTAAAGAACGCTCTCCGTGGCGCTTGCGCGATGTCGCCGCTCCAACGGAACGCCACGGAGGGCGTTCCCTACAGGCCACTCGGTCAACAGAATTCGTCAAGGTCATCCTTGCGCGACGGCTCAGAGGTTGTGAATCATTCGTAGCTTGGCTCTCCAGAGCCGAGCAGGTAGGGCCAATATTCCGGAAAAATCGCTCGGCTTTGGAGAGCCAAGCTACGGAGAATGCAAAGATTCACAGGCTCTCAGGACTTCTTGGCTGGGGCTTTGTCGGCGCTGGGTTTGGGAGCCTCTGCGCTGGGTTTGGGAGCCTCTGCGCTGGGCTTGGGAGCGTCGGCGCCGGCTTTGGGCGCCAGTCGCTCGCGCAAGCTCTTGAGGGCTTTGCCCTGGGCGTCCTGTTGGAACGGGTTCTGATCTGGGTCTTGCTTGGGGGCGCCGGGTCCGCCCATGCCCGACTTTCCCATTCCCGGTCCACCCATGCCCGGCATACCACCAGGCCCGCCGGCACCGCCCGTCGGTGCGGGACGCGGAAGACCGATTTGCTCGAAGCGGGCCTTCTGAGCATCGCTGAATACGGCCAGGAGCTTGTCGTGCTTGGCCTTGGCCTCGTCATCCGACATTTTGGCGGGCTTCTCCACGTCTTTGAGGCACTCGTTGACGGCAACGGCCTGCTCGCCAGTGAGCGTGACGGCGATGTCGCCGGTGAGCAGGTCGAGTTTCCGCACCAAGGTCGTCAAATCGCGCTTCGGTTGGGGACCACCCATGCCGCCCATGCCCATGCCCATTCCGCCGCCCATACCGCCCATGCCCGGCATCCCCGATGGTGCGCCCGCCGGGGCGGCGTCGGTTCCCTTTGGCTGCTCCGGAGCTTTCACCACCTGATAACCCGCGGTGCATATCGTGGCGTACGAGCCGATGCTGCCCAAGATCAGCCCCAACATGCTTGCCGCCAGCCAGACAATGACCGTGCGCCCACTGCGATGCGTCTGCCAAACCAGCACGGCCAGCAACAGCGTCGCAATCGCAACCACCAGAAGATACGAGGTAATCACATCGATTCCAAACATCGCAGCGCCCTTTCCGCTAGAGTTTGGCGCTCGAGGTCCCTGGACGATCCACGGCCCGCGGTCCCCATCGCGCCGAGAACGAACGACTTTCCGCCCGGGCCTGCCCGAGATCCTCATACCGGCGGCGTTTCCCCAGTGCTGATCTTGGACGATTGGCCTCGCCGTGTCAATCGTTTGCTCTTCCGAGCGATCCCCCTCTGGAGAGGAGAGTTTACGGCTCAGTCCACCTGGGCAATCCTCCCCGCCAAAGGTAAAATACACCCCTATGAGCGAGAAAGCCTCCAGACGAGCCGGGATGCGGTGGATTCGGGCGCTGGCCGCGGGCGTGCTCGTCTTGGGGTGTCTGATGGCGGTGGTTTTCCTGCTATCACCAAGTGACCGGATTGCCGGGGCCGGCATGTCTTCCCTGCGTCTGGAGCAGATTCCCTTTGATGGGGCGAAGGCCTACCAGTATCTGAAGCAGATCTGCCAGATCGGGCCGCGCCCCAGCGGCTCGGCCGGCATGGAGGCCCAGCAGAAGCTGCTGACCGAGCATTTCACCAAGTTGGGGGCGAAGGTCCGCTTGCAGCGGTTCCGGGCCCGGCATCCCGCCGGAGAGCCCGACGTGCCGATGGCCAACCTGATCGTCGAGTGGCGCCCGGAGAGCAAGGAGCGAATCCTCCTCTGCACGCACTACGACACCCTTCCGTTCCCGATGTTGGACCGCAAGAATCCACGCGGAGTTTTCGTGGGGGCCAACGACGGCGGCAGCGGCGTGGCCCTGTTGATGGCCCTCGGGCACGACATGCCGGGGCTTGCGGCGCAGTACGGCGTCGACTTCGTGTTCTTCGACGGCGAGGAGTTCATATTCAGCCACAACGATCCGTACTTTCTCGGCTCCGAGTTCTTTGCCACCAGCTATGCCAAAGAGCCGCCGCCGCACCGTTACCGTTGGGGAGTCCTGTTGGACATGATCGGCGACGCGGACCTGCAAATCTACCAGGAACGGTACAGCACGTGGTGGCCGGACACGCGGCCGCTGGTCGACGAGATCTGGGCGACGGCGCGGCGGCTTGGGGTGCGCGAGTTTATTCCCAAGCGGAAGTACGAAGTGCGCGACGACCATTTGCCGCTGCACAACATCGCCAAGATCCCGACCTGCGACATCATCGACTTCGATTACCCGGCCTGGCACACGCAGGCCGACACCCCCGAGCGATGCTCGGCCTTGAGCCTGGCCAAGGTGGGTTGGGTCGTGCGCGAGTGGCTCAGCACAACGCGGCCCAACCAACCCTGATGCGGAGAGCTGACTGCCGTGGACACGCTCCTGTGGCTGCCGTTTGCCGGACTCATGCTGGTGTGCGCCTTGGGACTGATGGTCTCGCACGTGCGGTCATGGCGGGTGCAGCGGGCCGCCGGCCTCGACCCGAAAGAGCTGGAGTACCGCCGCCGGCAGTTCCGCCGCCGCATGCAGACCAGCGCGATGCTCGCGGTGGTCGCTGCCGCCCTGCCGATCGGCCTGTGGGTCCTGTCGCGCTGGCCGAAGGTCGGCGCGTTCTTTTGGGGCGGCGTGCTCTCGCTGGTGCTGTGGCTGGGGACGCTCGCCTTGGCCGACATGTGGGCCACGAAACGATACTACGGAAAACTCCGCTACGACTACCGGGTCGAACAGGCCCGGCTCGAAGCCGAGCTCCGCCGCATCCAAGCAGCGCGGGGCAACGGCAAGCCCTCCAAGTCGTTCCCCGGAATCGGCCCGAGCGTGAAGCGAAAGGATCCCGAAGCCGGTTAGCATGGACTTCTGGAACATCCTATTCTCGATCGTTCTTTTGGCGCTGGCCGTCTCGCCGCTTTGGTTCATCGTCGACGCATTCAACGTGGGAGCCAGCGCGGCCCTGATGGCCCTGTGCCTGTTCCTCCCGTTCTTCCTCGCTGAGCCGTTTGCGATCTGCCTGGCGGCGGGCCCGGTGGGAATCTATCTCGTGCTGTTCGGGGCGATCAATCTGGCGCGGCGGCCCTTTCTGGTATCGGGCACGCGCGATTTCGCCGTGCTGGCGCTGGCCGCCGCCGGACTGGTCATTGTCGGTCCGATGGAGCTTTTCTTTCCCTCGGTGGCCTCGCTGCGGTTGGGCGCCAACGTGTGGATCCTATTGATCGTGCTGTACGTTCTGATCGTAATCTGCCTGATCCTCTTCTTCCGCCCGCGCCTGGTGATCTACAACATCGCGGCTGAAGAGCTGCGTCCGATCCTGGCGGACCTGGCTTCCAAGCTGGACCCCGACGCCCGTTGGGCCGGCGACAGCCTCTCGCTGCCGACCTTGGGCGTGCAACTCCACATCGACAGCGTGGGGAAGATGCGCAACGTGTCGCTGGTCTCCAGCGGCCCGTCGCAGAACTATCAAGGATGGCGGCGTCTGGAGCTGGCCCTCCAGGGAGCGCTGGCCGACGTGGAAGTGCCCCGCAACGTGCGCGCGGTCAGCCTGATTAGCGCGGCGCTGATCATCCTGCTGTTTCTGGTGCTCGCCGTATCGGGGGATCCGCAGAGCGTCGCCCAGGCGGTCCTCGAAATGTTCTGGGCGTGAAATGCAGGAAGGAAAGTCGTAGGGCAAGCAGCTTGCTTGCCCGGGTCGCCGCAGCGCAGGCAAGCAAGCTGCTTGCCCTACGACTTCGCCACCGATGTCGATCGAGTCACTCACCCAAGCACTAAAGAGCGAGGCTTTGAATCTCGGGTTCGACCTCGTCGGGGCCTGTCCTGCCGTATCGCCGCTGGGCATAAGCCGCTTCTACGATTGGCTGGACGCAGGATACGCGGGAGAGATGCGGTTCTTGTCCGATTGGGCGGAAGCCTACCGGGACCCGACGCAGGTGCTCGACGGGGCCCGCAGCATCCTCATGCTCGGACTTGCCTATCGCACCGCGGAGCCAGCCCCCGCCGCACCGGGCGAGGGCCGGGTCTCGCGGTACGCCTGGGGCGCGGATTACCACGAGGTAATCCACACCAAACTCGGCGCATTGGCCGACCTGCATCGCCGCCTGACGCCCGGGGCCGCAGTTCGCGGCGTGGTTGACACCGCGCCTGTGTTGGAACGCGAGTTTGCCCAGATGGCGGGCCTCGGGTGGATCGGAAAGAATACCCTCCTCTTGAACCGCCGACACGGCAGTTGGTTCTTCCTGGCGGTCCTCTTGACCACGGAGGTCCTCGACTACGACGAACCCCACGTGCAGGAGCATTGCGGCACGTGCCGCGCCTGCTTGGATGCCTGTCCCACCGGGGCCTTGGTCGAGCCGTACGTGCTCGATGCCCGCAGGTGCATCAGCTATCTGACGATTGAGTTGCGGCAAGGCATTCCACTTGACCTTCGCGAGGGCGTCGGGGATTGGCTTTTCGGCTGCGACGCGTGCCAGGAGGTCTGCCCGTGGAACCGGCACAGCACCACCCACGGGAGCGAGGACTTCGCCCCGAACCCTCAGAGGAACCCGGTGGATCTAGTCGAACTGTTCGCGCTCGACGAAGCGACCTTCCGCGAGCGTTTCCGCGCGGCGCCCCTATGGCGGGCCAAGCGCCGCGGACTGCTCCGAAATGCGGCGATCGTCCTGGGCAACCAGCCCCACGAGCCGGCGCTGCCAGTCTTGCTTGGCGGCCTGAAGGACATCGAGCCCCTGGTTCGCGGGGCGTGCGCATGGGCCCTGGGCCGGTACCCGCAGCCCGATGCCACCGCAGCCCTCCGCGCCCGGCTCGCCGAGGAATCCGACCCGACCGTGCGAGGAGAACTCGAGTCCGCGCTTCGGACCGGCAACGTTGACGTCGTTGTGCAGAGCCAGTAGAATCCACTGGGGTACGTGGTGGAGATCAGGCGAAGAGGTCTGCGACAACTCGGGGAGCATGTCCATGAGCACCACAGAGTTGAGCGACAATAGCACGGTCGCCATCTTGGCGCGTGTGCTGGAGCCCGAGGAGGGCCACCTTTCTCCGGAGGCGGCGCGGTATGTGCTCAATCTCAGGTTGGCGGAGCGTGACCGCCAGCGCGTGGCGTTGCTCGCGGAGAAGGCCCAGCAAGGCACCTTGACGGGCGCGGAACAAAGCGACTTGGAGAACTACTGCAACGTCGGCGACTTGCTGGCCCTAATCCAGTCCAAGGCGCGCCAGGCATTGAAACAGGCCAAGCATGGGCGTTAGCGCGCCATGGACCAACGGCTGCAAGAGCTGGTTTGGCGTCGCGCGGGTGGCGTGTGCGAGTACTGCCTCCTGCCCAGCACGGTTCACCCAATCCCTTTCCAAATCGATCACATCATCGCTCGGCAGCACGGTGGGGAGACGGTCGAGTCGAACCTCGCTCTCTCCTGTCTTCGCTGCAATGTGCAGGCATGATGCCTCCAATCTTGACAGAGATCGATCCTCGGTTTT
>CAYTJV010000205.1:0-11717 GCA_964438165.1 uncultured Planctomycetaceae bacterium | reverse complement strand
TCGGTCGGGTGGCACGCTACGCCGTTAACCCTTTCCAGAGTCGCGAATGCCGAGTTTTCCCATGTTTTTACAATGCCACACACCGCCCAGACGACCATTCGTCGTAAGTTACGGCCGTTTTCCGGCTTAGGAAAAGGGTTAACGGCGTAGGGTGGCACGCCCGGAGTCTTCGAGGGGCGCGGCTATGATGGGTCGAGCCGTCAACCACGCCCTTCGCAAAGCGTCAGGGCGCCACCCGCCCCGACCTCAAGAAACCCTGCATCGGCTTCCCTCAGTCGGTCAGGTCGAACGAAAACTCGTTCTTCCCGCCCGGTTCGACCTTCGCGTTCAACTTCGACTGGCTTGGGTCGGCATACTTCGCCGGCAGAGCGGACTGCTTCTTCTCCTGCTCTTTCTGCCACTGCTCATAGCCTGGCATGCCGGGCATGGGCGGGGGCTCGTCGTCGCTGGCGGGAGCGGGGGCGATGGTCACCTTATGGGTGCCCGCCACGGCCCCATCCCCAGGCTTGAACGTGGCCAGCGTGAACTTGCCCAACGCGTCGGTCTTTCCCGCGGCCGGCCGCCCCTTTTCGGGAACGAACGCTAGGGCCGCGCCGTTGACGGGTTTCCCTTTGTAAGTCACCGTTCCGGTGACCTTGTAGGTCTTCTCCCCTGTCGTCGGGCCTCCGCACCCGACAACAAGCGACGCCGCAACGGTCCAAGTCAATCCTATGTGAGCGTAACGCATTCTTGTTCCCCCGTGTGAAACACAAAAACGGTCGCACGCCTGAGCGCCTGTCCTAGAAACGTGCGGAAACTTCCGAAGTCTTCGAGACTTCGGAAGTTTTGAGATAAAACGGCCGCGAGCCTACGGCGTCTGGACCGGCTGGGCGTCCCCCATGTTCGCCAGGAAGCGGTAGGTGGCCAAGTCGATCGTCTCGCTGACGAACTTCACGGAGCCATCGCAGATGCCGAAGTTGGCCCCGCCTGGGTGCCGGCTCATGAACGAGTAGTTGACGTCCCAGTAATCCCAGCGGGTATCCAGAGTGGCCCCGACCGGATTATTCGTCTGGATGGCAATCGACTTGTAGTTCAGCGGAATTCCGCACGTGGCGGTGGCCCCGTTGAACCACCACCACCAGGTGTGGGTAGACCACCGCGGCGCCGCCTCGCCGATGGCGAACGTATTGGCGGTGCCGTCCGTGATGTCGGCGAAGCGGGTCAAGTTTTCCGGCCGATTGTCCGAGTTGCGACAGATGATGCCGTTGCCGCGATCAAGTCCGTTCCCGCTGTTAGCCCAGCGGCCGTTCGGATAAGTGTGGCGGCAAATCGGGTTGTCGCCCCACTGCCAGTTGCTCCCCGCACAAGCCTTGTAGTTGGTAATCGCCCGCGTATCCCCAACGTTGGCCCGACTACCCATGAGACCTTGGTTATTCACGTCGGTCGGACAGACAAATGCCGCCACGACCGTCAAAGACACCTGCGTGTTGACGGTGTACGTGGCGCTTCCAACAGCGCCGCCCCCCACGGGCAAGCGAAAATCAATCTGGTCATAAAGCGGTTTCTGTTCGACAAACGGAAGAATGCCCTGCAGCCAACTGTGACCGGTTCCGTTGATGTTGTACTGCTGGTTGCCCCCGTAGTTGTAGGGAAACGCCTTGTGCACGTCGGCGTAGTTGTGCAGGGCCAACGCCAACTGCTTGCAGTTGTTGGTGCACTGCGAGCGCCGCGCGGCCTCGCGCGCGGCCTGCACCGCCGGCAAGAGCAGCGCAATCAGAATTCCAATGATGGCAATCACCACCAGGAGCTCGACGAGCGTAAAGGCCCGTCGCGTGGGAGAATGAGAACATACCATGACGCGACCTCCGAAAATGGAAGAGACAGGAAACCGCGGAGCCAGCCGGCGCACTCCAACGGAGCGCACCGCGCCCCGTCGGCGGAAACAATCCCGAAAGGAAAAACGCCGAACCGTTCCACGCCAAACGGTCAACCGGAACCGCACTGAGTATGAACGGGCCATCCGGACAAGTCAAGCTCCCCACGTCCGCTTTTTCTTCTCCAACTGCTG
Organism: uncultured Planctomycetaceae bacterium; assembly: GCA_964438165.1. Classification (GTDB taxonomy): domain Bacteria; phylum Planctomycetota; class Planctomycetia; order Pirellulales; family Thermoguttaceae; genus CALFBP01. The sequence continues at coordinate 9,670 of CAYTJV010000205.1, read as the reverse complement.
GCAGTCCGCCCAAGGCAGGGCGCTGGGGTCAGCCCCGTATCAAGGGGGGGCCAGGTTCAATCTGAAGTTTCCTCGCCCGAATTCCCGGGAGCGTCATGGGTCTGAATATGGATTCCGCCGCCGGGAAGCCTGTTTCGCCACCAAGCAGCGGCGCTGGCCTGCGTCCACCGGCCGGCGGCGCAGCATTCAGCGAGAACCTGATCGAGGAGGTCGACATCGGGAAACCGTCCGGCCGGGTCCTTCTCCAGGCAGCGGAGCACGACCGCCTCGAGGTCCTGCGGCACGTCGGGGCGAAGCGAGCGTAAAGGGGACAGGCGCATATATTGACGAGAATAGGTGGTTCGGGTAGGATTGTCGCTATGCCACGAACCGCAAGAGTCGCGCCGGGGGGAATGCTGTTTCATGTGCTCAATCGGGGCGTGGGGCGGATGCGGGAGCGTAAAGGGGGAAACCGGGGACAGTCACCTATTTTGTGTTCTCGAAATAGGTGACTGTCCCCTATTTCCTCCGTATTTCCTCCGTGTCTATTTTGTGTTCTCGAAATAGGTGACTGTCCCCTATTTCCTCTATTTCCTCGGACTGTCCCCTATTTCCTCGGGACGAGCGGCCGCGGTCCTCGCGCCAGATCACCCGATTTCCGGATACTTCCACGGCCCGCGGTACGGGCGGCGGAGGAGCTTGTTGGCTTCGGGGTCGCCGACGATTTCCTCCTTTTCGCCGTCCCATTGGACGCTGCGGCCGAGCTTGAGCGAGAGCATGCCCAGCAGGCTGCAATTGGTGGAGCGGTAGACTTCCTCGATGTCGCTCACCGGACGCCGGCCGGAGGGAATCGCCTGGAGGAAATCGGCCCAGAGCTCCTTGATGTTCTGCTCGTCGGGCTGGTGAAGTTGCGGCGGGAAGCGGACCGGGGCCTTGCGCGAGTCGACGGGATAGAACACCGCGCCCTGCTGCCAGCCCATGTGGAAGGTGCCTTCCGTGCCGTAGAAGTAGCAGCCGACCGACTCGCCCTTCTCGGCGTTGTTGCCGGCAAACTGACGGTGCTCCCAGGAGACGGTGAACTCGTCGAACTCCAGCACGGCCACCTGGCTGTCGGGCGCGTCGCTGGTTTGCTCTTCTTTGGTCAGGACGGGCGGGCCTTTGATTGGCCGTCCGCCGGTGGAGAAAACCTTCTTGGGCCACTTGGCCCCCGTGATCCAGAGGATCTGGTCCATCCAGTGGATGCCCCAGTCGCCTAGCGTGCCGTTGGCGTAGTCGAGGTACGTGCGGAACCCGCGGGGATGGATGCCGCCGGCCCAGGGGTTGGTGGGGTCGCCGTTGTACGGACGCACGGGGGCGGGGCCGCACCACATCTCCCAATCGAGTTCCTTGGGCGGTTCAACGTTCTTGCGGGGCTTTTCGGGCCCGCCGCCGTAGTGTACGAACGCCCGCACCATCCCGATCTTGCCGAGCTTGCCCGAGCAAATGCACTCGCGCCCCGCCACATTGTGGGGCGACACCCGGCGGTGCGTTCCGACCTGCACCACGCGCCCGGCGGCCCGGGCCGCGTTGACCATCGCCCGGCCCTCCTTGATCGTGTGGCTGATCGGTTTCTCCACATACACGTGGGCCCCGGCCTGGACCGCGGCAATGGTTTGCAGCGGGTGCCAGTGGTCGGGCGTGGCCACGATGACGATCTCGGGCTTCTCCTTGTCGAGCAACTCGCGGTAATCGCCGTACTTCTTGGGCACGCCGCCGGTCATCTTTTCGACCTCCGCGGCCGCCGGGTCCAAAAGCCTCCGGTCCACGTCGCACATGGCAACGACCTTCGACTGCCCGGCCCGGATCGCCTCGCGAAGGATGTTCATCCCCCACCAGCCGCTACCCACCAGCGCTGTCTTGTAAACCTTGTCTTGGTTTCCCTTAAGGACTGAAGGGACGGCCATCGTCAGGCCCGCTGCGGCCGTGGCCGACAGGAAATCGCGTCGCGTCAATCGCATACCACTTCTCCCTTTGTTTCTCGAGGAACGATCTCCACCGCTATTGTGAGAATGGCGAAGCACATGTCAACAGGCGGCGCCGATTTTGCTAGACGGCCTACTGCCGCTGTGGATGGGCTCCGGGTGTGCTATATTGCCTGCGCTTCCAAGGATGTTATCATTAATGAAGTCGCACCGTTGAGGTCGGACCCATGCCAGTGATCGATGCAATTTGGGATATGCCCGACGATCCGGACGGCAACGTCCAGCACATCGCTGAACACGGTCTTACGCCAATCGACGTGGAGTTCGTTCTAAACAATCCCCAACGTCAAGAAACTAGTCGGTCCAGCGGCCGTCGGATGGTATTCGGGTTCACGCCGAGTCGGGAGTACATTGCCGTGGCTTACGAGGAGATCGACGAGAGCACCGTTTACCCGATCACCGCCTACCCCGTTGAGGAGTGAATCATGCCCAAGAAACTCTTTCGAGGCGTAACGCGATCTCGTCGCCTGACGAAATCGGAAGCTGCCAAGTACCGCAAGATTCGCGAGCAAGTGATGCAAGAGGTTCCTCCCGCAAAGGCATCGCCGGAGAAAGTCGCGATTGCAAGACTTCGGGCGATGCGCGAGGCGAAGGGGATCAGCCTGTCCGAGTTGGCCGCGCGTACCGGGATGAGCCGAGGAAATCTTGCTCGGCTGGAATCGCAAAAGAACGCGACGTTGACGACGCTCCAACGATATGCAGACGGACTCGATTGCGAATTGGAGATCAACGTCGTGTCAGCCGACGTGACCAAGAGACCGAGACGTGGGGCGGCGGGGTGAATGAACCACGGCATGCTGCTACAAAGAGACCTGCTCCTCGGCCTGCTCATCGCGTGTCTGGCCGGTTCGAGTTCGCCGGCCGTCGAGCCCTCGGCGGTCGAGATGCAGTCGGCCAAGCAATGGGTCGAGGCGAGGCTCGGCCCTAAGGCCACTTCGGGCCTGCCGTTCTCGTTTCTCTACGGAGGCAAGCCGTCGGGCGAGCTGCTACCCGCTTGGAAGCGCGAGACGGCGGCGCGGGAACTGGACGAGCGCCGTAGCGAGCGGGTCATCGCGCTAACGGACCCAACGACGGGCCTCGTCCTTCGGTGCGTGGCCGTGGTTTGTCGCGACCTCCCCGCCGTCGAGTGGGTCCTTCAGTTCAAGAACACCGGACGTGCCGACACGCCGATCCTTGAGAACGTGCAGGCCCTGAATGCCGAGTTCGGCCCATCTGCGGCGGGCGGGCCTTTCACGCTCTACTACGCCGAGGGGAGCCATGAGCGGATCACCGATTTTCGACCTCAGGAGAAAACGCTCGCGCCGGGCGACCGCTTGCGGCTTGCCTGCTTCGGAGGCCGCTCGTCGGACGGCACGCTGCCGCTGGTGAACCTGGCCAGCCCGGACAGCGGAGGCGTTGCGATTGGCGTGGGCTGGACCGGTCAGTGGGCGGCGTCGTTCGTGAGGTCGGGCAGCGGCTCCGTCAACGTGCAGGCCGGAATGGAGTTGACCCATCTGAAACTCCATCCGGGCGAAACCATACGTACCCCGGCGATTCTCGTCCTGTTCTGGTCAGGGCCGGATCGGATGCGGGGCCAGAACCTGCTGCGGCGGCTCTTGCTCCAGCACTATACGCCGGCCGCTGGTGGAAAGCCGGTCGATCCGCCCTTCGCCCTATCGCCGCACGCGGTCGTGAGGTTTGAGGACACCACCCAAGAGAACATGCTGCAAGCGATTCGCAATGTGGCTTCCCGCGGTATTGCCGCCGACTACTGGTGGATCGATGCCGGCTGGTTCTCCTGCGGCCGGAACTGGGCCCGATACGTCGGCAATCCCGATCCCGATCCGGCGCGATTTCCCGGCGGCATGAAGCCCATCGCCGATGCCGCGCACGGGGCGGGAATGAAGTTCCTGCTCTGGTTCGAGCCGGAGCGCGTCATGCCCGACACATGGCTTTACAAGCATCACCCCCAATGGCTGCTACGGCCGACCGACGTCATGCCCGCGGAGCTCAAGTATCAGATCCAGGACGGCTTTCACCTGCTCGACCTGGGCAACCCCGAGGCCCTGGCCTGGCTGAAAGGAAAACTCTCCGGCATGATCGGCGGCGTGGGCATCGACTGCTACCGCAACGACTTCAACATGTATCCCGTGTACTACTGGCGCAACGGCGAGGCCCCGGACCGGCAAGGGATCAACGAAATTCGATACGTCACGGGGCTGTACGATCTGTTCGACACGCTCAAGCGGCAGCATCCCAATCTGCTTCTGGATACCTGCGCCAGCGGCGGACGGAGGATCGATTTCGAGATGCTCCGCCGGGCCCTCGTGCTCACCCGGAGCGACTACCTTTGGGACCCCATTGGCCAGCAGTGTCACACCTACGGCCTGGCCCAATGGATTCCGATCACGGGCATCGGGGCTGCCAGCCTGGACCGCTACCACTGCCGGAGCGGGCTGGGAAGCCATTTCGTCCTTGCGGCCGACGTCTATTCGAAAGACCCCACGGTCTGGGACGCCATGGCGCGGATTTTGAAGGACCACAAATCGCTCAAACACCTCTACACGGGCGATTTCCACCCGCTCGGACCGTACAGCACGGCGACCGACGCCTGGATGGCTTGGCAATTCCACCGTGCAGACTTGGGCGAAGGGCTGGTCCAAGCGTTTCGGCGGCAGAACAGCCCGATGGGCCATGCCACCTATCGCCTGGCCGGACTGGAGCCGACCGCCGAATACTCGTTGACCAACTTCGACGACCCGAAGCCGTGCCGAATGACCGGCCGGGAACTCATGGAGCAAGGCCTCACGATCCACCTCCTGACCAGGCCCGCTGCGGCCATCTTCGTCTATCGGCGGATCGCCTAGCGCGGCGTCAGCGCCACGCGGAAGCCGGTATCGTAGTACCTGACTTCATTGCCGGGCCGCGGGCGCCTGGTACACGCCGATCAGGTGAAGCACGAGATTCGGGTCGAAGGGTGACCTTTGCACGATCAGCTTCCGTGATCGTCGTTCAGATCCGGTTGCCTATTGCCCGCCGCGCTTCTTGCTGAGCTGGGAGACGAACTCGGCGTGTTCCGGGCTGGCCAGGCCGAGGTTCGCGGTGGCGACGGCGGCGGCCAAGTCGTTGCGCACCAGCGCAGGGAAGTCGAGCCAGAGTCCCGGGAAGACGAGACTCTTGAGCACCCCGTTGGCATCCGGCGCCAGCGGCTGGTAACTGCCTTCGCGGAGCACGAACCAGTCGATCGCCTTATTGAAGACTCTCCACACCACGTACTCCCGCACGCCGTGCCGGCGGTAGACGTGGAGTTTCTGGTGGAGGTCGTACGAGACGCTGCTGGCGGCGATTTCGACCACCAGCTCCGGGGCGCCGGTGAGATACCCCTCAGCGTCCTCCCACGACTGGCCGCCGAGGGAACGCTCCAAACGCAAAAGGAGATCGGGCTGCGGCTCGTTGTCGTTGTCGAGGCGGACACTGCTGCCGTCGGCCGTTTCCACTCCCGGCGTGGCCGCCATGTATAGCCCTAGCAAGGTACTGATAGCCGAGTGCGGGCAGCCGTGTTGGCGATAGCGTACTGCGGAGGGCATGTAGACGACTCCTTCGATCAGTTCCGCTTTCTTGACGTGCGGCATCAGTTCCCAGCGGCGCTCAAACTCCTCGCGCGTCAGCCGATCGCCGGCCTCCATGGGCGGCGTTTCCAATTCGGTCTCAAGCGTCACAGCCATCGACGGGCCCTTTCTGCCTAGCGGTTCGTCCACGCACCTCTACACCCCTTCACCCCATCCTACCCGACCGGGTGGCGGCCGACAAGGGCATTGTTCCTCGCTCCACGAATCGCGAGTAGCACCAAACGGTTTCACCGGCCTGACTTCTTCTTGGGTTTGGCTCTTCCGCCTGGTTGGTCGGATGGACGGTCCTTCATGGCCAACGCGCGGAACTCCTCCGCACGCCGGGTCCACGCCTGGTCGAGCTCCTTGACCTTGTCGGGATGCTCGGCTGCAAGGTTCTTAGTTTCAGAGCGGTCCGACCGCATGTCGTAGAGTTCCCATGGCGACTGGCCGGCGGCAACCAGTTTCCAGTCGCCGACGCGAATCGCCCGGTTGCCGATGTGGCACCACCAGAGATAGTCGTGCGTTATCGAGCCATCCCTGGCAAACGCCGGCACGAGGCTCTTGCCGGGCGGGGGCGGCATCGGCTTGCCGGCGAAGTTGGCCGGCCACTGGCCGCCGGCCACTTCGAGGATCGTTGGCGCAAGGTCGATCAGATGGCCCGGATTGTGGCGGAGCTCGCCGCGAGCGGGGATGCCTCGCGGCCAGTGAACCACCAGCGGCGTGGCGATGCCGCCCTCATGGACCCAGGACTTGTGCAGCCGCAGCGGCGCGTTCGCCGCGCTGGACCAACCCGGGCCGAGGCAGAGAAAACTCCCGGCCGAGCCGGGCGGCGCGGCGCGGTCGTGCATGTCGCCGCGGATGATTTGTTCGGCGCTCGCGCCGTTGTCCGAGAGGAAGAAGATCAAGGTATTGTCGAAGCCCCCCATCGCCTTGAGTCGATCGACGACGCGGCCGATCTCGATGTCGATGCGATGGACCATGGCCGCGTGGATCGCCATTTTGACGGACTGGAACCGTTTCTGTTCGGCGGTCAGGCTGTTCCACGCAACGGCGCGCCCCGCTTCGCCCGGACCGATCTGGCGTCGCAACTGCTCCTCCGAGAGGTTCCAGCCTGGAACCGTATCCGCGTCGAGCCCGGACAGCGGGCAGTTGACCAGGCCCATCTTTGTCATGCGATCGTATCGCTCCTTGCGCAATACATCCCAGCCCGCTCGATAGCGGTCCTGGTAGACGGCGATGTCCTCGGGAAGCGCGTGCAACGGGAAATGCGGAGAGGTGAACGCCAGATAAAGGAAGAACGGCGCCTCGCGGTGCTTGGACCCGTGCTCGGCCAGCATGTCGATGGCATATTGGGCGATTGTCCTGGTGGAATAGTACCCGCTGCCGGGCTTGACGGCCGGCAGCGGCCGGTCGTCCAACGTGTGCTGCCTGGGGCTGAAGTTGCGATTGTGATCCTCCAGGCAGTAGGAGCGGTCGAACCCGCCGTCCAGCACCTTGCCGTCCACGTGCCACTTGCCGGAGTGATACGAGCGATAGCCGAGCGGGCGCAAAAGATCCGGCAGCAGCCGCGCCCATGCCGGCCGCCGGCCGCCCGCCCCGCCATCCAGGCCGGGCAGCGAATCGCGCCGGACCTGCTGGGCGTAGTAGCCGGTGAGAATGCTCGCGCGGGAGGGCCAGCAGCGGGCGGTGTTATAGAACTGCGTGAACCGCAGGCCGCCGTTGGCCAGCCGATCGAGGTTCGGCGTTTGGATCTCGCCGCCGTAGCAGCCGGCGTCGGAGAATCCCATGTCATCCGCAACGATGATAACGACGTTGGGCCGCCGCAATCCCGGATCGCCTCGATCGCCCTCCGCGCGGCTGGCGCCGCAGAGTGCTGCCCAAGTGGGAATTACAGCCAACGCAGCAATGAAAATGCGTCGCATGAATAGCGCCTCCGACTGTTTTCTGCACTTCGTGGCAAACATGGTTACCGCCGAGCTCGGGATTCTGGCATGGGGAAAGCCCTTTGGGCGTCCGTCCGGAGTGGACGATCCTATGATAGCGTTTGCCGACGTGCCGTGATAGAATCCGGCTTTCCTGTTTTGTGAGTGGAGGTAGACCGATGCCGTTGCAGAAAATAGGCCGAGTCCTTGTGGCCGCATTCGAGGGATTGAGTTGTGTGCTTTTGATTGGCCCTTTGACGTATGCGGCACCCGCCGCCGACGCTTGGCCGCAGTTCCGCGGCCCCCGATCCTCCGGCGTGGGCGAGGGGACGGGCCTCCCGGAGGCTTGGAGTGCGACAGAAAATGTCCTCTGGAAAGCTAAAATCCCCGGCCGCGGCTGGTCGTCGCCGGTGGTTTGGGGCGATCGAGTGTTCGTCACCGCGGCGATCCAGGAAGAGGGCCAGCCCGAGCAAGTCAAGAAGGGCCTCTACATCGGCGGCAATCGGCCGACGACCGGCGAGGTCCAGCGCTGGATGGTCTACTGCATCGACTGGGCCACGGGCAAGATCGTCTGGGAGCGGACGGCTGGTCGACGCGCGCCGCGCTACGGACGCCATCTGAAGAACTCCTTCGCCTCGGAAACGCCGGCGACCGACGGCCAGCGGATCTACGCCTATTTCGGCGGCCTGGGTCTCTTCTGCTACGACTTCGCCGGCAAGGAGCTTTGGTCGCGAAGCTGGGGCGAGTTTCCCATGCAGTCCAACTGGGGCACGGCCGCTTCGCCGGTCCTCCATGGCGACCGCATCTACCTCGTCAACGACAACCAGGAGCAGTCCTTCCTGGTGGCGTTGGACAAGCTCACCGGCAAAGACGTGTGGCGCGTGGATCGGGACGAGAAATCGAACTGGAGCACGCCCTTCGTTTGGGAGTGCCCGGAGCGCACCGAGATCGTCACCAATGGCACGCGCAAGGTCCGCTCGTACGGCCTCGACGGCAAGCTGCTCTGGGAGCTCGGCGGCATGTCGTCGATCACGATTCCCACGCCCTGCGCCGGCAAGGACCTCTTGTACGTCAGCTCCGGATTCGTCCTGGACCGCAAGCGGCCGGTGGTCGCGATCCGGCCCGGGGCGTTGGGCGATATTTCCTTGAAGGGCGAGGAGACCGGCAATCGCCACGTGGCCTGGTGCCAGAAGATGGCAGCGCCCTACAACACGTCTCCGCTGCTCTACGGCGACCACCTTTATGTGCTCTACGACCTGGGCCAGTTGGCCTGCTACGACGCGCAAACCGGCAAGGAAATCTACGGAAAGACCCGCATCGCGCCCAATGCGCGGTCCTTCACCTCGTCGCCTTGGGGCTACCAGGGCAAGCTGTTCTGCCTGAGCGAGGACGGGGACACGTTCGTGATCCAAGCCGGACCGCAGTTCAAGCTGCTCCGCACCAACAGCGTCGGCGAGCTGTGCCTGGCCACCCCGGCAATCTCGCGGCAGAGCCTGATCCTCCGCACGGAAACCCAACTGCTCCGCATCGAAAACCGCTAACAGGCGCTATTACTCCAGCAGGGAAGAATCGCGGTAGGATGGGTCTCCAGACCCGTCGCGGACGGCTCAAGGTGGTAATCTCGATGAACTCCTTGAAGTCGCCGTCGTTGAATGTGAGGAGTCTGGGCACGCAGCTCGGCTAAGAGGCCCTGGAGCCAGGAAATCGGGCAATCACGAAAGCCCGAAAAGCACTGGGAATTAAGGAAATCGCCTAGGCGGGCCGAGCGGAGCGAATCCCATCAATTTGCGGCGGCACTATCCCGCCACGGGGATCTTCAAGTCGCCGAGCGTCTTGCGGAGCCAGGCCAGCGAGCGCTCGATCATCGGGCCGCCTTGGCCTTCGCATTCCATGCTCAAGACGCCCTGGTAGCCGTGGTCGCGCAAGAGGGCCAGGCATTTCTTGATGTTCTCGGCGTTGACTCCGTCGCCCAGGGCGCAGTGACTGATGGCGATGCCGGCTTGTTTCCCCCGCGTGGCCGTGGCGAGCGTTTCCGAGACGTCCTTGACGTGTACGTGGCTCACGCGGTCGATGAACCGCTTGAGGAACTCCACCGGATCCTGCCCGGCAATGAAGGTATTGCCGGAATCGAAGTTCATGCGCAGATACTGGCTCTTGC
>CAYTJV010000204.1:0-11732 GCA_964438165.1 uncultured Planctomycetaceae bacterium | reverse complement strand
CGTGCGCGGCGGCAAGGCGGGCCTGTTCGGCGGGGCCGGACTGGGGAAGACCGTGATCCTCACCGAGCTCATCGCCCGGATCGCCTCGGCCCACGGCGGCGTGTCGGTCTTTGCCGGCGTCGGCGAGCGGACCCGCGAGGGCAACGATCTCTGGCTGGAAATGCAGAAATCGCAGATCGGCCAGACCGGGCGCAGCGTCATGGAGCAGACCTGCATGGTCTTCGGCCAGATGAACGAGCCGCCGGGGGCGCGGCTCCGCGTGGGCCTGTCGGCGCTGACCATGGCCGAGTACTTCCGCGACACGACCGGCGCCGACGTGCTGTTGTTCATCGACAACATTTTCCGTTTTTCCCAGGCCGGCAGCGAGGTGTCGGCCTTGCTGGGGCGCATGCCCTCGGCCGTAGGCTACCAGCCGACGCTGGCCACCGAGATGGGCGCGCTTCAGGAGCGGATCGCCTCGACGTCGAAGGGGGCGATCACCTCGGTGCAGGCCGTGTACGTGCCGGCCGACGACCCCACCGATCCCGCCCCCGCGGCGGCCTTCGGCCAGCTCGACGCCTTCATCTATCTGGAACGGTCGATCAGCGAGAAGGGAATTTACCCCGCGGTGGATCCGCTGGCCTCCTCCAGCCGCGTGCTCGACCCGCAGTACGTCGGCGACCGCCATTACGCCATCGCCCGCCGCGTACAGCGGACGTTGCAGCGCTACCGCGAGCTGCAGGACATCATCGCCATTTTGGGCGTCGACGAGTTAAGCGAGGAAGACAAGATCGTGGTCCAGCGGGCCCGGCGCATGGAACGGTTCCTCTCCCAGCCGTTCTTGGTGGCCGAGGTCTTTACCGGCAAGGCCGGCGAAATCACTCCTTTGGCCGACACGATCCGCAGCTTCGAAGAGATCGCCGACGGCAAATGGGACCACCTGCCCGAGCAGGCGTTCATGTACGTCGGCCCCATCGAGCAAGCCGCCCAGCAGGCCGAGAAGATGAAGAAGCAAGGATGAGGGATGGGGAGAGGAGGAGTGGAGGAGAGGGGGAGTGGGGGAGGTGGGGGAGTGGAGGAGACCTGGGGCATCACTGCCTCTCAGCGTCTCGGCGTCTGCTATCCTTCATCTTTCATCCTTCATCATTTACCCTGAACCCTGAACCCTGAACCCCGAACCTCCATGCCCGACCTCCAGTGCATCATCGTCACGCCTGAGAAGACTGTCCGCGACCAGCAGGCGGAGTTTGTGGCCCTGCCGCTTTACGACGGCGAGATCGGCATCGCCCCGGGGCACGCGCCGATGATCGGCCGGCTCGGTTCCGGGGAAATGCGAATCCGCACGCCCGACCAGACGAGCCGCTTCTACATCGAGGGCGGCTTCGTCGAGGTGCTCGGCAACTTGGTCACAGTGCTCACCAGCCGGGCCATGCCCGCCGAGCAACTCGACGCCGACGTGGCCGGCGAACAACTCGCAGCGGCCCAACGCCGTCCCGCGCACTCCGACGAGGAATTCGCCCATCGCGACCGCCTCACGACCCAGTACCGCGCCCAAGTCCGCGTGGCCCGGCGGGCGCGAAGCACGCCATAGGATGGGCGCGGCGAAGAATCGGGGCTTGAACAGGAGGCAACAGAGGAAACGGAGGATTGGCTTGCGTCTCCCTCCGTTTCCTCCTGTTCAACATTTTGCGCGCGCACCAAGAATTTCTCTCACGCCAAAGTCGCTTCCGTATCGTTCAGCGTATAGCGATCGTGGACGCTCACCACGCTGCCGATCCGCTCGTCGGACGGGCCTTCGCCGATCGCTCCGAGGAGGCGGCACGTCGCGTAGCTGCGGGCCTGTTGTTCATAGTTCTGCTGCCACTCGCGGTATTTGCTTTCCGCTTGCGGATCATCCCACGGATAGCGGCTCGGCGGCTTCTTGCACCCGCATCGCCACGGTTTGGGCGTGAGCCGGGCGCGAAAACACTGCTGCTTCTCGGTAAGCCTGCGATTCACGGCCCCGTAGCTGTTGCGCGTGATGATGGCCAGTTCGTTGCCGTCGTGTTGCAGCGAGTCGACGATCTCCTCTCGCAGCGGATGTTCGAGGTACTCGTAATGGTCCGGCTGCCGGCCGCTGGTCACCCGCTCGAAGATCCGTTTGGCCCTTGCGACGGCGTCCTCCCTGGCCGCCGCGAGGCTCTCCAGCGACCAACCCCAGGCCGCGAACGTGTGGTACTTGCCTTGCCGGTCCTTGCCGGTGTAGGCATCCTTGGTCCAATAGGGCGGGATTCTCACGGTATCCTCCTTCCCTCGCGCGACGTGAATTGCCGGGCAACACGCTTTTCTCCCTGAACCCAATAGCTTATGATACCATCATGAAGATGCCGCGAGCATACGTCGAGTCTACGGTCCCCAGCTTCTACGATGAACCCCAATCAGAATGATCCGGTGATTGATGAAATCCGGGAGGTGCGGCATCGCATCTCGGAGCAATTCAATCACGACCCCGCACGGATGGTGGCCTACTACATCGAGTTGCAAGAGCGCCATCGGGAGCGACTCATCGATGCGCCCAAGGTTCCGGATAACAAGGATCAATCGGCCGCCTGAGCGTGAGTGAACGCAGCGCGGAACCGGCATCTTTCATCGGTCTGCACCATCGCGTTTGCGCTCCCATCGCTCCTCGGCGGCGCTGCGGCGGTAGTAACGCGGCGCGAGCGCCCAGAGGTCGTCATGCTCTCCTTGGGTGAACCGGCGGGCGGCCAGGCGGCCGACCGCGGAGGCGGTGGGCGACCAGTACTGCGGTTCCAGGACGCGAACGCCCGCGGGCAGCTCTTTCGACAGCCCGCGGAGTATGGGGCCGGCCACCGCGATTCCGGCGGGCAGGCCGGCCAGCCAGGCCTCCAGATCGGCCAACTCCCATGGGCCGGAGGGGGAAAACCAGCCGTCTGGCCCCCGGCGGAAGACCCCGGAAACGACTTGCCCCCTCTGGGCATCCATGGCCACGGCTAAGTGGTCGATCTCCGGGGGGCAAGCGGCGGCGATGGCTTCCAAAGTGTCGACCCCCACCACGTTGGCTTTCACGCCGTAGGCCAGCGCCTTGGCCGTGGTCACCCCGATGCGCAGGCCGGTAAACGACCCAGGACCTATCGTTACGGCCACCCCCTGAATGTCGCTGGCGCGCCACCCGACCTGGTGCAACAGGCCCTTCAAGGCCGGGGCAAGCGATTGAGCACTCCCCTTGTCGGTGGGTAAGTTGTTTTCTGCCAACACGTTGCCGCCAAACAGGGCTGCCACGCTGCCGACCGATTCGCTGGTGTCGATGGCCAGGAGTCGCATGAGGGGCCTAGAATAGCTTAATGACGCCCCAACGTAGCCGAATTCGCCAGAATTCGGGGTAGGTGTTTGCCGCCTCCCGAATTCTGGCGAATTCGGCTACCAGGCGGACGCGGTGGCAGCAGTTCCCGGATTGCTCGCAAGTGCTTTTGGCCACCCTAACGGAAACTCCCCGGTCCGGCAAGCCAACAGCCCTCGACTTGACCACGCTTACGAGCGACAATACACTGGGCGGAATGAATGGCCGGCATTCGGGGCATATTCCCCGGTGCCCCGTGGGGGTTCCGCGCACGACCTGTCTGAAACAGAGTACGACAACGTGAAACGAGCGGTCATCAGCGATATCCACAGCAACCTGGAAGCCCTGAAAGCCGTCCTGGCTGACATCCAGAACCAGGGGATTACCGACGTCTTCTGCCTGGGCGACGTCGTGGGCTACGGCCCGAATCCCCGCGAGTGCATCGACCTGATCATGAAGTGCAAGGTCTGCCTCCTGGGGAATCACGATCAGGGCGCGCTGTTCGATCCGGAAGGATTCAACACGGGAGCGGAGCGGGCCATTTTCTGGACCCGGTCCCAGTTGGAGGAACCGGGCGGGGATTCTGCGGCAGCCTCCCGCCGCTGGGATTTCCTCGGCGAGTTGCCGCGAAATCACCAGGAGGGGCCGTTCTTGTTCGTACACGGCTCGGCACGCAATCCGCTCAATGAATACGTTTTTCCGGAAGACATCTACAACCGCCGCAAAATGGAGAAGATTTTCGCCCTGATTGAGTATCATGCGTTCCAGGGCCACACGCACGTGCCCGGCATCTTCACCGAGGACCTGCGGTTCTTCAGTCCGGAAGAGATCGGCTACGAGTACACGCTTGGCGATCAGAAGACGATGACCAACGTGGGCTCCGTGGGCCAGCCGCGGGACGGCGACCCCCGCGCGTGCTACGTGGTTCTCGACGACGGGGATGCCCCCTCCGGCGAGGCGTCCCAAGGTGCCGCTCCTACGGGCGGGCCGGTCAGCAGCACCCTTCGATTCGCCGCCGCTCCCAGGCCGGTGGTTCGCTTCCGCAGGGTCGAGTATCCGTTTGAGGAGACGATTGCCAAGATCTACGCCATCCCCGAACTAGATAACTTCCTCGGCGATCGGCTGCGGGACGGGCGGTAACGTCGAGGTGAGATTGACTGATGGAAGAGAGTCCGATGCAGGGGATGTGGGGCCGTTACGCCCTGTTCGTCGCCCTTTCGATAGGGCTTCTGGTAGCCAACGCGTACTTGATGTCGTTTTTTGCCCCGCCGAGAGAGCCGGTGCCTGAGAAGCCGGCCCCGGTGGCGCAAGCGCCGGCCAAAGTGCCCGGTAAGGAGGGGGGACCGGCCGTCGGTCCCGCCGCTCCGGTCGAGCCGGGCAAGAAAGAAGGAGCGAAGCCGGCCGACGCCAAGCCGCAACCAGCCCAGCCAGAAGCGGGAAAGCCGGTGCCTGAGGCCCCCAAGGCTGAGGTGGCCGAGGTCAAGGTTCCCGACCGTTGGCCCACGCTCGGCTCGCTCGATCCCGATGGCCCCTATCGGATGTCGGTTGCGCTCACCAATCGCGGGGCGGCCGTGCGGCGGATCGAGTTGAACAGTCCTCGCTTCCACGAGTTGGAGGACCGCAGCGGCTACTTGGGAAACGTCGTGGGCGACGAGGGCGTGCGGGGCAGTAGTTGCCCGGTGCAGGTGGTCGGCCGCGGCACGCCAGCCGAACAGGCCGGATTAGCGCCGGGCGATTCGATCAAGGCCGTCAACGACGAGCCGGTGACCGGCTTCGTCTCGCTCTCGGCAGCGTTGCACAACACCAAGCCCGGGCAGACCGTGCGGCTGAAGATTGTCCGAAATGGGCAAGAGATGGAGTTGCCGGTCACGCTTTCGCGGCGACCACTGGAGGTGATCCGCCCGGAATCCATCGCCCCGCCGTCGTTCCAGGTGGCCTTCTCGCAGATTGACGACAAGACGCTGGCCGCTTCCGAGAACGCGGCCGACGCTCCCATGGCCGGCGGCGACCTCGAGCGCGAGTTGGATGGAGCGGGCCTGCGGAACGTCAACTGGGAGGTCGTCTCCCAGGACGAATCGCACGTGAAGTTTCGCCGCCTGCTGCCGCAATGGGACCTGGAGGTCTTCAAGACGTTCCGCCTGGCCAAGGTCGAGCCCGACGACGCCCAGCGCGCCGACGCTCGGGATTACCATCTCACGTTCGATTTCGAGATTCGCAACACGGGCAAAGGCCCGCGCAAGGTGGCCTACAGCATCGATGGTCCGAACGGGCTGCCCACCGAAGGCTGGTGGTATGCCAGCAAGGTCTCGCGCACGTGGAGCGCGGTAGGACTGCGCGACGTGATCGTGTCGTTCGACGGCGACATCCACGCGATTTCGGCAATTCAAGTCGCGGGCGGGGACATGGAACCTCGCCAGCGCGCGGGAAACGAGCCGATGAGTTACGTGGGAGTCGATGCCCAGTATTTCGCCTCCTTCCTGATTCCCCAACGTCCGGACCCGACCGACGTCTGGTTCTCCCGTTGGCAGCCGCTGCGTTACGGAGTTGTGGAGGCCGATCTCACGAGTCTCACCAACGCCTCGTTCCGCGTCACCAGCACCGTGCGGGACCTGAAGGCCGGCGCGGCGATGGAGGAGAAGTTCTTGATTTTCGCGGGCCCGAAACGCCCGGCGCTCTTGGATCAGTACGGCCTGGGCGAAATCATCACCTACGGATGGTTCGGGTCGGTGGCCCGGCTGCTCTTGGGCATTCTGCACGGGTTTTACTCCGTGATTCCCAACTACGGCGTGGCGATCATCCTGCTGACCGTGCTGGTGCGATCGTGCATGTTCCCGTTGAGCAAGAAGCAGGCCCTCAACGCGCAGAAGATGCAGGAGCTCCAACCGGAGATCAAGAAGCTCCAGGAGAAGTACAAGAGCAACCTGGAGGCCCGCGGCAAGGCGCAGCAGGAGCTGTTCCGCAAGCACAAATACAACCCGATGGGCGGCTGCCTGATCCTGTTCCTGCAATTGCCGATTTTCGTCGGTTTGTACCGGTCGCTGATGGTTGACGTCGAGCTGCGCCAGGCGCCGCTGATCACCGAGAGCATCCGCTGGGCCTCGAACCTGGCCGCGCCCGACATGCTCTTCGACTGGAGCGGCTTCATGCCGGCGTTCGTCGCCCGGGGCACGGGGATGTTCGGCCTGGGGCCGTATTTCAATCTGCTGCCGTTGCTCACGATCTTCTTGTTCATCTGGCAGCAGAAAAAGTTCATGCCGCCGCCGACCGACGAGCAGCAGGCCATGCAGCAGCGGATCATGAAGTACATGATGATCTTCATGGGGATCCTTTTCTTCAAGGTGGCCAGCGGCCTGTGCATCTATTTCATCGCCTCCAGCCTGTGGAGCATTGCCGAGCGCCAGTTCCTGCCCAAGGCCGCGGCGGCAAGCAGCGGTGGCCCGGCGGCCAGTACTGCCACGCAACTTCCCTTGCCCGCCCGCGGCGGCCCGCCGGCCAGCAAACGCAAGGCCCGCGGCCGACGGAATTAGAAATGAATAGCGAATACTGAATACTGAATACGGAAGTCAGAATGATTAGCCATTCGGACGTTTGGCCGGATTCATTCTGCATTCGCTATTCCGTATTCAGTATTCGCTATTCATTCCTTTCTTTCCGCTGCATCGATGACTCTCGCCCTCGACGACACAATCGCGGCCATTGCCTCGCCGCCGGGTGGGGCGGCGCGGGGGATTCTGCGGCTCAGCGGGCCGGAGGTGCGGTCGTGTCTCCAGCCCGTGTTTGTCGCAGAGGGACCGGTGGATTGGCAGTCGATCGCGGTCCCTTCCGCGCTTCGTGGAGCGCTTCGCGTCGGCGGCCCGGTCGCATCGCCGTTGCCGTGTGAAGTCTACTACTGGCCGACCGGGCGAAGCTATACGGGCCAACCGGTGGCCGAAATCCACACCCTCGGCTCGCGCCCGCTTCTGGAATCCGCCCTCCGCGCCCTCTGCGCCGCGGGGGCACGCCTGGCCGAACCGGGCGAATTCACCCTGCGGGCATTCCTGGCCGGGAAGATGGATCTGCCCCGGGCAGAAGCAGTGCTCGGCGTGATCGACGCCGCCGATCCCCGCGATCTGGAGATCGCCCTGGCACAACTGGCGGGCGGACTGTCCGAACCGCTCGGCCGGCTTCGCGACCGCCTGCTGGACCTGCTGGCCCACTTGGAGGTCGGTTTCGATTTCGCCGACGAGGACCTGCCGTTCATCACGCAAGACGCGTTGGAGGGCCAATTGGCCGCGGCGCAGGAAACGGTCGAGCACTTGGGCCGGCGCATGACCTCCCGGCAGGCATCGAGCGATTTGCCGCGCGTGGTGCTCGCCGGCTGGCCCAATACCGGCAAGAGCAGCTTGTTCAACGCCTTGGCAGGCCGTGGCGCGGCGATCGTCTCCGAGCATCCCGGCACGACCCGCGATTATCTGAGTGCCGAGTTGGATTTCCACGGCCAGAAGTGCGTGCTGATCGATACGGCTGGCGTCGCCGACCAGGCCGACGAGGCAACCGGTCCGGACGCTGCCGCACAAACGGCCGCGACGGAGCAGACCCGACGTGCCGACGTGCGCCTGCTGTGTCTCGACTCCTCCCGGCCACTCAACGCCTGGGAGCGCGAGCAACTGGCCGAGGATGCCGGCCATCGCGTGGTTGTCCTGACCAAGGTCGATACGCCGCGACCGATCGGGCTAGACGTCTCTTCCGTTCCCACCAGCAGCCCGGGAAAAGGGGACAGGCACCTTTTGTGCGAAGCACCCGAAGGGCCGTTCCGGCAAAAGGTGCCTGTCCCCTTTTCCCGGACGAGCAGTTTCACCGGCGAAGGGATCGACGAGCTCCGTCAGCAAATCGCCGAGGCGGTGCTGGCCGCGCGATGGTCGGCCAACGACGTGGTGCCCGGCACGGCCGCCCGCTGCCAGGAGTCGCTCCGCCTAGCGGCCGAGTGCCTCGCCCGGGCCCGCGACTTGCTTCAGGCGAGACTCGGCGAGGAGCTCGTCGCCGCCGAAGTCCGCCTCGCCCTGGACGAGCTGGGCCGGGTCGTCGGTGCTGTCTACACCGAAGATCTCCTCCAGCGCGTCTTCAGCCGCTTCTGCGTGGGGAAGTAAGGCCGCTGGTCGCGCCGCTGGGCTGGCGATATCATGAGGCCGTATTCTGGAAGAACATTCTATAATGGGAATGAGAAAAGGAGATCATCATGCGTCGCGTCCTGAGATTTCTCGTTTGTACGACGTTCGCCATGCTGCTGGCCTGTTCGGCCGGCGCCGCGGAAACGGTCTGGCTTTCCTCGCTCAACCTGACCCGAATGAGCGCCGGCTGGGGCAAACCGCTCAAGGACAAGTCGGTCCAAGGCAAGCCGATGTCGATCGCCGGCCAGAAGTTCGAGCGCGGGGTGGGCACGCACGCGGCCAGCCGGATGTACGTGGACCTGGGCCGAGGGTCCGAGTCGTTTAAGGCCACGGTCGGGGTCGACGATGAAGTGAAGGGCAACACCGGCAGCGTCGAGTTCCGCGTCTACGGCGACGGGAAGCGCCTGTGGCGAAGCGGCGTGATGAAGGCAGGCCAGCCGGCAAAAGCGGTCGACGTGAATCTCCAGGGAATCGACACGCTGTTGCTCATCGTCGATCCGGCCGGCGATGGGGTCAACTTCGATCATGCCGATTGGGCCGAGGCCCGCTTCGAAGTAACCGGGGTGCGGCCCAAGGCGATCGCCGGCCCCTATGAAGCGCCGTTCATCCTTACTCCCAAGCCCGGGCCCAAGCCGCGGATCAACGGCCCGACGATCTACGGCTGCCGGCCGGGCAATCCGTTTCTCTATCGCATTCCCACGACCGGCGATCGGCCCCTCACCTTCGCCGCTGAGAAGCTGCCCGACGGACTCAAGGTCGATCCCCAGACCGGCATCCTCACCGGCTGCGTCGAGAAGCCGGGCAAGCACGTGGTCACGCTCAAGGCGTCCAACGCCGCGGGGACGGCGGAGAAGACGTTCCGCATCGTCTGCGGCGACACGCTCGCCCTGACGCCCACCATGGGCTGGAACCACTGGTACGCCCACTACAATCGCGTGACCGACAAGATGATGCGGGAGGCGGCGGACCTTATGGTCAAGACCGGCATGGCCGACGTCGGCTACCAGTACGTGAGCATCGACGACTGCTGGATGAACGCCCCGAAGCACGGCGACCCGTTGCGCGTCGGACCGTTGCGCGACGCGAAGGGGAACATCGTCCCCAACAAGCACTTCCCCGACATGAAGGCCCTGACCGACTACATCCACGCCAAGGGCCTCAAGGCGGGAATCTACACTTCGCCCGGCCCGTTCACGTGTGCGGGCTTCGCGGGCACGTACCAGCACGAGGCCCAGGACGCCAAGCAGTTCGCCTATTGGGGCTTCGACCTCTTGAAGTACGACTGGTGCTCGTACGGCAACGTGGTCCAGGGGAAACAGGACCTGGAAGCGTTCAAGAAGCCGTACATCCTCATGGGCGGGATCCTCAAGAATCAGAAGCGCGACATCACGTTGAACCTCTGCCAGTACGGCATGGGCGATGTGTGGAAGTGGGGCGCCGAGGTGGGCGGGCAGAGCTGGCGCACGGCCGGCGACCTGGGCTTCGAGCTCGACCGCATCTTCGAGGTCGCCCTGAAGAACGCCGAGCACCGGGCCCATTCGCGCCCCGGCAGTTGGAACGATCCCGACTACATCCAGATCGGCTACATCGGCGACGCGCGCACCGGCGGCGAGCCCAAGCCCTGCCCGATCACGCCCAGCGAGCAGTACGCCTACATATCGCTCTGGTGCCTGATGGCCTCGCCCCTGTTCTACAGCGGCGACATGAGCCGCCTGGACGAGCTCACGCTCAACGTCCTCTGCAACCCGGAAGTGATCGAAGTGAACCAGGACGCGCTGGGCCAATGTGCCCGGGTCGTGCCGCTGGGAGAAGAAACGTTCGCCATGGTCAAAGACCTGGAAGACGGCTCGAAGGCCGTGGGCCTCTTCAACCGCGGCGAGCTGCCCACCGAAGTGACCGCCAAATGGACCGCCTTGAAGCTCCCCGC
This sequence comes from uncultured Planctomycetaceae bacterium, assembly GCA_964438165.1. Classification (GTDB taxonomy): domain Bacteria; phylum Planctomycetota; class Planctomycetia; order Pirellulales; family Thermoguttaceae; genus CALFBP01. The sequence goes on along the minus strand of CAYTJV010000204.1, from coordinate 1,342 downwards.
CGCGCAACGCGTGCGCGACCTTTGGCGCCAAAAGGATCTCGACCTGGCACCGTCTGCCGTCGGGTTCGGCGCTGAGATCCCCCGCCACGGCGGCGTGATGCTGCGGCTGTGGGCAAAGTAGTAGCGTGCGTTGGAGCTTCCGGTCAGCAGGGTAGGGCGGGTTGGGTGGCATGCCCTCACGACGCCCAGCGTTGGGTGGGCATGGAAAGCGCGATAGACTCGCCCATGCCGACCCGCGGCTAAGGCCCGTTGACGGCATGCCACCCGGCCGGGACTTCTCACAGACGTTCTGCGGCGTAGACCGTTATGCAACTTCTGGTGCCTCAAGGACTTAACGCGGCAACGGGCCCGGATAATCCCAGCGAGGGATACATTGACTCGTCGAGTTGCGTATGGTATTTACATGGAAGGATATGCCAGTTCTTCGCGGCACCCACTGCATGCAGGGAAACCCATGTCTTCCACGTCAACGGCGTCGACCGATGTGCGGAAGTTCCTCCTCGCCCTTCTAGTCGACCTGGAGAATGACCGGAACTTCAACCGGTGTTTCAAAGCAGCGCACCGCGAGCTTCATCACTTCTTTTGGCAGGTGAAACAGGCCCAGCGATCCGCGTGCTTTGTCGAAGATCTTCTATTCGATATTAATGGGAACTATCCCCATTGTGACCAAATTGACGAGCTTCTGCAAGAATTGCAGTTGTCCGGCGTGCTGAGCAGGCCAAACCCGACTTACCGATACCATGATATCGGGGTTCATGAGAGCCCGTCCGCGGCGGAGTTCAAGGCGAGCCTGTCGTCCGAGCAAATGAAATCCTACGAGCAGGTTGTCGAGGACTTCAAACGAGACCTCGGGATTCGCGCCACGCCGTAGGTCTGTCGTCGGGATCGCCTTCCATGAACGGAGCCGCTTCACTACACGATTTCCAGTCCCGTGTCGACGATTTTGTAACGAAGAGCCTTTCCGGCTACAAGGCGGAAAGGCACGCGACAGAGAAATCGATTCGTGATGCCATCTGGGGCACCTGCCCGTTCTACGCATGGGAAGTCGCGATCCTCGACAGCCCGCTTCTTCAGCGGCTGCGCGATGTCCGCCAAACCGGGTTGGCGTATTTGGTCTACCCGACGGCCATGCACACGCGATTCGACCACACGCTGGGGGTCGTGACGGTTGCCAGCAGGATTGTCCGCAGCATTAACGAAAAGCACGCGCCCCCCAAGGAGAGCGACCCCAGGATTAAGCACGCGGACCACATGCGGGTCCGGCTCTCGGCGTTGCTTCACGATGTCGGCCACTCGTGCTTGTCGCACGTCTCCGAGACCGTTTACGGCTCCTCAAACGAAT
>CAYTJV010000203.1:0-11808 GCA_964438165.1 uncultured Planctomycetaceae bacterium | reverse complement strand
CGGGCCCTATTGCTGGCTGGCCATGGAATACGTGGAGGGAGAAAGCCTTGCCCAGGTGATCCCGCGGGTCGGGATCGCGGGGATGCTCGAATGGCAGTATGCCTTTCGGGTGGCGGTTCACATCGGCCGGGCGTTGGAGGCGGCCTTCGAGCACGAGATCATCCACCGCAACATCACGCCGGCCAACATCCTGGTCCGCTCCAGCGACAAGGCGGCCAAGTTGGGCGACCTGATGCTGGCCAAGGCGATGAGTGGAACCCTGGCCCGGCAAGTCACCAAGCCTGGCGAGCTGGTCGGCGACTTGCTGTATATGTCGCCGGAGCGGACCCGAAGCGAGGCCGAAGTGGACGGCCGCTCGGACATTTATAGCCTGGGGGCCACGGTCTACGCCCTGCTCACCGGGCGCCCACCCTTTGAGGGCAAGTCGCTGCCGGAGGTAATCACCCAGATTCGCCAGACCGAGCCGGTCCCACCCAAGAAGTACCAGTTGTCGACGCCTGACTTGTTTGAAAGCGCGGTGCTGCGGATGCTTGCCAAACGGCCTGAAGACCGCCACCAGACGCCGCGGGAGCTGCTGAAGGACTTGGAGCGTGTCGGACGGTACCAGGGGATTTCCGCCTAGAAGTCGAAACGTCGCCGCAGCTAGTTTCTTGTTCTCGGCGGCATCTAATTCCGGGGACACAATACTTAATTTTTGTGCTTCCTTTTCCCAATCTGTCAATAATTTAGCATTGTGTCCCCGGGATGTCCCGCCGGAATGTCCCTGAAGGTGCGCATCCCCGCGGTGTCGGCTCCCCTGAGGCCGAAACGACCGCGCTCTGGATTCCCGCCCTCAGCAAGTCCCGTCGGTGCATTTCGAGTCTCTCTTACCACTGACGAGGAGAAGGCTCACGGCGCGGTCTTTCGGAACTTGGAAGCCTTTCGCTCGCGTTCAATCTCGGCGAAGGCTTCGTCAAACCCCGGCATGTCGGCAGCCACGCCCGCAGAGCGCCGAATTCCCTCGCCCCAAGGCCGGGCCGATTCGATGATTTTGACCGAGACTTCGACCTCCTGGCCGTCCGGCACGCCAGGGTCTCCCTTGAGCTCAATCGTCGTGCCGTGAACCACGCCGTGTAGAACGATGCTCATATCCGTCCTCCTCATCCGAGTCCTTTACGCACGACGTTACTCTCCGCACTCACGTGGGACGAGGAGATGCCAAGAACTCGGAATAATTCTACCACGAACTGGTGGGCCGGTCGAGATCCGCAACCGCGTCGGCCAGGCACGGAGCCGGCTACTCCTTGGCGACGTAGTCGACCACGAGCACCTTGTCGAGGTGGGGGCGGAGGATCTTGCCGAACGCCTTGTGGGCCGGGTGCGGCAGGTACGCGTCGCGGTCGGCGGCGGTCTTGAAGGTCAGGAAGAAGCAGTGCGTGAAGCCCTGGTCGAGCTTCTCAGGGCTCATGTTGGTGCCCCACTCGAAATCGAGGATGGCGGGGACCTTCGAGGGCAGGGCGCGGAAGGCATCTTCCACGCTCTTGATCTGCTCGGGCGTCGCCGTGTCCTTGAACTTGAACAATACGACGTGCCGAACGCGCCCGAGATTCGGATTCTCTCCAGCCCCGGGCTCCTTGGCCCCCGCGAATCCCGCGATACAGGCCACCACCATCGCCGTAACCAACGCGCAACCCAACAGCGTTTTCATCGTGCTTTCCTCCAAGTGCTCGGACCAGAATACGAATGTGGAGAGTATAACGCCTGGCGCCTCGTTGTGCACCACGCTGATTCTCGTTGAGTCTCGTTCCCACGCTCTGCGTGAGAACGAGGGAACGAGGTATAGTGGGGCTTCTCGCGGCCGCATAACCGGGCTATATTCCACGAGGCGGCCTCGGCCGCAATCCAGAAGGAAACAAGTAAGGAGTTGCTCCGTGGCTTCGCAGTCAAACCGCGTGATCCTGACCGACTACGTTCGTGCGATTCCCGATTTTCCTAAGCAGGGAATTCTATTTCGCGACATCACCCCCCTGTTGGCGGAACCCGACGCCTTTCGCCAGGCAGTCCACGACCTGGCCGACCGCGTGCGCGACCGGGATGTGGAGGTTGTGGCTGCGGCCGAGGCGCGAGGGTTCCTCTTCGCAGCCCCCTTAGCACTGGAATTGGGGGCCGGGCTGGTGCCGATCCGCAAGCGAGGCAAGCTGCCCCACAAGACGCTTTCTCACACCTACGACTTGGAGTACGGCACCGATACCCTGGGGATCCATGCCGATGCCCTCCGACCGGGGGCCCGCGTGCTGGTTGTAGACGACCTGCTGGCAACCGGCGGCACAGTGGATGCCTGCTGCCGGCTGGTTGAGAAGGCAGGCGGCGAGATCGTGGGGTGTGTCTTCCTGGTCGAGCTGCTCGGCTTGCGAGGCGCGGCCAGAGTCGCCCGCTACGAGCCGTTCAGTCTGATCCAATACGATTGACACTTGGCTCGGCGATACGTGGCTCGGTCTCTCTGAGACCGAGAGAGCGCATCTCGGAGAGACGCGACCACGTGGACCATGTGGCCGTACGGAATAATCGACAAATTCCGCGCATTCTGCCTAATCTGCAAGGCATCGGGCAGCCGATGGTCTGACTTGGCGACCATTGCATTACGCGCGGGCTCTCGTGATGGCTTGGTCGAGGGGGGATTGACCATGCGCTATCGGTCCGGGGTAGCATTGTTGGCGATTGTCGTGCTTGCGGGGATGGCCATGGAGGCCGTATCGGGGGAGTTCGTACAGCGTCGCAAGGCGATGGACCCACCGCGGTTCAATACCGCGAACGGATACCCAGGCGCGGCCAGTGATCCGGCGCCGCTACCGGGCCCGCGACCCTATTGGGGACAAGCCCTGGGCAGCACCTACTACAATTGGGGCTACTTCGGGGCCCGGCATCAGCGCGCGCAATTCATCAGCCACGCCGGCTATTACGGAGAGTACTTCCAGTTTGGCTATGCCAGGGGATACTGACCTGCGGCTAACCTATCCTTTCGGTGTGCCTGCACTTGAGCGAGGGCATGCCGGAAATGGAAGGCATTATCGTTATTGCTGGGGCTGGAGCGGTCCTCTGGGGGGCAGTCATTCTGCTGCGCGGGGGGCTCTTGGCGGGATGTCTGGCGGTCCTTTTCACCGGGTGCTGCCTGGGGTATCCGCTGTTTCACCTCCAAGTGGATCCCATTCCCCTGACCGTGGACCGACTCCTGTGGCTGGTCCTCTTGGCCCAATGCGTCGTATGGCGCAAGTTCGGCTGGGCCGCGTCGAAACCCGTCGGCGCGTCTGACGCGGTGCTCGGGCTCTTCATGGCCGCCCTTGGATTGAGCGCGCTGGGGCTCGGCTCGGAAGTCGGCGACACGCGGGCGATTTCCAAGCTCGTGTTCTTCTTCGTCATGCCGCTGGGCATCTATTGGGCCGCGCGGCAGGCGAGGCTTTCGCAAGGGGCGGTCCTGTCGCTGCTGGTTTGTCTGACGATCTTCGGCGTCTATCTGGCGGTGACGGCGATCGGCGAGCGTTGCGACGCCCGCTGGCTGGTGTTTCCGCCGTACATCCTGTCGCCGGCGTATCCGGAGTTCCTCGGGCGTGCCCGCGGACCGCTTCTATCGCCGATCGGCAATGGAGTTCTGCTCGGCACTTGCTCGGCGGCGGGATTGCTCTTGTGGACGCGCTTGGGCCGCTGGGGAAGGGCAGCGATGCTGCCGGTTCTCCTGCTGATGGTTGTCGGAGCGTACCTCACGCTGACGCGGAGCGTGTGGATGGGCGCCGGGTTGGGGCTGGTCCTGGTTGCCGCGCTGTCCGTGCCTGCGGCATGGCGCAAAACGCTGCTGGCCGGATCGCTCCTTGCCGTCCTTCTCGTGGCGGCCACGCAATGGGAGAACCTCGTGAGCTTCAAGCGCGACAAGGCATTGAGCGCCGAGGAGACCGCCGAATCGGCCAAGTTGCGTCCGATTCTGGCCACCGTGGCTTGGAAGATGTTCCTCGATCGGCCGCTTTGGGGCTGCGGATTCGGCCGCTACGGCGAGGCGAGCAAGGAGTACTTTGCCGACCGCAGCACGGACCTGCCTTTGGAGAAGGCGCGGCCCTTCGTGCAGCACAACGTGCTCCTGGCGCTGCTGACAGAAACGGGCCTGGTGGGGATGGCCCTATTCGTCCTGCTTCTTGGGCTCTGGTCCCGCGACGCGTGGCGCCTCTGGCGATGGCCGCAGTGTGCGCACGGGCAGCGAGAGATTGGATTGTTATTCTTGGCAGCCGAGGCGAACTACCTGGTCAACGGGATGTTCCACGACGTGGCGATCATCCCCATGGTGAACATGGTGTTGTTCTTCCTTGCCGGCACGGCCGCGGGTCCCGGCGATCCGCCCCAGCCGGCCGCTTTCAGGATGGCACGGCCGGCTCGGAGCGGCTGAGCAGTAGCAGGCACACTCCGTGTGCCGTCCGCCGGTTACGGCACACGGAGTGTGCCTGCTACTTCGCGTCCTAGCGGGCCGGGACGGGCACGTAATTCTCCGGGCCTGGCGCAACCATCATCGGGGCGCCGGGAGCGCACGTCGTGGTGCTCGGGCCGCACGGATCGCAGGGCGGCGCACCCGTGGCGCAAGGGTCGTAGTACACCGGCCCGGGCATCGTGACTGCGCGGGCCGGCGCGCCGCGACGGAACCAGTCACACGTCCGACAGCCGGCCGCGCCGACCATCAGGACCCCTACAGCCGTCAGCAAGATGAGCTTCTTCATTATTGACATCTCCCGTCCAATCAGACGCGCTTCGTCGCGAGGGTATCGACCAAGCAACTCTACACCACGCCCCGCGATGTGCAAACGCGACGCGGAGTTTTTTTTCGGCAACGTGTTGCCTTTTCGCGTTCTTGCCGGCTCCAAAGAAGCTACATTCTGAGTAGATTTCGCGAGTCACGTAGGACGGCCTTTCCAGGCCGTTCCAGACGGCCTGGAAAGGCCGTCCTACGGGGATCAGGAAGGTGTTGGCGATGAACCCAGCTTTGCTTGTGTTGGCCTTATCCATGACGATTGCCTCAGGCGCGGCGCCGGATGCGGAGCTTAGCGTGCCTGCAACGAGCCCGGGCGACCCGGCCGACGTTTGGATCATCAGTACGCGACGATTGCCGGGCGGCGCGTGCGCGGACGGCGCTCAGCCGGACTACTGGCGGCTTGCGGTCGGCGAGCAGTGGGCGGCGGCCGACGAGGCGGCGTTCCTGGCGGCCGATCGTGCGCGGATCCCGACGGTGTTCTTCATTCACGGCAATCGGTGGGACGCCGACCGGGCCACCGCCGAAGGCATGGCGTTTTGCGAGCAGCTCAAGTGCCTTGCGCCGGGCGTGAGGTTTCGACTGGTCATCTGGTCCTGGCCGGCAGATCGCATTTCGCGGCGCAACCGGCCCGACGTGATCGCCAAAGACGTTCGCAGCCAGGACGAAGCGGTCTACCTGGCCCGACTGCTCGACCGCGTCGATCCCGACGTGCCGATCAGTCTGGTGGGCTACAGCTATGGAGCGCAGTCGATTGTCGGGGCGCTGAGGCTCTTGGCGGGCGAATGTTACGCGGGATTCGTGCTGGAGCGTCGTGGGCCGGCGCGGCGAGCCCCCTTGGCGGCCGTGCTTGTGGCCGGGGCGATGGAAAGCTGCGCCCTGGCGAGCGCGGACCCGACGAGATCCCCGCTGAGCCAGGTCGATCGGCTCCTGGTGACCTGCAATAGCCGCGACTCGAACCTGAAGTTCTTTCCCCTCCTTTACGGCCGGCGCGGTCCGCAAGCGATCGGCGTTGTCGGCCCGTCGTGCCTCGACCCCGGCGATCCGCACTGGCAAAAGGTCGAGGTGGTCGACGTGACTTCGGCAGTGGGAAGACGTCATGACTGGGAGTGCTACCGCGATGCCTGGCCGCTGGCGTCCCGGCTGGCACGGTATACATTCTTGGAGCCTATCCAGAAAACTTCCGAAGTCTCCGAGACTTCGGAAGTTTGCGCCGGCCCGCCGGGGGCTGGCCCAAACGGCGCCGACGGCGAATAATGGCTTCATGACCGGACCGATCGCCTTTCTCAACGGCCGATTCCTGCCCGCCGCATCCGTCGTGATTTCGCCCGTCGATTCCGGCTTCGTGCTCGGCGCCGCGGTGGCCGAACAACTGCGCACGTTCGGCGGGAAGCTCTTCCGCTGGGACGACCATCTGGCCCGCCTGGAGCGCTCGTTGGCCATTATCGGCGTGGACCCCGGCATGGACCACCGGCGCTTCGCCGAAGTGGCCGAAGAGATCGTCGGGCACAACCACCGTCTTCTGGCCGAAGGCGACGACTTGGGCCTTTCGATGGTCGTCACCCCGGGGCTCTATCCCGCGTATGCCCAGCGGGCGCCCGGCGAGCCCACCGTGTGCCTGCACACCTATCCGCTGCCGTTCCCGTTCTGGGCACACAAGTACCGCACCGGTCAGGCCCTGGTGCTCACGAGCGTAACGCAAGTGCCCAGTCGCTGCTGGCCGGCGGAGTTGAAATGCCGCAGCCGGATGCACTATTACCTGGCCGATCGCGAGGCCGGCTTGCGCGAGCCCGGTGCCCGGGCGGTGCTGTTGGACGAACACGGCCACGTGACGGAAGCCTCGACGGCGAATCTGCTCATCTACTCGGAGGAGCAAGGGTTGGTCACGCCGCCTACGGGTACCGTGTTGCCCGGGATCAGCGCTTCGGTCGTCCTTCGGCTTGCCGCCGAGGCGGGGATCCCGACGACGACCCGTCCGCTGGTGCCCGACGACTTGGCCGGCGCCGACGAGGTGCTGCTCACGAGCACCCCCTGGTGCCTGCTGCCGGTGACGCGTTTTGAAGGCCGGCCGGTGGGCCGAGGCGTGCCCGGCGCCGTGTTCCACAAACTCCTGAGCGGCTGGAGCGAACTGGTCGGAGTCGACATCGCCGCTCAAGCGCAGCGATTCGCCGTGCGGGGATGACATAGAAGCTGTCAGAGCCGGGGCGTGCCTTTGAGCAAGTCAGAGCCGGGGCGTGCCGCCCCGGCATTCCCGGGCCGACACGGCCCGGCTCGGTGGAAAAACGCCGCCGCACTTCCGAAAATCAACAGCCTCCCGCGGAATGGTCGATCAACAAGCACCCGAGCACCCGTCCGCCGCACCGGCGGAGCGTGCGCACGGCCTGCCGAGCGGCACGTTGGCCCGTGTGGCCCGGACGGATGAGAAGATAGGTCGCGTCGGCCCATCTGGCCATCGCCGGCGCCGCGGGGTTGTCGCCCGGCGAGACGCCGATCAGGACGAATTGGTACTGCTGCCGGAACTGGCGCAGCGCCGCGGCCCACCGATCGGCTGGCGGAGGGAAGGGCTCGCCATCGGTCTCCTTTTCCAGCGGCTGACCGGGCAGCATCTCGATATTCGGCAGTCGCGTGCTGCGAACGGCTTGCTGCCACGCGGCTTTGCCTGTCAGAACGTCGGCCAGTCCTGGGCAGGACTCCTCGCCAGCATCAGGCTTTGCCGCCAACAGGCGTGCTAAGCCGGTGTCACCGTGGGTTCCGTCGATGGCGAGGAGTTGTCCAGTGACTTGCGACGCCAACGCCACGGCCAGCGCGGCGACTGCGGGAGCCACATCGACCGACTCGGGATCGCACAGCAGCAGCACGGCGCTGCGGCCGGGCGGGAATTCCTGGAGCAAGTGCGAGACCACATCGGAGCACGCCAGAGGACTCCCTTGGACCGAGCCGGCCTCGGCCAACGCCGGGGCACGCTCTTGGACGGCCCTAGCCCCGGCGAATGGCGACTTGCGCGCTTGGATCAGCCCAGCCTTGGCGCGGGCCGTATTGGGATCTTGGACCGGGCCCGGCAGCGGCGGCGTCTTCCACCACCGGCTTCCGACCGGCGAGGCTTGCCCAGCGGCGGCAAATTGTGGTGTGGCTGGCTGCGCTGCACGGGCAGGCGGGACGCCTGCACCACAATCGCTGCCGGCGGGACTCGCCGCACACGGAGCCACGGGCGCCTTTGGGGGCGAGGGTGCCGGCGTGGAAACCACTGGAGGCGGCCCGGCCGGTCCCTCCACGCGCTGCTCGGCCTGGTGGGGAAGCGGCGCCGAGGAACCGTCGATCCGCCGCAGCGCGTCGAGCATCCGGCCCATGACGGCTCTCCCCTCACGCGCGTCGTAGTTGCGCAAACAGGCTGCGATATTGCTGCGGGCGGACGGGCGTCACCGGGTGCGTTTCGACCGGCTCGACAAAATCGTAATCCTCGTCGATCACCAATTCCGGTTCCTCGGGCTGGAGGTCGGCGACGGTGATCACGGACCGCAACGGCAGGGTCTCCCGTTCGGTGGTTGCCGACGGGGCGGTCGGTCCGCGAGTGGGCTTAGAGCCCATCCCAAAAACTTCCGAAGTCTCGAAGACTTCGGAAGTTTGTGACTGCCCGTCGCGATTTTGGGATAGACGCTTCGTCTGGGGGGCCATCGTTACGGCCTCGATATTCCGCTCCGCCAGTGCCGCCGCACAGCGATCGACCACGATCTCCTCTTCCAGGAATTCCTCGCTGAACGGGTTGCCCGGGTCGTCGAGCACGACTTCCACCTCCGGTCCGATCGTGCCTGCCGGGCGGAAAACGTCCTCAAGCTCGCCGAGCATCTGCTGGATCTCTTCGAGCTGCTCCCCGGGCTCCGGCGCGCGCGCCACGGCCGGTTCCACGGCCCTGGGCTCGTCGGCGGAAGCGACGGGCTCCGGCGCCGGTGCAGCGGGCACGGCGAGGGCAGCCGGCTGCCCGGAATCGTCGTCCAGGACGCCGAATTCAATCACCTCGCCGGCGGGGCGTTCCTTGGGGGCCTCGCCATTCCACGGCGTGGGCAATTGTTGCAGGTCGGCCCACGCCTCCTGGACCCGGGCGGTGTCGACTCGCCGCTCCCCGGCGGTGTGTGCCAGCACGAGGGCATGATCGCAGACCTGGTTCACCAGGCGCGGCACGCCGCCGGTAGCCTGGTACACCGCATGGCACGTCCCCGCCGGGAAGATCGCGGCGCCATTGCCGCCGGCCGCCGCAATCTGAGCCTGAATGTAGCCCTCGGTCTCGGTACGCGTCATGGCCTCGAGGTAGCAGCGAGCGGCCATGCGTTGGCTGAAGGAGTCGAGCTTAGGGTGGCCCAAGCGCTCCTCCAGAAGAGTAGACCCGGCGAGCACGAGCCGGGTCCGCAGCTGGCCGTTCACGGCGATGTTGGTGACCATGCGGAGCTCGTCGAGGCACCGCAATGGTAGGGTATGGGCCTCGTCGGCCAGGAGAAGCATCCCACGTGAGGGCGACCGAGGCCCGCTCAAATAGTCAACCAAGGCAATGCGCAGTTCTCCTTCGTCCATGTCGCGGTAGGGCTGCCCTAATCCGTGGAGAATACCCTGCAACAGCGCCCGGCGACTTCCCAGTCGGCCGCTGGACAAGAAAACTATGTCGAGCCGGTCGCGAAATCGCTCGGCAAGCACTTGGCAGAGTAGCGTCTTGCCGGTTCCCGACGGACCGACAACCATTCCAGCCCCTTCGGCCCGTTCGATGCACCGAGTAAGCGTCTGTCGGGCAGCCTCGATCGTTGCCGCCGGGAAGTAACAGTCGACGCGCGGCGCCGCGGCAAAAGGGCGATTGTGGAGACCGAAAGAAATTTCGTACATTGCCTACCTTTCTCGATCCCTCCAGGTTCGCAAACTTACACACAGCTATCCCGGCGCGCCTGCCGGGAGGCTCGGCGCGCAGCGGTACTTACGCCTTCCATCCATTCGGCACCGCGGAGGCAGCCTCTGTAATCGGATCGCACGGGAAAAGGTGACAGGCGCCTTTTGTGCGCACGTAGGATGGCTCTCCAGAGCCGTCCGCTCGCGGGTCTGGAGACCCATCCTACATTTGACCTACCCGGCAAGAAACGGCTGCAACAAGAAAGCGAAATACGCGGCAACAACCGCCAATCCGCCCACAATGCAAGGCCGCTTCCAACGCGCACGGACCGACCGGCTTGAAGCCGACTCGGGCAGAACCTGATCCACGGCGATGGCTCCGATCACGGGCAGCGTAAGACCCCGTTCGATGCTCCGACCGGAGGCTACCGGCGAATCGATCTGTACCCCGGCCCAGACCATGGCGACTCCGGCCGCAGCCACCAGGCCCGCTGCCAAAGCCACGAGGACCAGTGCCTGCCACTGGACGTGGGCCGTGACCATCTCGGCACGTTCGGCCCAACGAATGCCCATGTCCTCGCCCCGAATCAGGGATTCCTCCCCCGGGATCTCGTGTCCGCGAGTCCGCTCCAGCTCGCGGTGGATGCCCTCGATACGGCCCTGGAGACCCTGAATTGCCTGAAACATCTCGGTCCACTGGGCCGAGTTGGGCGCTGAGGGCGCCGGTGCGTGTCGCGATTCCTCCGGAGCCGGCGGGGCCTCCATCGTCCGCTTCGGAGGTTCACGCGGCACGTCCTCTGTGGCCTGCGTTGCCGGGGGGGGGGGCTCCTCCAAATGCTTTTCCGCTTCAGCGATCAGGGTTTCGATATGGCGCACGTCGGGATGGGCAGGCGTGCGGTCAAGGAGCAGTTGAGCGCGGCGCTGCCCAAACTCCTCCAACTTCGTCTGGGCCTCGGTCCCCTGGCGATGTTCCGTGGAAGTCCGCGCTTTTTCCGTCGGCTCCTCCCTGAAAGGCGAACCGGATGCCTTCTCCACACCGGCAGTGGCATTCTTCGAAGCCGAACGGTAGGCGGCCAGCTTGACTGCACGGTCGACGAGCCTATCGAGTTCCGGTCCCACGGTGCCAAGCTCGCGGTCGAATCGCTCATCGGCGGTCCGGACCGTGGCCGCACGGCGAAGCACTTCCCGCGCCACCGCCATGCGTAGTCGCGCCGCGTACGCCCCGACGACGTCGTTCAACTCGCGAACCGCGCGGTCCGCGCTGGAAGCCGAGAAGCGAAAGCCGATGCGGACCACCTGCCCTCCCGGCCGATCCACTGTGGCGCGAAGGTCCCGGCGGGCCGATTCGCTCTTCCCTGTAAGTGGCATCGTGGCGGAGGTGCGGGCCGGACCCGGGGGTTCCTCCGAACTCGGCGAATCGCCCGGCCGGTTCGGATCCAGAGCCGCAAGAGCCTCCTCGACGACGGTGTGAGGATCGAGCGGCGTGGAGGCGTTCTGCCCACCGCGGATGATCTTGAGCCACTCTTCTGGCAGGGTAAGCTCGGCAGATGCGGACCACCGCGCGGCCCGTCGCGCCCTCAGCCACTCCGTGCCAGCGGCCCCTAGCCCGGCAAATACGAAAACCAGGACGAGGATGCCCGATCGCAGCATCCGGTCGTCGTGGACAGTCATGTTGGCCTCGAGGAACATCCACGTGGTCGCGTCTCTCCGAGACGCGGATCTCGGTCTCGCCAAAGACCGAGCCACATGTCGCGGGTACACCCCATGTCGGAATCGACCGGGCGCGCAGCCCACCTTGAACCCCTATTGCGCTGGCATTGCATTCGCTAGTCTTTAGGGGGAGAAGCGAGAACCAGCGGCGGTGGCATCCATGTTCCGGATCAAGATCTGCGGGCTCACGAGCATCGAGGATACGCTGCTGGCGGCCGAAGCCGGCGCCGACGCGATCGGGCTGAACTTCTATCCGAAGAGCCCGCGGTACATCGCTCCCGCAGAAGCAGGGCGGATCGCCGAGGCTGTTCGCGGACGACTGCTGCGCGTGGGAGTGATGGTCAATCCCACCGCGGACGAAGCGCTGGCCTTGGCTTTGCAGGTGGGCCTCGACGTGGTGCAACTCCATGGCGACGAGCCGGCGCCGCTGGCCGCACGTCTAAGCGGATCCGTGCCCGGGCTGAAGGCGG
>CAYTJV010000202.1:0-11813 GCA_964438165.1 uncultured Planctomycetaceae bacterium | reverse complement strand
CGCAATTTTCAGCTATTCGATAACCGGACATTCCTCGCCGCGTGAGGTATAGCAGAGATTGCTTTGGCTTAAGAGTCGGTGTGTTCAGCTTTTTTCGTCCTCTCATTCAAAAGGAGCGGTCTGATGAAACACCCTATTCTAGGGCGAAGGTCTTGTCGCGGCTTCACCTTGGTGGAGTTGCTGGTCGTGATTGCCATCATTGGCATTCTCATTGCATTGCTGTTGCCGGCCGTGCAGGCGGCCCGCGAGGCCGCCCGGCGCTCGCAGTGTACGAACAACCTCAAGCAGGTCGGGCTGGCCCTGCACAGCTATCACGACACGTACAAGGCTTTCTGCCCGGGGAGCACGGGCACATGGGTGGCCGGAGCGTGGGGGCCCGCTATAACTCAAATGTCGAACCTGCAATGGATGAGCGGTTTTGTTTCGCTCTTGCCGTACTATGAGCAGGGGGCTCTTTTCAGCCAAATCTCGTCAGCGCAGACCTACTCCGGGCAATACTTCCCGCCCTACGGGCCGTACACCGGGCAATATGGCGCCCCTAACCTTTACGCTCCCATGATGAACCAGGTGCCCGGGTTGCTGTGTCCCTCGGACGGCGACGTAAAGACGAAGGGGCCAACGGAGCAGGGGTTTAGGAACTACCAATTCAGCTATGGGGACAAGATCGCCGGCAACTTTTCCGCCCAGGGCAGTGCAATTCGCGGGGCATTCGGCTGGATCACCCCCACCGGCACGGAGCAGATCCGCGACGGCACCAGCAACACCCTGGCGGTTTCCGAACAACTCCTCGGCAAGAACCGCGCATGGGAGGTCAGGGGCGGCATGGCAACCACCCAGGCCAATTTGAACACGAATCCCGCCATCTGCTATACGCGGATCGATCCCACCAATCCGAAGCTCTTGACGGCCCCGGTTGTCGGATACCGTGGTCAATATTGGAGCTATGGCTATGGCCACTTCTCGGGCGTGACCACCGTGATACCGCCGAATGGTCCCTCGTGCAACGAGAACATGGCTGCTGCTTATTGGGGCATCTTTACGCCCAGCAGCAATCATCCCGGCGGCGTCAACTGCCTGTTGTGCGACGGCTCGACGCGTTTCGTCAGCGAGACGATCGACTCGGGCACCTTGAATGTCGCGGAACCGACGGGGAACGCGCAGAGCCCATACGGAGTCTGGGGCGCGTTGGGCTCGAAGGCTGGCGGCGAGTCCAGGCCGTTCTAAATTCTAAAACCGTTACGGTCACCGCGGGGTTTATCCCCGCGGGACGATGATTGGCAGCTACAAACCTGCTAACCGCGTGCCACGCTGGATTGTCGGAGCGGCTCGGGTGGCACGCCCAGAGTCTTCGATGGGCGTGGCTTTGGCGCGTTGCCCCACAAACCACGCCCTTCGCAAAGCCTCAGGGCGTGCCACCCAGCCCGGGATTGCCGGATACGCTTCTCAGCCTTTGGCCTTCTTGGCGGCCTTGAATTCGTCGGCCGTCATTTGTTTGATGCTTCCGTCCTGAAAAAGCACCCATCCGCCTTTGGAAGCGGCTTGCGCTTCGTAAGCGATCGCCGTGTTCTCCGCGCCAGGGCCTGAGCGGATCCCGCTGCCCCATAGGTAGACGATGGAGCCATTCTGGAGGAAAGCGGTCGCGGCCGGGTGAGGTCCCTCGTGCGGCGCCAAGTCGGCCATGTTTTGCGGCAATCGCGAGTTGGAAGCCTCCGCCTCTTTGAGCAATTCCCGGAGATCCGCGAGGCCGTCGTTCGGTTTTGGGCCGGCTGTTTGGTCTACGCGGTTACTCTGTCCACTACAACCTAAGCTGATGCTCAACTCCGCGACCGCCATCCCCAGTAGCAACCTACGGGACACTTTTGACAACATCTCACGTGCTCCTGCGAGGAAGACCCCACCGACTGACCTGACTGCTTACGGCAACTGGACCGGTTCGTTGTTGGCTCGGCTCCCGGCGGCTAGCCAAACCGTAAAATCGATCGTCTCAGAGACAAATCGTACCGAGCCGTCCGCCACGCAGACGTTTGCGCCGCCGGGGTGGTAGCTCGAGGCGGCGTGATGGGTCACCGTATACGAGGTGGTTCCGCAGTTGTACTGCTGAGTGGCGGGATTACCGGTGTATCGGATCCAGTTGATCGGTAGCGTGTGCGTGTAAACGAAGTTCTGCGGGAGATTCCGGTAGTACTGATGCCCTGTATAGCGAATCCAAGTCGTCCCAGGAGGCGGACTCGGGGGGTTGCACGAGGGCACGGACCGACCGTCGAGCGCTTCACTCGGCGTAAACGCGGTACCCCTAATGCGGGCGCTAGTGTTGTCGAAGGAGGTGGAATTCCAATCCAGAGTGCCCCGCATGACCTCGGCGAACATCGCCGTATTGCTCGTTCCGTCCCGGATCGTCGCGGCGGTATTGCCCTCCATCCTGTTACCGGACGAAGGGTAAGGAATCGCGAACACCCCGTCGATCGTTAGTCCGCCGCGCATGTTCGCGCCCCCGATGCAACCGAAGTAGCTCTGCCGACCGGCACCAAAGTAATTGTTTTGCGAGGGGTCGGAAGGGCACAAGAAAGTCGGAACTTGCTGGGCTCGAGCCTGCGAATTCGCTCCCGGCTTCGGGGGAATATTGGAGTTGAGGGGCGCATCGCTGTTGACGTTGTAGTTCATGTCAAACAGCCGGAACACGTTGGACTGCTCGAAATACGCCAGCATCAAGGCTTGAAGAGTGGCCCCAGAGGAATACGTGGTCGGCGTTCCCGTGCCTGGGGCCGGCAGAACCACGGTATGCTGCGTGGGTGGCAGGGTCTTATACGTGCTTTCAAAGTTCCATGCCGCCAGCCCGAATTGCTTCAGATTGTTCGTACACTGCGAACGTCGTGCTGCCTCGCGGGCCGCCTGAACGGCCGGGAGCAGCAAAGCAATCAGGATCCCAATGATCGCGATCACTACCAGTAGCTCGACGAGCGTAAAGGCCCGCCTCTTTTCGCGGCATCGGTAAGACATACGGAGCGCCCTTTCTGCAAGAAAACTATGAAGCGCATGAAACGCAACACTCTTTCAAGGAGAAGTGTCGAACGCAACGCTCGGCGCGACCTGCCGGACGCGACAAAGATTGCGCCGCCAGCGTAGCTCCAGGCAGGGCACTAAGTCCCCTGCCGGCTACCCAAGCAGTGCCGTCGCGAAACGCCTTGCGGACCGACATTTCCGAGCCATTGAGGCTGAGGCTGATTCCCACCTCGACGCTGGCTGTCTTGCCAGGGCGCCTCCACCCGTGGTGAACATCCAGGTGGATTCTCTTCCCGTAGCAATCAGTTTACTTAGGCTTTGCGGGCCACGCTACCCCCCTTAAGGCGCGTTCTTGGGCGATTTGGCGCGGCTTCATGTGATTCGTCAGAGCAAGGCCCGTGTGCGGCCACCGCCCGGATCCTGTTTGTCGTGCCCGGCCCTGCTTGTCGCGCGGAACCCGGAAGGGCTATAACGTTCCCATGGGTTGCATTGCATAACGAGGCGACCATGATCCACGCGATATCCTGGACGGCGGTATTGCTCAGTGCAGTGACGAGGCAAGCTGGAAGCGAACCAGGCCCACCGCCCACTCCCCGGGAGTTCCGAGCGGTCTGGGTAGCCACCGTCGCCAATATCGACTGGCCCTCGAAACCCGGGTTGCCGACCGAGCAGCAGCAACAGGAAGCCCGGGCGATCCTCGATCGAATCGCGGCCCTCCACCTCAACGCCGTGGTGCTCCAGGTCCGTCCGGCCTGCGATGCGCTTTATCGGTCCGACCTGGAGCCTTGGTCGTATTACCTCACCGGCCAGCAAGGCGAGCCGCCGGACCCCGGCTACGATCCGCTGGCGTTTTGGATTGCGGAAGCCCACCGCCGCGGCCTGCAACTCCATGCCTGGCTCAACCCCTTCCGCGCCCGATTGGCCGGAGCGACCCACCCGATGCACCCCAGCCACGTGAGCCGGACGCATCCCGATTGGGTCAAGTCCTACGGCGGCTATCTCTGGCTCGATCCGGGCGAGCCGGAGGCCCGCAAACACACCCTCAACGTGGTCGCCGACATAACGCGCCGCTACGACCTCGACGGGATCCACGTCGACGACTATTTCTATCCCTACCCGGTCCAGGATCCCGCCACGGGCAAGGAATTGGATTTTCCGGACGAACCGAGCTGGAACGCGTTTCGGCAGTCCGGGGGCACGCTCGATCGGGCCGATTGGCGGCGGCGGAACGTCAACCTCCTGATCGAGCAAATGCACCAGCGGATCAAGCAGGAGAAACCGTCCGTTTTGTTCGGGATCAGCCCCTTTGGCATCCCGCGGCCCGGCCGTCCCCAAGGCGTCGTGGGCTTCGACCAGTACGCCAAGCTCTATGCCGATACCGAGCTCTGGCTCCGCAACGGCTGGTGCGACTACTGGACTCCTCAACTCTACTGGAAGGTTCGTGCCCCAGGGCAACCGTTCCGCCCGCTCCTGGAATACTGGTTGAAGGAAAACGTGAAGAAGCGGCACGTCTGGCCGGGGCTGTCGGTGAGTCGCGTGGGCGAAGGCCCCAAGCAGTACGCGCCGGAAGAGATTCTCGAACAGCTTGCGATCACGCGTGAAACGCCCGGGGCATCCGGCCACGTGCTGTTCAGCATGCAGGCCCTGATGGCCAACCGCCGGGGACTCGTCGATCGCCTCGGCGAGGGCCCGTATCGCCAACCGGCCCTCGTGCCCCTGACGCCATGGCTGCCAAGCGTCCCGCCCGATCCGCCGAACGTCTCAATGCGAGAGGGGGCGATCGAAATCAGTCCGGGCGCCGGCGGGCCGAGCTTTGTCTGGGCACTTTGGACGCGTGCCGCCAAGACCTGGACGTTCCGCGTCGTCCCGGCCCACCAGCACACGGGCCCCATCAACGTCAAAGCCATTTCCGGCGCCAGTGAAGTAGTCGTGACGGCGGTCGATCGCTTGGGAGTCGAGAGCCAGCGGGTACGCCGACCGCTGTCTGCCCTCGGCCGCTGAAGGAGACAAAGACCTGCTGGGAGACTCTCTCATGATCGCGAGGACGCTCACGATTTATTGGTTCATCTTCTGGCTGGGGTTGCCGCGCGCGTCGGGCCAGGAGGCTGCTCGCGCTCCGCTGGGGCCTTCGGTGGCCGGCTACCGCTCGATCCAAGAGGCGATTCAAGCCAATCCGGGCCGAAAGCTCCATGTGCCGGCAGGCGACTACGAGGTCTCCCAGAAGATTCAGATTCACGCCGACAACTCCGGCCTGTTCGGACCGGGGCGCATTGTGCAGACAAACCCGGAGCTTCCTATCATCGAGATCGAGCGAGCGTCGGGCGTCGAGATTCGCGACCTGACGCTGACCCGGCCCAAAGGCAAGAGCGAGACCAAGGCCGAGGCCGTCCTGGCCATCGACTGCCGGGACCTCGTCCTGGAAAACCTCCGAGTTGTCGACAATCGCACGGCGGCGGCGGCGATCGCGCTAAGGGCGTGTGCGGGCGCACAGGTCCGTCATTGCCGAATCCTCAACTACATGCGGATCTCGATCGACGATCGCACCGGCAGTCCCGATTGGGGCTACGCCTTCCGCTGTATCGACGGCACCGGCATCGCGGTCAACGACGGCAGCCGGGCGGTGCTGATTGAAGGCAACCGGATCGTTGAAGAGAACCTGTTGCCCACCCCAGAGGTCAAACAGAAGTTCGGCCTGGGCAAGTTCGTCAAGAAGAATCCTCAGAAGGGAGCGATCTTCGGCCAGAAGGCATGGGATGACGAGTACGTGAACAACTGGCACCAGGGCTCGGCGATCATCGTCACGTCGCCGGAGACCACGGGCTACACGCAAATCCTGGGCAACTATATCGAGAACGCGGCCCAGGGGATCGACATCCACGCCGACCACGTGATTGTGGCCCAGAACATCGTTCACGACGCCTTCATGGGGATGAAGGCCATGCACGGGTCGCGCAATGTGCTGATTGTGGGGAACCAATTCTCCAAGAACGATCTGTGGAGCATCGGACTGATGCCCGGGGCCGCCTCGCACCGGGCCGCAGCCCGCCGCGGCGACAAGCCGGGCGATAAGCCGGTCGAGGCCAACGTCGACGGCGGCTCGATCATCGCCAACAACATCATCTCCGACTTCGGCTACGGCAAGTCGCACTGGATTTGGGAGGGCCACGACTGCTGCCCGATCCGGCTCGACACGGGCCAGAAGCCCGACAACCCGCCGCTTGCCGACGTCATCATCCAAGGCAACGTGGTCTACGACACCGGCCGTGACGGCGTGCTGATCGACGGCGTGCCGCGGATCGTCCCGCCCCGCTATAAGTATGCCGTGTACGTCGCTCCCGGCCCCGGCGGTCCCAAGGGGCTGCACTTCTCCAACAATCTCCTTCACCCCGGCACGGCGGGAATTGCCAATGTCGAACTCAAGCCGTAGCGGCAGGCAAACCTTTCTCAGCCGGCCGGGCAAGGTATAATGGTTATGTCCACTCAATGGGAGTAATGCCATGCCTTTCGATCGGATTACGTGCGATCCGGCGCGGATGAACGGCCAACCGTGCATTCGCGACCTTCGTCTTACCGTACGACGGGTGGTCGAGGCGGTTGCAGTCTATCCGAACCGCGAGGAACTTCTGCGCGAGTACCCGGAACTGGAAGAAGCGGATATTCGCCAGGCGTTGGCGTATGCCGCAGCGATGGTGGGCGACAAAACCATCCCCTTGGCCCGCGCTTCATGAAGATGCTGCTGGATCAAGGTCTGCCGCGCGGGGCAGCCCGCCTTCTTCGTGAGGCTGGGCTTGACGCTGTCCATAACTCTCCGTGACCGAATCAGACATCCGCATCCGGAATCTGCCCATCCGATGAGCCGCCGACTTTACCGGATTCTCTGGTTTTACCGGGCCTGACGATGATGCTGAAGATCCCGGCTTTGCGATCCCGATAGGAGTCGAGGAGGGACATTCCGTGGCCGGGCCGGCAGGGGGGTTCACCACGGAGGCACGGAGAACACGGAGGGTATGGCTGTGGAAGGAGTTGCGAAAAGATTCTGCTGGGCGGGGTTGCTGGCGCCGCTGGCTGTCGCGATATTGGGGTGCGCCACCGCGTCGCAGAGGACGGAGGCCATCGCGACCGCTTCGGCAGCCTCTCCTGCGAGCCCAGCGGCGGTCGCCCAAGGCACTTCCGCGGCGAAAGAGTCTGTAGGGTGGGACAAGCGCAGCGCCGGCCCACCATCGACTGGATACTCGGCGGGTGCTCATGGTGGGCCGGCGCTGCGCTTGTCCCGCCCTACGCGCTCCACGGCGGATATCGCCCGGGTCGCGTATGACGAGCCGCAGCAGGCCCCGCTGCCCAAGCCGGTCGCATTCGCAGCCGATCCTGCGAATGCGGCGCAAGGCGACGGCGTGCTCGAGTTGGAATCTCTGATCCAAGAAGTGCAATCCGTCAATCCTTCCTTGGAGGCGGCGATCGAGGCCTGGCACGCGGCGGCCTATCGCTACCCGCAGATGATCGCCCTGGAGGACCCCATGTTCGGCTTCCTGAAGGGGACCGACATGGGCTGGATGGTCGAGGCATCCCAGAAGATTCCCTGGCCGGGCAAGCGTCTCTTGCGCGGCAATGTGGCCGCCGCCGAGGCCGACGCCATGCAATGGGAAGTCGAAGACCGGCGCCTGATGCTCGCCGAGGCCGCCGCCATGGCCTTCTACGATTACTATCAGGCCGACCGGCAACAGGGGGTCAACACGGCCAATGCGCGGCTCGTAGCGGAGTTCCGCGACATCGCCAAGGCGAAGTACGAGACGGGCCAGGTGTCGCAGCAGGACGTGCTCCAGGCCGACGTCGAGCTGGCCGACCTGGAGGCCCGCCAGGCGGAGCTTCAGCGCGAGCGGAAGATCGCGGCGGCACGGATCAACACCCTGCTGCACCGCGAGGCCGATCACCCGCTTCCGCCGCCGCCGGCCAAGGCCGAAGTGCCCGACACGCTTCCGGCCCGCGAGTCGATCGTCGAGCTTGCCCTGGAGGCCCGTCCCGACCTGGCCTCGCAGATGGCCCGCATCCGCCAGGAAGAATACGCCCTCGGACTGGCCTACAAGGACTACTATCCCGACCTGGAGCTCGTGGTCAAACACGATCATTTCATGCCGCCGGAGATGCAGAATCAGGTGGGGATGAACTTCAACGTGCCGATCTATCGCCAGAAGCGCCACGCGGCGGTGTGCGAGGCCTCGGCCAGGCTGCGGCAGCGTCGGGCAGAGCTGGAGAGCCGGATGGACCAGGTGCGCTTCGAGGTGCAATCGGCCTGGGAACGGACGACCGAGCGGCGCAGCGTGGTCCGGCTCTACGAGAATAAGATCCTGCCCGCGTCCGACGCCAACGTGCAGTCGGCGCGGATCAACTACACGGCCGGCAAGGTCGACTTCCTCCGCCTGGTCGAAGCCGAGCGGCAGTTTCGCCAACAGCAGGACAAGTACCACGAGACGGTCGCCGAGTACCACCGCCGCCTGGCCCAGCTCCAGCGCGCCGTCGGCGGCCCGCTGTCGCAGTAGCCTCACGCAAAGGCGCAAAGACGCAAAGCGAGTTCGTAGGGCGAACGAAACTATGCGCGCGTAAATCAATTCTGCCTTCGCTATTCCGTATTCAGTATTCGCCATTCATTTTTTCCTGGGAAGACGCGGAAGCTTCCTTGAGGCCGAGCGGCCATGAATACGGAATACTGAATACGGAATAGCGAAGGCAGAATCGGGGACCAAGGGGCCCTAGCCTCGCTACGCCGTAATGCCCTTGGTCAGGGCCATGAAGGCGGTTTCGAGGTTGATTTCTTCTTCCTTGAAGGCGGTGAGTCGGTGGCCCGCCTGGATGAGCAGGGCGGGCAGGTCGCTGTAGTCCTGGGTGCCTTCGCGGAGCGTGGCCAGGAGGTGGCTGTCGCGGATTTCCACCTTTTCGACGATCGGGTGACCTTCGAGGGTCTTGGCGGCCTCATCGAGCTTGCCGCGAAGTCCGACGTGGACGACCGGCTGGCGGCGGACTTGGCGCATCACGTCGGTCACCTCGGCCGAGACCAACAGCTTGCCGCGCTCGATGATGCCGATCTTGTTGCACATGTCGGCCAGCTCGGGCAAGATATGGCTGGAGACCATGATCGTCTTGCCCAGCCCGCGAAGCTCCCGCAGCAGGGCCCGGATTTCGATCCGTGCCCGGGGGTCCAGACCGCTCGCCGGCTCATCCAGCAAGAGCACCTGCGGATCGTGCAACAGCACCCGGGCCAGGCCGAGGCGCTGGGTCATGCCGCGGGAGAGGCTCGTGACCAGCGCGTCGCGCTTGTAGTCCAGGCCGACCAGGGCCAGCATGTCGCCGCACACCTTGCGCCGCTTTGGACCGCGGATACGGTACGCCGCGGCAAAGAACTCCAGGTACTCGATGACCTTCATGTCGTCGTAGACGCCGAAGAAGTCGGGCATGAAGCCGATCAGGCGGCGGATTTCCTTGGGGTGCGTGTAGATCGAGTAATCGCACACGCAGGCCTCGCCCCAGGTGGGCTGGAGCAGCGTGGCCAGGATCCGCATGGTGGTCGTCTTGCCGGAGCCGTTGGGGCCGATAAAGCCGTACACGTCGCCCCGGGCCAGTTCCAGGGTGAGGTTGTCGATCGCCCGCAGCTCGCCGTAAACTTTCGTGAGATCTTGCGTTTTGATCATCCTTCATCCTTCATCTCTCATCTTTCATCCTTCCCCACCGGCAGCACAAACCGAAAGATCGTCGTGTGCCGATCCTGGGGGCCTGTCGCCGGCTCGCCGTTGTACACGAGGCGCGCCCCGTGGTACGGCGACTGCGGATCGGCCACGGGCCCGATGGCCACGAGGATCGCCTGGTTGGTCCTGAGCAGATCGCTCAGGTCGACGAAGCCCTGATGGCGGTGCGCCAGGCCGGTATAGCGGTGCCCGCCGGCGGCCTTGAAGAACATCATCGCCCGGACAATGTAGGGCACGTCGACGCTGCCGCGGTCGTAGGGCGTGGCGCGCTGAACGCCTTCCGCGAACAGCAGGCGGCGTCCGGTCAGCAGCGTGGTCAGATCGCGCCGCTCGCTGGTGGGCCCGACTTGGGCCGATTCGCCCGGCGCCAGGTCGCCCAGCCGGTAGGCCCAGCGCGCGTAGCACAACAGGCATTCGGAGAGCGGAAACCCGAGCGTATTGGTGATCGTGCCGACCGGGATGCGGTCCTGCTCGACGATCCGGGCCTCGGGGCGGGCTTGCGTCTTGGCGGTCCAGCGGGCGGTGAAACTCTTGGTCGACCAGGTGGGCATGGGCACGCCCAAAAGCGCATCCAGCCGCGGCGAGCAGTCGTAGGTCTCTTTCCAGATCGTGGGAGCGGCGGTCTTGGGATCCATGCCGCCGAAGGCTTCGCCGGGCAATCCGAGCCAACAGGCCCTCACGTCCGCGTCCGCCGCCCTTTGCCCGCTCAACTGCTGCGGCTCAAACGCCAGGCTGCTCCGCTGGGCGCGCGGACTGAACACCGTGGCCCACGAGGTTCCGCGGACCTGGCCGGAGGGCAAGTCCACGTCGACCAGATCGACCTGATTCACTCGCACCCGATCGCCCTTCAACCGATAGGCCAGCACGTAGGCCCCGAGGCAAAACGCCGTCACCACGAGGGGGAAGGTGATCCACGTCACCGTCATGCGGCCGACGACCTTGCGCAAGAAGAAATAGTCGCCCGGCCCGATCAAGGCCAGGTAGCCGGCCACCAGCGCCACGACGATCCAGAACGGGACCAGCGGCACCTCGGGGAACTGGTCCAAGGCGCTGCGGAGTTGTCCGGCCATGTCGTCGAAGCCGTAATGGAGCACGGCGCCGCCGGGGCGGGAGCTGTCGGCCAGGGCTTCCTCCACGTCGAGAAGTTTGCCCACCAGCAGCCCGAGGTCCTGCCAACCGCGATCGGCACGCCCCGCATCGGCATCCGGATCGAAAAGGGGAAGCCCGTCCAAGTCGAATGCCGCGAATACAATGTCGCCGAAGCCCAAGGTCCGACGCACCACCAAGGGGAGATTCCCCTCGCGGGCCTCGACCGTGCCCTGGACGCCGGCCAACTGCGGGACGCGAAGCCCCAGTTGCCGCTCCAGACCCTCGCGAGGGATCGGCACGGAACTGCCGCAGTAGGCCTCGATGGCGCTCGACTGCCGCAGCGGGATCATGCGCATCAGCCGTCCCGGGGCAAACCGGGCCAAAGGGGCGCCCGCCCCGATCACCGCCTCGGCGTTCCGCCCGGCACACAGGAGCATCATCCCGCCCGTGCGAACCCACTGCTCTAAGGCGAGGATCTGGGAACTGTCGGGCCGGAGTCCGGCGTAGGTTTTCGGATCGCTGGTGGCCAGAATGACGACGTCGGCCCCTTCGTAGCCATCCCACCGCGCCGGGAGCTGTGCGGCGTCGGCCACGCGAGCCGGCACCGTGCGTCCTCCCGCAAGCTGACGCAGCCTCGCCAGGGTCTTGTCCACCCAGGCCGCTTCCGCTCCCACCACTACGACGAGGCCCTCCGTGGAGCGAAGGGCCCGGCGAAACACACTCTGCGCATCCGAAGCGCCGGCCTTGAAAACGCGCTCGGCCTGGATAACGTCGCTTCCCGACCGGCGGAGTTGGACCGTCAAGGCGGGCTCGGTGCGCCCGAATCTGGCGTAGATCTCCACGGACTTGGGTTCGCCCGCACTGACGCGGCAAAGCTGGTCGGCCGGGGCGGCAAAACGGCACGGCACTCCATCGCCATCGGGTGCGACCGCCGAGACCTGTCCCGACCACGGCTCGCGACCGCCGTGCAGCAGGACTTCTACCGGGGTC
>CAYTJV010000201.1:1600-11838 GCA_964438165.1 uncultured Planctomycetaceae bacterium | reverse complement strand
AACTTCGGCCTGTTCACCTCCCACGAGATGATCAAGCGGCTCAACGCCAAGATCTACGCCGAGGCCAGGCGATTGGGCGTCAAGTGGATCCTCGGCGGCGAGTGCGGCCACATGTGGCGGGTGCTGCACCAGTACATGGACACCGTCAACGGCCCGGCCGACTTCCTCGAAGTGCCCAAGTCCCCCTTCACCGGCACCGTGTTCGAGAACGCCAAATCCACGAAGGTGGTTCACATCATGGAGTTCCTTGCCGACCTGATACGGCACGGCAAGCTGAATCTCGACCCCAGCCGGAACGACCACCTCCGGGTCACGTTCCACGACTCCTGCAACCCGGCCCGGGCGATGGGCATGTTCGAGGAGCCGCGGTACGTGATCAAGAGCGCCTGCAACCACTTCTTCGAGATGCCGGAGAACACGATTCGCGAGCAGACCTTCTGCTGCGGGGGCGGGGCGGGACTGGGAACCGACGAGAACATGGAAATGCGACTGCGCGGTGGGCTCCCCCGGGGCAACGCCGTCCGGCACGTGCAGGAAAAATACGGGGTGAATCAGCTCGCCGCCATGTGCGCCATCGACCGGGCGACGCTGACCACCGTCTGCGATTACTGGGCGCCCGGCGTGCAGGTGACCGGCATTACCGAGTTGCTGGCCAATGCCATGATCTTCAAGAGCGAAAAGAAGCGAACGCACAATCTCCGCTTGGAGCCGATTCCAGAAGCGGCCGAGTACTCCCAAAACTTCCGAAGTCTCCAAGACTTCGGAAGTTTGCCGGAGAACGCCCAGAAGGAGTGAGGCGCCAACGATGAATGACAAGCCGATAATCACCGTCGGGTTGGTCGTCGGGCTGGTGCTGCTGACGTTTCCGTTCTGGTACACGCGGGCCGCGGGGCGTCTCGGCTTGCCGCCCGAATTGGAGATGCCCAATGGCGCCACGAGGTGCGTGGAAGACCGCGAGTACATCAGGGCGCATCACATGGAGCTGCTCGACCAGTGGCGCGACGCGGTGGTCCGCGAGGGCGACCAAACACCGTACGTCTCCAGGGCTTACGGTACGAAGCACGAGAAGAGTCTCACGAAAACCTGTATGGGTTGTCACACCAACCGGGCGACGTTTTGCGACAAGTGTCACGAGTATGCGAACGTGTGCTCGGGAATAAGTTGTTGGGATTGCCATCACGTGGAACTGAAAGGACGTTAAACTCCAGGCGGTATGGAGTGACACAAGTTCGTAGTTCCGGCTTTAGCCGGTGATCCGCGAGGAAATGCCGCCTGAAGGCGGTACTACGAACGAGCAATCCCAGCCGCGTGTAGTATAGAGCGATGGACGAGAGCCGGCGCAGTTTCTTGAAAAGAGTCGGTTATGCCGCGGCGGGGGCGGGGTGCGGTCTTCCCTTGCTTGGGGCTGCCTGCAGCGCCATTCACGGCGGCCTTGAGGCGGCTGCGGCTACGCCCATGCAGTGCGGCCTGGTAATCGACGTCCAGAAATGCCTCCGCGACGAAGTCCGCTCGGCATGCGAGGAGGCCTGCCACCGCGAGCACAACGTGCCCCGCATCCCCTCTTCCAAAGAAGAGATCAAATGGATCTGGAGCGAGAGCTACGAGGCGGCCTTCCCCGACGAGGCCCACCCGTACCTGGCCGACTCGCTGAAGGGCAAGCCGGTCCTGGTGCTGTGCAACCACTGCACCCATCCCGCGTGCGTCAAGGTGTGCCCCACCGAGGCCACCTGGAAACGCCAACAAGACGGCATCGTGATGATGGACATGCACCGCTGCATCGGCTGCCGATACTGCATCGCTGCTTGCCCGTACGGCGCCCGGAGCTTCAACTGGAGAGACCCGCGTCCTTACCTTCAAGGGCCCGCCCCTTCCTCATATCCCACGCGCACCAAGGGGGTGGTGGAGAAGTGCAACTTCTGCGAGGAACGGCTCCGGGAGGGCCTAGAACCGGCGTGCGTCGCGGCCGTCAAAGAAGTCCCCGGCGGGGAAGGGGCGCTGGTGTTCGGGGACCTCTCGGACCCCAATTCGGACGTGAGCCAGCTCTTGCGCCAGAAGGTGACGATTTGCCGGAGGCTGAGCTTGGGCACCGGTCCTAACGTTTTCTACATTGTGTGAGGTCGCCATGATCGAGAAAGCATTCCAAGGAAGCGCTCGATACTGGATGCTGCTCGGATTCTGGGCCGTGGTCATGCTGGCAGGGCTGGCGGCGTACGCGCGGCAGTTCGAGGAGGGCCTTTCGATCACCGGGATGAGCCGCGACGTTACCTGGGGCCTGTACATTGCCCAGTTCACCTTCCTGGTCGGGGTGGCCGCCTCGGCGGTGATGGTCGTGATCCCCTACTACCTGCACGACTACAAAGCCTTCCGCCCGATGGTGATCTTGGGCGAGTTCCTCGCCGTCTCGGCGGTCGTGATGTGCATGGCGTTCATCTTCGTGGACCTTGGCCAGCCACGCCGGGTGCTGAACATGGTGCTCCACCCCTCGCCCCATTCGGTGATGTTTTGGGACATGATCGTGTTGGTGGGCTACCTGCTGCTGAACCTGGTGATCGGCGGGGTAAGCCTCGAAGCCGAGCGTCAAGGAGTCCCGCCGCCGGCGTGGGTCAAGCCGCTGGTCTACCTGTCGATTCCCTGGGCGGTGAGCATCCACACGGTGACGGCGTTCCTGTACTCGGGCCTGGCCGCCCGGCCGTTCTGGATGACGCCCATCCTGGCGCCCCGCTTCCTGGCGTCGGCGTTCGCCTCGGGTCCCGCCCTGCTGATCCTGCTGGCCCTGGTCCTGCGTAAGACCACCCGGTTCGAGGCCGGCAAGGATGCGATCCAAAAGCTGGCCGTGATCGTCGCCTACGCCATGGTGATCAATCTTTTCTTTGTGCTCGTGGAGTTGTTTACGGGTCTTTATAGCGGCATGCCGCACCACCGCCACGCGCTGGAGTATCTTTTCGTCGGCTTGGACGGCAAGAGCGGGCTGGTCGGCTGGATGTGGGTTTGCGAGATCCTGACCGTGGGCTGCGTGGTGTTGCTGATGCTGCCCGGCGTCCGCAGGCAGGAGAGCCTTCTGGCCGGCCTCTGCGCGGCGGTGATCGCCGCCATCTGGATCGAGAAGGGGCTGGGGATGGTGGTGGCTGGGTTCGTGCCCTCGCCGCTGGGCAAGGTCACCGAATACCGGCCGACCGCGCCGGAGATCCTGATTACACTGGGCGTGTACGGCTTGGGATTCTTCGTTCTGAGCGTGTTGTGCAAGATCGTGGTCGGCGTGAGAGAACAGTTGGAAACAGCATGATGAATTCGAACCGATAGGAGGATACGGTGGCAGAATCCAACGGCAGCAAGACCCCGCTCTTGGACGAGCTCGAAAAAGGCCCGTGGCCCAGCTTTGTCACGGAAATCAAGTCCATGGCGGTCGAGAAGAAGATGTGCCAGGACCTCTTGGGGCAGATCGAGAAGTCGTACCGCGACAAGCGGGTGTATTGGAAGCACGGGGGCGTCGTGGGCGTGAAGGGGTACGGCGGAGGCGTGATCGGCCGCTACTCCTTCCTCTCGGAAGAATTCCCCAACGTGGCCCACTTCCATACCTGCCGCGTCAACCAGCCTAGTGCGTGGTTCTACACCTCCGACGCCCTCCGCACGCTCTGCGACATCTGGGAGCGGCACGGCTCCGGTCTGACCAACATGCACGGCTCGACCGGCGACATCGTGCTCTTGGGCACGGTCACCAGCGAGCTGGAGCCGATCTTCAAGGAGCTGACGGACAACGATTTCGATCTGGGCGGCTCCGGCTCGGACATGCGCACGCCCAGTTGCTGCGTGGGGCCGGCCCGTTGCGAATGGACCTGCTACGATACGCTCAATCTGACCTACGACCTGACCCTGCAATTCCAGGACGAGCTCCATCGGCCGGCCTTTCCTTCCAAGTTCAAGATCAAGTGCGCCGGCTGCCCTAACGACTGCGTGGCCTCGATCGCCCGGGCCGATCTGTCGGTCATCGGCACCTGGCGGGACGACATCCAAGTCGACCAGGCCGAGGTCAATGCCTACGCCGACGGCGGGCTGGACATCCAACGGGATGTGTGCCGCAACTGCCCCACGGATTGCATGGACTGGGACGGAAAAACACTGGCGATCGACAATTCCAATTGCGTCAGGTGCATGCACTGCATCAACGCGATGCCCAAAGCCCTGCAGCCCGGCAAAGATCGCGGAGCGACGATCCTCCTGGGCGCCAAAGCGCCGATCCTCGAAGGGGCCCTGCTCTCCTCGGTGCTCGTGCCCTTCATGAAGCTCCAGCCGCCTTACCAGGAGCTCAAGAGTCTCGTGGAGCGGATCTGGGAGTTTTGGGGCGAGCACGGCAAGAACCGGGAGCGCGTCGGCGAGCTCATCCAGCGCGTTGGCCTGGGAAACTTTCTCGAAGCCATCGAGATGGCCCCCCTGCCGGAAATGGTCGCCCATCCGCGCGAGAACCCCTTCATCTTCTACGAAGAGTACTTTGAGGAAGAGGCGGAGTAGGACGGCCTTTCCAGGCCGTCCAAGACGGCCTGGAAAGGCCGTCCTACGGGATTCACGCCAGAAAACATAACGCATTCAGGCAAAGGATTATCACCGATGGCAACAGCAGCGCCGCGGCGGACGGACATCGGGCCCCCGCACTACGAACGGTTTCTGCCCCCGATCATCAAGAAGAATTACGGTAAGTGGAAGTACCACGAGGTGCTCCAGCCCGGCGTGATGGTCCACGTCGCGGAATCCGGCGACAAGCTCTTCACGGTGCGAGTCGGCTCGCCGCGGCTCTTGAGCATCCATCGCCTGCGGCAGTTTGCCGACCTGGCCGACAAGTACTGCGGCGGCTACCTCCGCTTCACCAGCCGCCATAACGTGGAGTTCCTGCTCACGGACCCGGCGAAGATCGAGCCGCTGGTGAACGAAGTCAGGGCGTTAGGATACCCGGTCGGGGGCATCGCCAATTCGATCTCGAACATCGTCCACACGCAAGGCTGGATCCACTGCCACTCGGCGGCCAGCGACGCCTCCGCCATCGTCAAGGCGGTGATGGACGACCTCTACGAGTACTTCACCGAGATGAAGCTGCCGGGCAAGCTGCGGATCGCCATGGCGTGCTGTCTGAACATGTGCGGGGCCGTACACTGCTCGGACATTGCGATCCTGGGCATCCACCGGCGGCCGCCGAAGATCCAGCACGAGAACCTGAACAAGACCTGCCAGATCCCCAGCGTGGTGGCCTCCTGCCCCACGGCCGCCATCCGTCCGGCCACGGTCGACGGCAAGGTCTCGCTGGAGGTAATCGAGGAGCGGTGCATGTTCTGCGGCAACTGCTTCTCGGTCTGCCCGGCGATGTCGATGGCCGATCCGCTCAACGACGGGATTTCGATTTGGGTCGGCGGGAAGGTCTCCAACGCCCGCCACGAGCCGATGTTCTCCAAGCTCGCCGTCCCTTTCTTGCCCAACAATCCGCCGCGCTGGCCCGAGGTGGTCCAGACGGTGCGCAACATCGTGGAGGTCTGGGCCAAGGGGGCCCGCAAGTACGAGCGGATGGGCGAGTTCATCGAGCGCATCGGCTGGCCCCGCTTCTTCAAGCTGACGGGCATCGAATTCACCAAGCAACATATCGACGATTTCCGGCACGCGGGCCTGACCTACAAGCGGTCCGCGCAACTCAGGCAAGGGTAGAAGGAGGTGCCCGATGGCTCTCACCCCCGAAGCAGTCGCGGACGCGATGTACGCCATGGTCAATGAGTACCAGGGCAGGAAGAAGTTCAAGGCCGGCGATCTCACCAAGGCCATGATCGAGAAATTCGGCGAAGCCGAGTGCGACAAGCCGTTGTGCAAGGCCGCCATCCGCACCCTCATGGATTCCGGAAGGTGCGTCTATACCTATTTTGGCGCCAGTTTCATTGAGCTGCCTTACCGGGAAGACGCCCCGGAAGGCGGCCAGGCACCGTAATACGTTTACAAAGTAAGCGCCACCGCCGGGTTTATCCCGGCGGGGCGATGATTGACAGCTAACCACCAGATTGCCGAAAAGGAGAACGCCACCGCCGGGTTCACCCCGGCGGAGCGATGATTGACAGCTACGCTCGACACGTTGGCGCAGGTGCCGTAGCTGCCAATCATCGCCCCACCGACGCGAGGTCGGTGGTGACGTTGATCCGTTGAGGCGTCGTTTGTAGCTACCAATCATCGTCCCACCGACGCGAGGTCGGTGGTGACGTTTACAGTTTGAGTAGGTTGATCAGGTGAGTCATGGCCATCAAGAAAGTCGTCAAGAAGCGTTTTGGGTCGGGCACGTTTGCCGGCACCTCCCGATCGCGGGAGCAATCGCCGCTGCGGCCCAAGCACGTGGAGAAAACGCCCCCCTGCGTCGTGGCCTGCCCCAGCGGCAACCGCGTTCGCCGGTTCGTGACCCTGATCGCCCAGGCGGAGCGGTTGGGCAAGCCGCTCCAGCGGGCGTTCGAGGAGGCCTGGCACGCTTATACCGACACCAGCCCCTTCCCCGCGGTCTGCGGCCGCGTTTGCCCGGGGCTGTGTGAGTCGCAGTGCAACCGAAAGGACTTGGACGGCGCGGTCCATGTCAACCGGATCGAGCGGGCGATCGGCGATTTCGGCATCGAAAAAGGCCTCCGGCTGCGTCGCCTCGTTGATGAAAAGAGGCCCCAGAAGATCGCCGTGGTCGGCGCCGGCCCCAGCGGTCTGTCCTGCGCCTACCAGTTGGCCCGGCGGGGCTACGGCGTGACCGTTTTTGAGACACTGCAAAAGTCCGGGGGTATGCTCCGCTGGGGCATCCCCCGTGACCAGCTCCCCGAATCGGTGCTCGACGCCGAAATCCAGAGAATCCTCGACCTGGGCGTGGAGCTCCGCTGCGGCGACAAAAGGGGCGAAAACGCAAGCCTGGACGAGCTGCGGCAGTCCCACGACGCCGTCCACGTAGACCTTGGCGTCCAGCAGGGAACTCGTTCGGGCGTTGAAGATTCGGAGTCTGAGATCCCCGCCGGTGCGATCGGCGTGACGCAACGGAACCTGGTCGCCGCGGCCATCGGC
Organism: uncultured Planctomycetaceae bacterium; assembly: GCA_964438165.1. Lineage (GTDB taxonomy): Bacteria > Planctomycetota > Planctomycetia > Pirellulales > Thermoguttaceae > CALFBP01. The sequence continues at coordinate 4,785 of CAYTJV010000201.1, read as the reverse complement.
CATGGCCGCCGCGCGGCCGAAGCGATCGACCGCAAGTTCCTCGGTATCACTGCCGCAAAGGCCCCCTTGAAGGTGATCCACTCCGACCGCATGCGCCTCGATCATTACGAAAAGAAAGGGCCGCTGGAGTCAACGATCGAGGAGTCGCGGCGCTGCATGAGCTGCGGCTACTGCTTCGACTGCGAAAAATGCTGGTTGTTCTGCCAGGATCAGGCCATCTGCAAGCCCTTGGAGAAGGGCGTGCTGTACCGTTTCAAACTTGAAAACTGCACGGGCTGCAAGAAATGTGCGGAAGAATGCCCCTGCGGTTTCATCGAGATGATCTAATCCCATGTCTTTGGAGTGCGGCGACTCGTCGCCGCTTTCTTTCTGTGATCCCATGAAGATCCCTCGAATTCTTATCGCCGGATTGCGCGGAGGCGGGGGCAAGACGCTCGCTTCCGTGGCAATCGCGGCGGCTTGGCGCAGGCAAGGCCGCCGCGTGGCCCCTTTCAAAAAGGGGCCGGACTACATCGACGCGGCTTGGCTGTCGATGGCCGCCGAGAGACCCTGCCGAAACCTCGACCTGTTTCTGATGTCGCCGCAGACGATTGTCCGCTCGTTTGTCGCGTCGGCCGATCCCGCGGACGTGGCGGTCATCGAGGGCAACCGCGGGCTGTTTGACGGCATGGACGCCCGGGGGACTTGCAGCACGGCCGAGTTGGCGAAACTGCTCCAATGCCCGGTCGTTCTCGTCGTCGAGTGCGTCAAGTGTACGCGCACCGTGGCCGCCTCCGTCTTGGGCTGCCAGCGGCTCGACCCGCAGGTCGCTCTTCAGGGGGTGATTCTCAATCAAACCGCCGGCCCGCGCCACGAGTTGGTGCTCCGCGAGGCCATCGCGGAGATCTGCGGCCTGCCGGTCCTGGGTGCGATTCCGCGGCTTGCGCAGGGGCCTTTCCCGGAGCGGCACCTGGGACTCATTCCGCCCCAGGAGCACCATCAAGTCGCCGGCGCGATCCAGCAGGCTGCCGAAATCGCAGAACAGTATTTGGATCTGAATGCCCTTGCGACTCTGGCTCGCCAAGCCCCAGCGCTCGAGCCTCCCGCGGAAAAAGGGGACAGTCCCCATTTGTGCGAAGCACCCTCCGGGCCGTTACGGAAAATGGGGACTGTCCCCTTTTTCCGCTGCCAGGATTCAGCCGCTCAAGGCCGTTCAAAGCCGCAGCGAGTCCGCATCGGCATTCTCCGCGACGCGGCCTTCCAGTTCTATTATCCGGAGAACCTCGAGGCATTGGCCCGCGAGGGCGCGCGTCTGATCGAGGTCTCTCCCTTGTGCGACGCGGAACTGCCGGAAGTCGACGCCCTCTACATCGGCGGCGGTTTTCCCGAAACGGCGGCTTCGGTCTTGGCGGAAAACCAGCCGTTTCTCGAATCGTTGCGGCGGTCGGTCGAGGCCGGGCTGCCGGTTTATGCCGAGTGCGGCGGTGCGGTCTTCTTGGGCAAGGAACTGGTGATCGACGAGAAGCGGTATCCTATGGCGGCCGTCCTGCCCGTGGGATTCGCCTTCGCCGCCAAACCGCAGGGGCACGGGTACGCGGTGCTGGAAACGGTCCACGGCAACCCGTTTTTTTCCGTCGGGGACTCCCTGCGAGGGCACGAGTTCCACTATACCTATATGCAGCCGTCGGCGGCGAAGGATCTCACGTTCGCGTTCCGGGTGTGCCGGGGATACGGGTTCGACGGCCAACGGGACGGCCTGTGTTACCGCAACGTCCTGGCTTCGTACACGCACCTGCACGCGCTGGGGACCGAGAGTTGGGCCCCGTCGCTGGTTCGGGCGGCCGTCGCGTTCAAGTCGTCGCGTGCGAGCCCACGGATCAAATCGAAGTGCAAGATCTTGAGCGAGGGCAGTTGATGATGCCGGAAGTTGTCTCTGAACAAGTGCGGATCGGCAACAGCAGGGTGCGGCTGATGCGGGGCGACATCACGGACCTGGAGGTGGACGCCTTCGTGATGTACGCCCGGCCCGACCTGGCGTTGGGCAGCGGGTTTGGAACCGCGATCTCGCAGCGGGGGGGACTCGTCGTCCAAAAGGAGCTGAGCCGGCTCGGCCCGCTCCAGACCGGGCAGTCCGTGGCGACCGGGGCCGGAAAACTGAAAGCCGCCTGGATCGTTCACGCCGTCGGCCCGAGGTTCAACGAGCCCGACACCGAGGCCAAGCTGCGCATGACTGTCTTGAGTGCCCTGAAGGCGGCCGAGGAGAAGGGCGTCAAGCGTATCGCCCTCCCCGCCATGGGCGCAGGCTTCTACGCGGTGCCGTTGGACCTTTGCGCCCGGGTCATGGTTGAGGCGATTGAAGACTACTTGCGCGGCGAAACGATAATCGACGAGGTCGTGATTTGCGCCATGGACAGGCGGGAATTCGCCCCGTTCGAGGCACAGCTTGCGTCGCGAAAGCAGCGGGAAGGATAAGAGGTTCCCTATGAGCGAATTCCTCCATTTCTCCGAACACGGGCTTCAAGAGGCGGCGCTGGTGTTCATGGCGCTGGTGTACCTGGCCCGCATCGCGTGGTTTCTGCGATTCAAGCCGGGCCGCGAACGCCAGGGGCACACCGGCGCGCCCGATACGACGCCGGCCAAGGGCGTCCTCTACTCTTGGGCGATCATCGCCATGCCCTGGGCCATGGAGAGCACGCGGAAGAATCTCCTCTTGTACCTCCAGTTCGTCGTCTTCCATCTGGGCGTTGCGGCAGCGATCCTCCTTTCGTTCGTCATCCCCTACGGTCCGGGGTTGTTGGCCAGCGGATGGGTGGTCCTGGCTTTTCAAGGGATCACGGGCGCGGCGTGCGTGGTGGGAGTGATCCGCATGGCACGGCGGGTGGCCAGCCCTTACATGCGGGCGATCAGCTCGCCGGACGACTACTTTTCCTTGGCCCTGCTGACCGTCTGGCTGTTCTCGGCGGTCCTGGCAGCCCCCAACGACACGACTCGCGGGGAGGGATTCCTCCTGACGTTCTTCCTGCTGACGGCGTTTTTCCTGGTCTACGTGCCGTTCAGCCAGATCTCCCACTACTTGTACTATCCGTTCACGCGGTACTACTTCGGAAAGACCATGGGCTACCGCGGAGTTTACCCGATCCGGCCCCCCCCCAAAGCGCCGTAGGAGAACATTATGTCCTTCGCGCCTTTGAGCCGTTTCGTGGGAA
>CAYTJV010000201.1:0-1590 GCA_964438165.1 uncultured Planctomycetaceae bacterium | reverse complement strand
TCGAAGCCTGACACGCCTGCCGCCCGAAGACCCGGCGCAAAGTCGCAAAGGAAGTCGTATTCAACAACATGTGCGTTTCACCGTAGGACGGATTGGCAATCCGTCCCACAACAATCGGGCGAAAGCGGAGGGAATTGATGAGCGTGGACGGTAGCAGGTCCTTCAAGGCCCAGAAGGTCATCGAGCGGCTGGGGCAGAAGCTCAGCCGGCAGATTGCCGGCTCGCTGGTGGGCTGCGTGCATTGCGGCATGTGTACCGACTCCTGCCACTACGTGCTGGCCAATCCCGGCGATCCGACCTATGCGCCCGCCTACAAGGCCGACCGGATCCGCAGGCTGTTCAAGCGGCATTACGATTGGACCGGCCGGGTCTTCCCTTGGTGGGTCAAGGCGGGCAGCGTCTTCACCGACGAGGAGCTGGAAGCGCTCAAAGACGTCGTCTTCGGCAAGTGTACCAACTGTCGCCGCTGCTCGCTCAACTGCCCGATGGGCGTCGATCTGGCCAGCTTCAACCGCATGGCGCGCGGACTCTTGGTCTCGGTGGGGATCATGCCCGAGGGCGTGGCGGTCGCCAGCAAGGACCAGTGGGAGATCGGCAACCAGATGGGCGTGCTCAAGGAGGATTACCTCGATACGCTCTCCTGGATGAGCGAAGAATTACAGTCCGAGCTGGACGACCCCGCGGTGACGATTCCCGTCGACAAGCCGGACTGCGAGATCGTCTACTCGATCAACCCCCGGGAGGTCAAGTACGACCCGCGCACCATCGCCGACGCCGCCAAGATCTTCCACCTCGCCGGCGAGAGCTGGACGATGCCCAGCGAGTGCTGGGACATGACCAATTTCGGGCTTTTCTCCGGCGACGACGACCTGGGCGGCGCCGTGGCGCGGCGGCTGTACGAGAAGGTCATCGAGCTCCGCGGCAAGAGGCTCGTGATATCGGAGTGCGGCCACGGCTATCGATCGACCCGCTGCGAGGGGCCCAACTGGGCCAAGTTCGACGTCCCCTTCCAGATGGAAAGCTCGGTCCTGACCATGCTGCGGTACGTCAAGGAGGGCCGGATCCGGGTCGATAAGACCCGCAACGCCACGCCGGTGACCTACCACGACTCGTGCAACAACGCCCGGAGCTGCGGCATGTTCGAGGAGCCCCGCGAGCTGCTGGGCCTCGTGGCGAGCGATTTCCGCGAGATGTACCCGAACCGCGCCGAGAACTTCTGCTGCACCGGAGGCGGCGGGGCCATGAGCATGTCGGAGTACACGCCGTGGCGGTTGAAATCGGGGATCATCAAGGCCAACCAGCTCAAGGCCACGGGGGCCAAGGTGGTCGTCACCTCCTGCCACAACTGCGTCGATGGCCTGACCGACTTGATCCGCTATTACAAGCTGGATATGCAGGTCGCGCAACTGGTCAACCTGGTGGCCAACGCGCTGGTTCTCCCGGCCAGAGCGACGGCGCCTGCCGGGCGGCCGGTCGAAGTGGCCGCGGAGAAACCCGAAAAGCCCCCGGCCTAGCCCGGATTATTCTTCTCATGCACGGCGTCACGCAAATCCTCAGCTCCATCGAACAAGGCGACCCCACGGCCGCAGA
>CAYTJV010000200.1:4723-11868 GCA_964438165.1 uncultured Planctomycetaceae bacterium | reverse complement strand
AGTCGGTCGGCACAACATCTTGTGGCATCTACGCGGAAGTCTTGCTGTAGAGTTAGTCATTAGCTATTGTCTCAGGGCGGCGATCGGGGGGGCAATTTGGGGCCAGGAGCAGCCGACAAGGCTGCGATCCAGCAGGTGCGGGAGGGCAATTGCCCTCACAAGTCCTGCCGTGTCAATTGTCCGGATTCGGACACGTAGCGATGCCGGAGCCCGTGACCCGTAAGGGCACGGGTACTGCCCGGTGTATAAGGCCCGGAGGCCGAAGGGACATCGAGCCCTGACGGTCTGAGCAGTCGGAGGGCCAAGCAAGCATGGGAGCCTGAACATGACGGAATGGTTGCAGCCTCGAAAGATTCCCCCGCGAAAAGCTGCGTTGCGGGATCTTTCACGAGCCGATCCTCTTGACCCTAAGGGGAGGCCGATGCCCAGCGGGAAGAAACGGACACCAGCACCGCTCGGTCGTGGCGGGGTACGGACCCAGGCGCCCAGGCAAGGATCGCAGAGATAACGTCGGGAAGGGCCATCCTCCAGCAGGGGCTCGTAGCAACCTGCCAAGACCTGTCGAAATAGGGAGACCGAAGTCGGCAGGAGGATTTTGGTCTGGCGCATGAGCCAGTAGGAGCGATGAAGGCCGGGTAACGCCGGCTGAAACAGCGCTGAGACGCTGTTCCGGGAGACGGTAACGCCCTCTCCCGGGCAAAGAGGCTCTCGGTGAGTAGCGGGCATCGAAAAGGCACCACTGCCGGACATCGAGCCGGATACGAGTGTAACCTCCCTGGATGTCGAGCCGAGGATATAACCGTGCCGTCAAGGGGTGGATGCAGGCGAGTGCTTAAGCCTCGGACGGAATGGGAAGGTTCCTTGGGGAAATAGCTACTGCCGCCAACCGGACTCGGGAAACCCGACCGTCCGGGATGAGAAGGGGGCTGAGCAGAAACGTGGGCTATGGGGAAACTGGGAACCCGCCGCACCGATCGAAAGAGTGCGGGTCGGAAACCCTTCGCCTAAGGTCGCGCGCACTGCTCTTCTACCCGACGACCTTAAAAGATAAATTACCGGGGTCCCTGGGGTCAAACCCGGTCTTTCAAATCCGAAAAACCGGATCTGACCCCACGGGCTCGGGACCAGTAGGACGCCGAGTTCCAGGATCTTCCTGGTCTTCTGCCGCGCGGGCCAACGACCACCATTCTAGCGGATGTTGGTCGGCACACAAGACTGGTGCGGCGGCGCGCAGTGGCGCGGATTTCTACTGGAAATCGGGCCACGGCGTTCGGTAAGATGGAATAGTGAAACTATGTTCACTTACACCAAGGTCACGAGACATGCGCAGCGAAGACGCGCGATCGGAATTGACAGGCAGACTGGGACCATCCCTGCGCAAAGGGCGGCGGGACGACGTGGGGCGAGCCGTGGGGAAGGGGAAGAAGCCCGGCGTGGCGCGGCCGGCGGGGGCGCCGTATTGGCTGCCCAGGGGGCCGTTCTGGGACCGGCTGTCCGAAGGCGTGAAGCGCGCGGCCGGCGAGGTCCTCGAGCCCGCCTACCGGCGATTGGTGCTGGAGGCCCGGGATGAATTGGAGCGATCGGCCGGAATTACGCTGGTCCACCTGATGTGGCTGGAAATCTGCGACCAGACGGCCATGTCGGAGGTTGTCGGAAATCGCGACGAGATCGATGCGATCCTCAAGAACGCCGAAGAGTCGGTTGGCCGGCACCTGCACCTGGTGGCCGCCAAAAACAGCACGGCCGAATTGCTGCTGAAACTCCGCATGGTGCGCGCGACGATCCAGCGCGAACAGCAGGTGACGGGCCCGCCGGAGGCCGCGCCCGCGCTGCCCGCCCCTGACGCGCTGCTTCCCCATTCCCCAACTCCTCGTTCCGAAGCTCCGCTTCGGAACGCATTTTCCGGAAGCTCTGCTTCCCCACGCGCGAAGCAGAGCTTCGCGGAGGTGGGTTCCCAAGCGGAGCTTGGGAACCAGGACAACCAGGACAACGGGGGCAACCGGGACACAACCGAGGCGCGCGTCATGCGGTTCATTGGCCCGCGGTTTGTGGAAGATCGAGAATCGACAGCTTTGCTGGCGTACCCTGCCCCCGTTTCCGAACAGCCGGCAAGCGCGAACCCGACCGTGGGGCCAGAACTCTGTTCACCCCCCGAACTAAGTTGCGCAACAGAGGAGCCCGCAATTGGAAAAACAACAGGTTGAGCGCCAACTCACGCACCCGGCCTTGGCCTTGATTCGGGCAAACCCGGCGATGTTCTCCCGACAGGGGACGGTGGTCCCGGGCTGGCGCCGACGCGGGCATCTGCGTATGGGGCCGTACTATCGGCTCTGCTATCGGGACGGCCGACGCGTGCGCTCGATTTACCTCGGCCGCGACGGACCGCTGCTCGAGCAGGTTCGCCAGGCGCTGGCCGCCGTGCAGGGCCCGTGGCAGCACCGCCGCGACTACCAGCGCCAACGGCGCGAGATCGTCGCGTCGCTCCGTGCCCATAAAAGCCTGCTGGACCGCCGCCTCCGCCTGCTGGGCCTCCACCTGCAAGGCTACGAAGTCCGCGGATGGCGCACCAGTCCTGCGAAGTTGAAGGTTCGATGATGTCCGGAGTCTTACGGCTGCCAAGCCGACTTCTTTCACGTCTGACCAGAAACAGTGACGAACAATGCGGCAACTCACGCGGTGGAAACAACTTACGGTGCATCGGGCCCGCTTCCCGCGGACCGCGTCAAATCGGCTCGCAGAGAGAGCCTCGAAGCGAAGTCCCAAGCGGGCAAGCACTTCGGCGCACGCCGTCGCCGCGTGCCAAAGGCCGAGCGCGTTACGGATCGCGAGAGTGCGTGTAGAAAGTCCCGGGCCGGAGAGCCGGACCTATTCATCGGCCTACAGGTCTGCGGGTAGTATGGTGGGCCTCACCTTGCAGAAAGGAGCAACCATAGCGAATCATGATTCGCACGATTCTGTCGCTCGCTGGTCACTTCCACCGGACGGTGACGTCCTGCTGCATCATCGCGTAAGCATTCCGGAACGGGGCAAACAACGAAAGATGAAGCTTGGCCTCGCCCGGCTCCTTGGGCGCCACGCCGCGCAGCTCGATCGTGCGGCGGTCGCCGAACGCCATGGGAGGATCGTCGTAGTCCCATTGCGCCGGCAGACCCATTCGCTGCGTGTCGCCGCGGACTTCCAGCCGATGCCCCACGCCGGCGATCCACGGGCAGACTCCCGTGTTCTTTAGCTCGACGCGAAGGACGAACGGACGGCCCGCGGAGAAGTCCGCGGCTGAAACGGTCATCGAGCCGGCGAACTGCTTGATCTCCAGCAGCCCATCGAGTGACGGGTCGTATCCTGCCACGAACTCCTTGAAGGGAAGGGTGAGCTGGAGGGCACGCGTCCGGGCGAGCATCTTGCCGGGCACCGTGGCCGCCTCCCGGTCGTAGGCCTGCGCCAAGTCGTACACCTCGCGGTGCATGGCCAGGAGTTGCCGGCGAATCGCTTCGGGGAGCCCTTCCGGCTTCTGGGCGGCCTGCTTGTTCTTGACCACCAGGTCCGACATTTGCGAGAAAACCTCCAGGCGACGCAGATGGTACTCGAAGTAGGTCGCGAAAAGGCCCAAGTGGCGAAACCAGCAGTCGTGGCGAGGGGCCGCCACGGCCGTGCGCAGCGATGTCAACTGCCTTCGGAACCGATCCAGATCGGCCCGTCCTTGGGCACCCACGTCGCGCCTCTTGTCCGCACTCAGCTTCACCCATTCGTGAGGGAGCAGGGGCAGGTCGTTGATCTCCCACAGCCGCTCGTAGGCATCGGTCAGTTCCACGAAGGCGAGGGCCCGGTCCAGGCCGAATTGCCCGGCTGCCCACTGGTATCGCAACGAGTTCACCGTGGCCGTGGGTTCCCAGCCGAAACGGCCGATCGCCTGCCAAGGCAACTCGCTGCCGCAAAGCGCGCCGCCCAGCCAAAAGCTGTTGCGATCGGCCACCAGCCGCCGCATCCGCGCCGCCGTCGGCACGCGAAAGCTTGCGAAGAGGTTGTCCAACCACGTATCGCCCATGGGAGCGAGCGTGGCGTAGCTGCGGGCGAGCATCGCGGCGCCGCTGCCGTGGCCGACGATCAACAGATCCTCGGGCAAGAGCGGGTCCAGGCGCGGCTCGTAGAGATCGAAGTACGGATACACGGCAATGTCGCCCGGGAATTTCGCCCCCCGCAGCCAACGATAAAGGATCAGATACTGCTCCCAGGCCGCGCTGCGCGTGCGCGAGGCGGCCACGTGGGCCTTGCAGCGCTCGCAGGGGCAGAGGCCGCCGTTGTCGTCGCGGATCATCACGATGCCGTCGATCGGGTACGTCTCCAGGATCTCCTTGAGGAACGCCTGAAGGAAACGCTCGTAGAGCGGATGGGTGAAGCAGGGGCAGCGCGCAGGGGCGGGGGCCATGGCCTCGGGGTGCTTCTCGGCATACGTGGTCGGCACGCAGCCCACCGGAAGCCAAAGCCAGACCTTCACCCCGCGATCGTGAAGAAACCGCAAGAGCTTCAGGCCGTGCTCGCGGTGGGCGTCCAGCACGGCCAGTTTCGCGCCGCTCACCTCGTCGTAGGCGTCGGGGGAAGTGGATCGCAACTCGGGCATGGCTCGGAACGAGACCGGCATCTTCCAGTTGCTCCACATCCCCAGGTCGGCCATGACGTTCATCCCGCTGGCGACGAGCTGGTCGAGAGCTTCTTGCCACTCGGCATCGGAGCCGTGGGGAAAATCGACCTCGAAGTCGCCCCCGCCAAACCCCGCCCCTCGCAGCGCCGCGGCCGGGCTGCTGGCAATCAGCGGCAATCGCGACGGAAAAGGGGACAGGTCCAATTTGCCGGAACGGCCCAACGGGTGCTTCGCACAAATTGGACCTGTCCCCTTTTCCGTCGCCTTCAGATGCTCTGCCATGCGGAGTGCGGCCTGCATCAGCCCGAATCGCGTGCAGGCGACGACGGTCACGCCCGCGCGCTTCGCCTGCGGCCGGATCTCGAATCCATCGCCTTCGATGGCCGGCGCCTCGCGCGGGTCGAGAAGTTGGAAGAGGATCGCGACGTCCGCGGATTGCTTGTCGCCAGTGACGCATGTAACGGAGCGGCCCATTTTCCGGATCGCCTCCGCAAGCACTCGGGCAGGCACGTGAGCCCCGGGAGGGTGTACGATGTGCAACTCGCCATCGGGCAAAGGAGTGCTCATCGGCGTGATATCGACGACGAGTCCCTTCTCGGCAACCTCGGCCAGGGCCGCGGCCTGTGCGGCCCGGTCGGCCGGCATGACGTACAGTCGGCGGTTCCACCTCCGCCCGTTGGTCGTCTCTTCGCCGAGCTCGAGCACCCCCGCCCGAGTCCGCCGACGAACGGCGGCGACGTGCTTCACTGCCGCCGCGTAATCCTTGAATCCATAGAACGGGGCCCGATTGACCAGGTACGGCAGCGGCTCCGCGGACCCGGCCAGCGGAAGCTTGATTTCCGCGGCGTGGTCGACCCAGGGCGACGCGCCTTGCCAGGGTCGCTCGTCGGACCAGATCTCCACCAGCCCGCAGGCATGGATCCGGTAGCTCAGCCCGATCGACAGCCGATCGTCCGCATCGAGCACGAAGTGAAGCTCCGTCATCGCCGCGGTGGAAGAGCTTGCCGCCAGACGGACTCGCGGCGGGCCGACCGACGCTTTGGCGCTCGGGTCGCCGGGCGTCTTCCGAAAGGTCATGGCAAGCGGGCCATCGAGCAAGGGCTCCCCGAACGCCACGATCTGGGCGACCATTCCCGTCGCCGGCTGGATCGTGACCTGCAAGTCGGGATACGAGACGAGGAGCCGCCCGTCTTGCTCGCCCATGGCCGATCGATCGCGGCGCGGACCGGCAACCAGGTCGATCCGGCTCCAAGCGTCGCTCCGCGCGGTGCCGGCGAACACGAGCAAATCTTCGGCCCGCGGCGTTGTGACCGGCGCGATCAGGCGGGCCTTCCAATGCGGACGCCCTTCACGGACCGCAAACGGCACTTCCCGGCCATCGTCCGCCACCAGCCGGATTTTCGTCCAGTCGATCTGCCCGGGCAGGGCCAAATGCCCCACCGGAACCTCGACAACCGCATGCCCCGTCCAAGACGTCGGGTTGCGCAGGCGGATGCTTGCCAATGCCGGCAGCGTGGCTTCCGCAGCCTCCGCCCCTCCAGCAACTTCTGCCAGAAAGATCGCCACGGCAATCAGCCAAGCGACACGGCAATCGACACTTGAGTGTGACATGAGCAGCCTCGTTCCACAAATCCTCAATCCCTCACAGCCGGGACCACGGTCATCCAGAAGGCCGGTCACCGGCACCGCCCGCCGAGGAAGCACTATCGCAACAGCACTGTGAACCCGGCCTGCTCGAAATGGTGGTCTGCGGTCAACGCTTGTGTGACTCCGTGCTGCTTCATGACGACAAACGAAATGCAGTCACGTATCGGCGAAGGCTACCGTCATTGCCTGGCCCGGCCGTGCAGGTAGTAGTCGTGATTCTCGGCCAAGTCCGGCGGCAGTCCTTCCGCCTTGCCTACAACGTCTTTCAATCGTTCATACAGGCTGGGAATCTCCTCTTCTCCCTCCTGGGAAGAGTTTTCGGCGAGCAAGCGCACCTCCACCTCGACCCCTTCGGGCAGTGTCGGCGCATCCTCCAACCGGATCATGCCGTTTTCCACGTGGCCTCGATAAACCATGATCGTCGCCTCTACCAGAACCCTGAACCCCCTCTCGCATTTTACCGCGCCACGAGCACTGGTCACAGACCCCTGGCGAATCGCTTGTCGGGGCAAGCCGGCCGACCGCCGCCGCGCGTCACACTCTGCGCCGTGCGAACCAACCGAGCACGAATCCCAGGATCGCGGCTCCGGCGGTGGCGCCGCCCCACATCAGCACGTCGCCGCTGAAGTAGTTCACCAGGTTGCCGAAGACGGCCGAGACCGTCAGGATCCGGGCGAGCGCCATCAGCGATACGGATACGTTCAGCCGCGCAAGCCGCCGCTTGAACGACTCGATGCCCTCCCGCAATCGCTCGTACTCGCTGGCACCTGGTGCTTTCACTTCATACTTCCTCCTTCAACCCCCATCCTTCAACCCACATCCTTACTCCGTCATCCCCCACCCTCCCTCTCCACTCCCTGAT
>CAYTJV010000200.1:0-4713 GCA_964438165.1 uncultured Planctomycetaceae bacterium | reverse complement strand
CATCCTTCATCCTTCTACTTCATCCTTCTACTTCCCCGCGCCGTAGTCGAAGCCCTGGACCCCGAGCTTCAACCGGAAGACGGCCTCCTTGGAGGCCACCGTGGTGTAGAGAAAACCGGCGTGGAAATGGCAGTTGGTGGCGAGCGTTCCGCCCGCGTCGTACTGGCGAATGAGCTTGCCGGAGGGGACTTCCACGACGTTGACCACGCTGCCGCCCCACATGGCCACGTAGAGCCTTCCGCGGGCATCGAAGATCATCCCGTCGGGCATGAACTCGCCGCCACGCACGTCGCCCTCGGGTTTCTGCGGAAAATCGATGAGCACGCGGCGATTGCCGACCGTCCCGTCGGGAGCCAAATCGTAAATGTTCACCCGGAACCGGGCGCTCTCGTCGACGCAGAGGTGTTTCTGGTCGGGAGTGACAGCAACGCCGTTGGGATAGGCCAGGTCGGTGTCGAGCCGTGCGACCTTCCGGGTCTGGACGTCGTAGCGGTAGACCGACCCGGTGGGTTTCTTCGCGTCGGAATTGCCCGGATCGGTGAAGAAGATGTTGCCGGCCAGATCGAGGGCCACGTCGTTGATGACGTCGAAGTGCTTCCCTTCGTAGTCCTCGGCGAGGACCTCGACGCTCTTGCCGTCGGCCGCGATGCGCAGCAGCCGGCCCGCCCCGGCGTCGCTGGCGACCAGGCGCCCTTGACGATCCATCTTCAGTCCGTTGGCCTGCGGCTTGCGCTCGCCGGCCGGCGCTAGCGCGCGGAGATCGCAGAACACCTTGGCAGTACCGTCAGGGGCGATCCGGCCGATGGTGCCGTTGTTCCGGTAATTGACCACGTAGAGGTTCCCCTCCCGGTCCAACGCCGGCCCCTCGGCGAACTCGAAGCCCGTGGCGTACAACTCCGGCTTCACCGAATGCGAAGGGCCAAGATCGGGATGGTCGTCGGCACACGCGCTGGCCGCCCACCATAAAGAAGTGGCCACAATCGCCAACAGGGTCGTCGCGTTGCGGGCGCGAAGCATGGGTCTCTCCTGGACTAACTGGGTTTCGACGCGGCACTTGAGCCACACCAAGGTCGTGCCACACTGGCGTTACTATAGGCGCGCGCGAAGCCCTCCGCAACGATGCGGCACAGGGGGTGGTGTAACCCTCGTTCCCACGCTCCGCGTGGGAACGCACGGCCCCGCCGCTCTGCGGCGTGAGCGACCAAGGACGCAGAGCGTCCCCGGCGGTCGTTCCCACGCAGAGCGTGGGAACGAGGAACACGAGGAACGGCTACCCCCGAAAAGGAGGCCGGGCTCCCGTCACATCATGCAAGTGATTGTATTGCATGTAGTTAGATCGAGTTCTCGCGAGCGACCTGGCGTGCAGCACGGGCAGAGGTTTTCTCAAAATGCCCGTTTCTCGGGATTGCCGTTTGAGCTATAATCCCCACCCGCTCCGCCCAAGCTAGCCCGGGTTCCCGGGCCGTGGAGCGACGACAGGACGCATGGGGGGCTCATCGAGGCGTGTTCCATGCGCGTTGTGATCTCGATCGGCTTCATGCTGCTTTGGGCGACGTGTCCCGGCTGCGGGACCACGAAGTGGACTGATACCGCGCGCACAGCCACAGAACAGTTGCTGATCACCGATTCCATCGACCGCGCGGTGAGCCGGCTCGATCTGCGGGCCTTGGCGGGCAAGAAAATTTTCGTGGACGACACCCCGGCCAAACAGGTCACGGATAGCGCCTACCTGGTCAGCGCCATCCGGCAGCACGTGCTGGCCAGCGGGGCAATCCTGAAAGACAAACGCGACGATGCGGAGTATATCCTGGAGATTCGCGCGGGCGCCGTGGGCACGGACCGTCACGACCTGTTGTTCGGGATCCCGGCCACGAACCTTCCTACCATCGGCGCCATGGCCGGCGCCCCGAGCCAGATTCCGGAGATCGCCGTCGCCAAGAAAACCGATCAGCGCGGCGTGGCCAAGATTTCTTTGTTTGCCTACAACCGGGAAACCGGCCGGCCGGTGTGGCAGTCGGGCGCGGTGCCCGAGCAGAGCACGACCAAAGCCCTCTGGTTGCTCGGCGCCGGTCCCTTCCAGCGTGGCACCATCCACCATGGAACCACCTTTGCGGGAGCCAAGCTGCACATTCCGCTGATCGATCCGGTGTTGGCGGACGAGGCGAAACACGCCTCCGTCGCCGTGGCCGACGAAGCCTTCTTTGTCGAGCCCAAGGAGCCGCTGTCTGGCGCAAAGCCTCCGGTTGCGGGCACGCCGGGCAAAGACCAATCGGCTGCCGCGACGGCCTCGCCGGGCAAAGAGCAGGCCGGGCCTTCGCCGCCCGCCGCCTCGCCGGTCTCTTCCGACCGGCAGATTGACCGCATCGGCGACGTGCCGGCCGATCCACCTTACGGCGTGCAGGGGCCGGCGCCGGCTGTGGACTTCCGTCCTGCGGCGCCGTCGTCGCCGCAGGAAGTCTCGCCCACGGGCGCGATCATGCCCGTCGCCCCATTCTCCACACCGGGCTCGCCCTCGGAAGAAGTCTTTCGCGGCGATACTTGGCTCGACCGCCGCCGCTGATATTATCCCGGCAAGGAAGAATCGCAGTAGGATGGGTCTCCAGACCCGTCCCGCACGGCTCTGCTTGGGGACGGCTCTGCTTGGGGTCAGACCCGGTTTTTCGGTTTCAAACCGAAAAACCGGGTCTGACCCCAGGCACCCAGGTCGTCCTGCTGCGATTTCGTTTCGCTGCATCGCTGCAGAAGCTTGTCGATCGGGAGATCCCTTATCCCTCCCCGGGAACTTCCCGATTTGCTTCGCCCGTCGAGAGTCTTATGCTAATCGGTGAATGCCTGCAAGCCGCCGAGTTCGCTGACCCGCCTGGAGTCGCAATGATTTCCTCCCGCAACCGAGCAAGATTGACGTGGGCTCTTGCGGTGCTCATCGCGGCGCTCTCCGTTGGCCGGGAGGCATTGCATTTTGTTCCCGGCTCAGGTCATGTGACCCGCGTCGGGCAACTGTTCCTCGGATTCGGTCTTCCGCAGCCCCAGGGCGCATCGTGTGCCGCCGGGGATGGTCGGACGATCGTACGTTCGACGAGCCAGCCGTTTCCGATTCGCGATTCGGGTTCGTGCCCGATCTGCAAAGAAAACTCCCAAATGCAGGTCCTGGGTGCTGCGGTCGATTGCGAATCGGCGTCGTCGCTGCTTGAGAAGGTGGGAGCCGCTCGTGCTCCCGTTTTGGACTGTTGCTTCGTCCGCGCCTTCCAGGCCAGGGCGCCGCCTGCTGCCTGATCTTCTTGCGTGACAGCCGGGGGCGCGGAGGGGCTTTACGCGGCTGATCTTTGTCCCGTCGCGGCTTCCCGTTCCGAAGAACGAGTCTCTAACCACAACGCAGTAGGACGGTTGCCGGGTTAATGAATTCGAGGATCGAGCACATCTTTTCAAAAGAGAAACGCCATGTTCAAGAATAGTTCGAGAACTGCACCGCGCCGTGGGAAAAATCGTCGTCGTACACAATCGAAGGGGAGCCTTGGTCATCCTCGGCGGCTTCGTTGCGAGCCGCTTGAAGAGCGGCAAATGCTTTCGGTCAACTTCATCAAGTCCGATCTGCAGTTCATCCTCCAACAGACCCTCATCGCGGAAGCGCATGCGGCCGGCGCCGATCTCACCACCCTGATTCCGAACACCGAGTTGGCGCTGGGCCTGCGGACGGTGGACGGCTCGTACAACAACCTGGTCCAGGGGCAGACCGAGTTCGGGGCGGCGGACAACACGTTCCCGCGGCTCCTGGATCCGGTGTTCGGCCCTGCGGAGGCGTTCGATCCCGATGGGCCCGGGCCGGCACTCGCCACGCCCACCTCCTATACCCAGACCAGCGGCATCGTGGCGGACTCGCAGCCGCGCACCATCAGCAACCTGATCGTAGACCAGACCGCCAACAACCCGGCGGCGGTCGCGGCCGCGGCGGCCGTGGACGGCTCGGCGCTGGTGCAGGGCTTCCGCACCGACGGCACGCCGTTCGATACGTTCTTCATCCCGAACGTCATGCCCGACGGTGGCTTGACCGTGCCGTTCAACTCCTCGATGACCTTCTTCGGTCAGTTCTTCGACCACGGCCTGGACCTGGTGACCAAGGGCGGCAGCGGGACGGTCTTCATCCCGCTCCAGCCGGATGATCCACTGTTCGTCCCGGGCAGTCCCACCAACTTCATGGTGCTCACCCGGGCCACCAACCAGCCGGGACCGGACGGGATCCTGGGCACGGCCGATGACATCCACGAGCATACCAACACCACCACGCCCTTCGTGGACCAGAACCAGACCTACACCTCGCACCCCTCGCACCAGGTCTTCCTACGGGCGTATGAGTTCAACACTGCCGGGGATCCGGTCGCCACCGGTAAGCTGATCGTGAACCGGAACTTGGGCGCCGACGGGCGCTTCGGCACCGCGGACGATGTGGTGATCGGCGGGATGGCCACCTGGGCCGTTGTCAAGGCCCAGGCGCGCGACCTGCTGGGCATCCAGCTCGCGGATGCGGATGTCTTCGACGTGCCGCTCCTGGCGACCGACCCCTACGGCAACTTCCTCCGCGGTCCGAACGGCTTTGTCCAACTCGTGACGACGACGGGGCTCGTCGAAGGGAACCCGGCTGCCAACGGGGGGCTTGGCCTCCCGCTCCCCGCCAATGTCATCCGCACCGGCCACGCCTTCATGGACGACATCGCGCAC
>CAYTJV010000199.1:0-11923 GCA_964438165.1 uncultured Planctomycetaceae bacterium | reverse complement strand
GAAGTCGCTTGCCCATCCTCCGCCATCGGTGTCATTGTGACGCAATCGCCCTGGCCCTGCACCGGATCAGCGCGGCCACGTGCCATCGAAATGCCGGCCAGTTTTCCCAGGCGGCGAACCTGTTTCAAGGCGCCCTCGCCGGCCCGCTGAACGATGCCACGCGCGCGGATGTCGAACAGTTCCTGGACGAGTGCTTGGCCCAATTGGAGACATCTTCGCCATCGCGCTCCGTCGCAGCCACGTGACGATTGGCCGAGTGCCGTCAGCCGCCGGGTGTTCTGCGGACGGCCATGGCGATGGGAGAGTCGGAACGGGGACGCACGTAGTATTGGCAAGTTGGGTTACTGAAAACTAGCTGCGTCCCCGTTCCAACTCCCCGATCAACTCCAGTCCCTTGGGTTCCCTCACTCGTGCCAAAGCTTGTCGAACTCAATACGCCGATGGACAACGTCGGGCGAAACCTCGAATAGCTTGGCGATATGGGCCTCAGCCTCCTCCCGCACGCCTGTTTCGGGTTGATCGAAATCAATCCCATGCGCTTGCGCCACCTCCACATAGTCGAAGAAAGCCATCTTGAGGCTGTCGCGCGGAACGAGAACCAGACCAGCAAAGGAATAGGCGTGGAACTCCAAGAACGTGTATTGGTCCTCCGGTATTTCCGTTGTGATAACCCTCTTCCACTCCGCAATGGTGCTGAAGCGAAGTTGCCGGTAAACATCGGCGTGGAGAACACGATGGCCTACTTCATGCGCGAGGCTGAAGCGGTAACGCGATGGACGTTTCTGGTAGACATATTCGTCGACCCGGATTTCTTTCAAATCGCGAGTCAGATAGGATACCGTGTCGTAGTTTGCCTGCAACCCTGGCACGGGGACTACGTCCATCTCAAGGCACAGGTCAACAATATATTCAATGGGCACGGGGATCGTCCGCGTAGGGTGGTACATTTGCAGGAAAGCTTCCGCGTGCTTCCGCAGATCGTCGTATCGCAGGAACGGCGCCTTGAAAGCCACTGGCTAGCTCCGGCGGATTCTCTCGATCAAGTCGTCGAGTTGTTCCGGCGACAGTTGCTTCCCCCGCATCGTGCGGAAGAAGACCGGCAGTTTGTCAACAACTGCCTCGTCCGACATGATGTCCTCGGGGATGCGGCCCCGCTCTGCCGCCGCCACGTCGAACAACTCCAGCCAGTCATCCGAACCCGGCTTGAGTCCCAACGCCTTCGCGTAACGTTCCACCAACTCGTGGCTCTCCGGTGGCGGAAACAGACCACGCTCTATCCGGCTGTAGTTCCCCGGATCGAAACCGTTTTTCAAGCAGAATTCGCGCAGGGTCATTCGTTTCTGAAGGCGAATTCGCTTGAGCATGGAACCGAACTTGCTGCTCATACCCTAGACCTCCGGGCGTCACCAAAGGATCGAGTGTGACGAGATTCCTTCAGCCCTCCTTGACGCCCCATCTCCGTTGTATTCATTGTACAACATCTACAACAATCGTCAACATCCGTTTTCCGACTTTCGCGGATTTGGTCGTAATCGGGCCGGTTGGGCCGGAGCGCGCACGTGCCTGCGCGACCGAACCCCATCCAACAGGTGGTGTGGTATTCGGCAATGCTCGGTCGCCCGCCCGGGTCCTTCCCAGCGCCATGGCAAGACGGGGACCCACCGGTTCGCTCGGTCGCCAGATCTTAGCTTCTCCATCGCCGGGTCCCTTCGCCATCGGACGTTGGATCAGGCCGACCAGTGACCTGCGGTCGCGTGGCACGCCCTGAGGCTTTGCGAAAGGTGTGGCTGGCGTTGTGTTCTGCCTGGCGCGCGGGTACGTTGTTGAGCAGTGGAAAGGGCGTATCTCGCGCTGGGGCGCTCCGGCCACGCCCATCGAAGACTCTGGGCGTGCCACCCGACCGAAATGAAACGCATCCTCGAAGAGATCCGCAGCGGCCAGTTCGCCAAAGAATGGATCCTGGAAAACAAGGCCAACGCCCCGGCGTTCAAGGCGATGCGCAAGCGCGAGCGCTCCCACCCGCTCGAAAACGTCGGCCGCCGCTTGCGCAAGCTGATGTCGTGGATCAACGCCAAGGAAGTGTAGGACCGACCTATGCTCACAGAATATCTCGAAGCCGCGATGAGGCACGCGCATTACGAGATCCTCAAGGATGACGGGACCTATTACGGCGAAATCCCCGAGTGTCGCGGGGTCTATGCAAACGCCCGGACCTTGGAGGAGTGCCGAGACGAGTTGGCCGCCGTTCTCGAGGATTGGCTTCTTCTGAGAATCCATAAGAACCTCGCCCTTCCGGAGATCGACGGACTGGAATTGTCCGTGACCAAGGAGGCAGAATGAAGAAAAAAGTCGCAATCCCGGAGGAAGTCAGGAAGGCAGTGGAAGACATCGTGGCGGGTTTCAATCGGAAGAAGCTCCGCGGGGGCGACTGCTATTACGAGGCCCGGTTCAAAGGCAAGCACTGCTATCTCGACCGCTGCGACTATGGCCGTTCAGGTCCTATATGCCGTCTCACGTACACGGGAGACATGGACAAATGGGACTTCGCCATCTTCAAGTGGAGCAGTGAAAGTTACGATCCGAACGAGTGGATGTTCCCGGGCAGCGAACACGTCGACGGCACGGTCGAAGTCGCGATGAAAGCGGGCCTGAAAGCATACCCGGCATGAAGCGTACAGCGCCACTTCACGTGAAACACAAGTGCAGGAATTAGTGTCCCGGGCTGAACATAACCGCGTTGATGAAAAGGCGCTTTAGCGCCGGGAACATTGCGCGGAAATTGGGATCGTCGGTGAAGCCCACCACGTGCCCCTTGCCCAGGGGCTGATAGACGATGTACGGCGTCTCGGCGATCAAGGGAAGCGTCTCGGGCCAGCAGAAGCCGCTCGACAGGACGGCGTCTTTGCGGACGAACGTCACCAGGCTGCGGCCCTTGGCGAGAGGCGGCGGCGAGAGGATCACGTTGCCCTCGAAGAACACGTCGAGCTTCTCGGGCGTGCCGAAGGTGATCCAATGCTCCGGAAACACGCCAGCCCGCAAGAAAGCCCCTGGCACGGGGTCGACCGGTTCCGCGGCATCGTCGCCGGCCGGCTCGCCTTCCGGCTTCGCCGCGGGAGGTTTGGCCGCGGTCGGGCCCTCCTTGGACGCCGGTTTCTTGCGGACCTGGCTGGCCAGTAGTCCAACCTTCTTGCCGGTCCCCCAGGCGGCCGCGCCTTTGACCAGGATGAGCGTCCCCCCTTCGCCGATCCATTGCTTCAGCCGGGCCGTCTCTTTCTCGCCGAGCCCGCCGGGCCCGCTGTAGTCGCCGTCGGGCAGGACGAGCACGTTGTACTTGCTCCAGTGGAACTGACTGAGGTTGCGTCCCGCCACGCGGGTCACCGGATAGCCCAGCGTCTGGTCAAACAAGTACCAGGTGTGGCCCACCACGTAGCTGGCGGGCTGATCGACCACCAAGGCGACTTTGGGCGGGCGAACCCAACGCACATAGGGCCCGCCGAAATGCGCGCCCTCGGTGACAAAACCCGTCTGGGCGGCGTGAATGCGAAGTTGAAACGTCCGGGCCGCCTCTTCCATCCGGGCCGGGAGATCCTCGGGATTCTCTCTCGTCCGAAGGATGAGCGTGCCGGGCGGGAATTCGGCGTCTTCGAGGCGAAACGCCCGATCGGCCACGTGGACCCGCAGCCCCGCGCGCAGCCACGAGGCCAGCGCGCGGATCGCGTTGTCGCTGCCTGGCACCACGTAGGCCACCTTGGCCTTCCCGCCGACAATCGCGCCGGCGCCGGCCGCACCGTCCCACGGTTGGCTGGCCACCTCCGCGTTCTCGCCCACGGCCAGGCACTCGGTATCCCAAGCCAAGGGCAGCGACCAGGACGTCACGTCGTAGATCTCGTCGGGCAGGCGCTGCGCGTTGCGGCGGAGCTGGCGCTCGACGAACTGCTTGCCCATGTCGACGTTGCGATCCAAAAGCGCGCGCAATAGCCGGCCCGTCGGTTGGGCGACCGCGATGTGGAAGCTGCCCGCGGGAATCGTGCGCTGCTGGCTCTCGCCGGAACGGGCGCTCGTACATGCGGCCTTGAGAGGTTTCGTAAGGCGGCGGACCTCGACCCCGTTGTTCTTGAGGACCGTCGCCAGGGCTGTCGCGCGGTCGGGAGTCTTGTCGATGAGGAGGAAATAGTGACGGACCGGGCCCTCGCTCCCCAGCCGGATCCCCGAGGCACGCGACTCGTAGAACCCTTGCACGAGCTTCTCGCGGTTCTGGGCGGCAAACTCGACCGTAGCCAGGGCGCTCAGGTAGTGGTGACGCACCGCGTCGTGGAGGTGAAGCGGAGTCTCGTCGTCGCGGTCGATCACCAACCCCCGCACGCCCGCCTGCTCCCAGAGCACGCCCAGAGCGCCCTGCATCAGCGGCCACTGGGACCCATAGCCCGGGTAGAAGGCGTCGAACATCTCCCGCGTCGTGTAGGCGAAGCCGTGCTCATCGAAACGCCCCGCGACGTGCCGTCCCAGGCGGTGAAGCCAGTCGGTCTGGCTTGGCAGGACGTAAGGATTGATCGGATCGGTGGGCGGATAGAAGAAGTACGTGGCGTTGTGGCCCATCTCGTGGGCGTCGGCATGAATGTGCGGCTGCCACTGGAGATAGCTCGCCACGCGGGCCTGCGTTTCGCGCTGGCTTTGCAGGAACCAGTCCCGGTTCAGATCGAACAGGTAGTGATTGAACCGCCCGCCGGGCCATCGCTCGGTGTGCTCGCTGGCCAGCGGGTTGGCGTCGGGAGTCACGCCCCGCGTCTCCCGGAACACATTGACGAACCGTTCGTGGCCGTCCGGGTTTTGGAGCGGGTCGATGAGAAACACCACATTCTGGAGCAGCTTCTGAGTCTCCGGACGCCGGTCGGCCACCAGGTGATACGCGGCCACCAGGGCCGCCTCCGGGCTGGAGGTCTCATTGCCGTGAATGCAGCACGACAGCCAGACCAGCGCCGGCGTCTTGGCGATGATCGCTTGGGCCTTGTCGGGCGGCGTGCGCCGCGGGTCGGCCAGTTGCAGGTTCCCGGCGCGGATCTCCTCTCGGCGGCGGAGATTTTCGGGCGACGAAATGATGAGCAGCCACAGCGTTCGCCCTTCGTAGCTCTTCCCGTACGGAAGCAGCACCACGCGGTCCGGAGCGGCTTTTGCCAACGCCTGCAGGTATCGCTCGATCTGGGCACAACTGCTGACCTCTTGACCCCACGCGTGCCCAACCACGTCCTTAAGCGCGGGAATCTGTGGATCGGGCTTGATTTCCGGCATGGGCAAAAGCCACTGGGGATTGTCCCGGGCGGGATCGGCCTTTCGCTCGGCGGCCAAGCCTGCCGAAATCGCGGAAACGCTTAGCACTGACAAGCACCAGACAACTCGCAGCAGACTCATGGGTAGTCGACCTCGTAGAAAGAAGTTTGAAAGGGTTTCACACCAGCCCCCAACGCTTGCGCAAGTACCACTCGGTTGCCAGCAGGCCGACCAGCACGAGGAAGAACGGCCACGTGTCCCAGAAGGTTTTCTTGGCTTCGGACTGGACTTCGAGGGCCTGGGTATCCTCGGCCAACTGCCGCAGCAGGGCCGGAAGCTCTTCCGGCACCAGGGCCTTTCCGCCGGTCATCGCGGCCAGGTTTTCCATCAGGGTGGCGTCGGCCATGGGGCTGTCGAGCTCGAGGTCTTGCTCGATGACCAGGAAGCGGGCCTTGGTGCTGCCGATCTCGCGGCCGTCCTGGGTGGCGGTCACGCGGATCGCGTAGTCGCCCGCCTGCTGGGTGTCGCGATAGCTCCCCGACGTGGTGTCGGCGGCTCGGACCAGGCTCAGCGGGTTCTTCTGGCCGCCCGGCGATTCGATCTCCGCCTGGAACGATGCGTTGGCGACCGGCTCCCCCGACGGGCCCTGCGCCCCCACGGTACACTCGACCCGCTGCCCCGGCGTGAATCGCCGCTGGCTGAGCTTGATCCAGACGTTGCCTTCCGTGGCTTCGTCCTTCTTGGCCAGCCAGAGGACGATCTGCCGCCAGAATCGCTTGTGCGCGGTCTCGTATCCGCGCAGCCACCAATGCCAGGTCGAGTCGCCGGCGAAGGCCAGCACGCGCCCGTCGCCAACGGTGTGGGCCACCAACAGCGGCTGCTTCTGCTCGCTTTCGGCGAGGACCAAGGCGCCGGGCTTCCAGCCGGAGAACTTGTTGGCCCCTTCCTTGAGCGGCGGCAATTCGTTCCACAGCGACGCGCTCTCGCCGGGAGTGGGCGCCAGGCGCAAGCAGTAGTTGCTCAGCCCAAGCTGCGTGGGCCGGATCTTGACCGGTCCCAACAGGTGCAGATCCTTCGAGATCGGCGAGCCCGGCTTCTGACGCTCCAATCGATCCATCTTCACCGGCAGCACGTCCACCAGCGGCGTCTCCGCGTAGCCTCCGGGCCCGAAGCTTTGCAGGCCGCCGAGCATGATCAGGCCCGCCCCCTTATTCACCGTAGCCGCCAGGTCGGCGAGCTCCTCCTTGCGGAAGGCCGTGGCGTCGATGTTGCCGAGGATGTAGACATCGTATTTTCCGGGCTTGAACCGCTCGTCGAGATTGGCCGGCCGGGTCTCGGGGGCACTGAGGTTCAGCACCAGGGCGTCGACGCCGATATCGGGCGAGGCGGCCAGCGAATTGACGATAAACCGCCGCTCCACGCGACCCGGGAACGCCTCCACGTACAGCACCTTGATCCCGCCCTTGAGCACGTGAACGAAGGTGCTCAGACTATTGTTCGTGGTCACCAGCTCACCCGGCTGGGCTTCCAGCTTCAGCGTCAGCTTGTACTCGCCCGGCGTATCGGGCACGTAGCTGAACTTCAACGAGATGCGCTGGCCGTCGCTGGTGGCCTTGACGGTCTGCTGGGCCACGGTCTCCATCTTTCCCGCGGCGCTTTCCACCAGAAGCGCCACGGGGATCGGGCGGTTCACGTATCCGTCGATGCGGACCTGGGCGGCGATGGCCAGCTCGTTCTTGACGAAGACCGTGGAATCGGCCACCAGGTCCGTGACGGCCACATCCTGGGCCTGGCCGAGTCCGCGCGACTGGCCCAAGCGGATCGTGTACAGAGGTTGCCCGAGGTGCTTCATGCGCGCGGCGGCCGTTTGCGGGAGGACGTCGCGGGGCGGCGCCGTCCGCTGCGCCCCGTCGCTCACCAGGATTACCCCCAACACCCGCTTCCCCGCTTCCTGGCGGAGCACTTCGTCGAGCACGTGGCCGATCGCGGTCTGAGGGCCGTCGGGTGTGTCGCCCAGGTCGATCCGGCCGTCGGCAACCTTGACCGGGTGCGGATCCGCGTCGAAGGCATAGGCCCTCACTTCCATCTCCGCGCCGAAAACCTGGAAACCGCTGCGGGCGTTGGCCAGCGTGTCGCGCAGGGCTTCCCAGCGGGTCCGCCCGTTCACTTCGTCGCGGATCGTCATACTCCGCGACTTGTCGGCCAGAACGACCAGCGTGGCCGACTGCTTGCGCGTCTCCATGATCACCAAGGTCGGCCTGAGCATGGCCAGCAGAATCATCACAATCACCGCCAGCCGGATCCCCAACAGCACCCCGCGCCGCCGCTTGGTGGTCTTCTCCCGCGCCGGACCAATCCCCAAGAGCAGCAGCAGGGCAATCGCCGCTGCCGCCACCACCAGGTAGTTGTCGTCGCCGACGGGATAGAGGAACCAGCGGATCATGGGAGATTAGGGATGAGGGATGAAAGATGAAGGATGAGGGATGAAGGATGAGGGATGAAGGATGAAGGATAAGCGCGAAGTACGATTGCCGGGCGTCGGAGCGAGCGCACCGGACGTTCTTTTTGTCGTCAATCCTATCTTCTCTATGTTTGTCGTGTATCTCATCGCACGGTTCTCATTCTTGTCTTTGATCCTTCATCCTTCATCTTTCATCTTTCATCCTTTCTTATAGAATCTATTCGCCAGCACGTGCTCCAGTCCCAGGATCACGGCGGCGACGAGGATCAGCATCCCGAACAGCTCGCGGCCGACGCGGCCCGTGCTCACGTTGAGCTCGATCTGGTCCTTGCTGCGAGCGACGCGGTAGGCGAAGGTGCCGAAGAGCTGGGCCAGGTCCTTGTCGGCGTGGCGATCCAGCCGGGTCTGCTCGGCGGAGAGGTTCACGCTGAAGCCGCGATCCATGCCGTCGGCGGTCCCTCCGGCCTGCACACGGAAATTGCCCGGCTGATCGGTCGAGGTGACCATCAGGCGCTGCTGCTTCAAGTCGGGCGCAATGCGCACGTCCACGCCGTCGGGCCCGGTGAGCACGTAGCTCTGGAACTGACGCTGGGGATCGAGCTCCAGCACGGCGGTCTCGCCCGGATGGTAATTCAGCTCCTGGTTGCCGCTGCCGACCAAGTAATTCATCATTTCGTGGGCGAGGATCACGAACGGCCAGGGCTCGACTACCGGGAGCAGATTCCACGGGTCGCGGTTGGGATCGTCGGAGACCGGCGTGGTCATCGTGATGGCGCGTCCCTTGCCCAGCGGCCGCTCAAGGATCGCCGGGGAGTCGTCGCTGAACGGGGCGATCACGTGAACGCCCTCGGGAGGCGTATCGAGTTGCCAATAGCGATATACCGGGTGCTGAAACCAAGGGACGTTCGTAAGTCCTCGGAATTTGGCGAGCACCGGATGCTCCAGGTTCCGCGGGTCCAGACGCAAGCTGTCGTCCGGCGAGCGGGCCTGGCGCAGGAGCTTGCCGGCCAAGAGGTCCTGGGCCGGGCTCTCATTGAACGACTTGACCGGCTCCGCGTTGCGACCCAAGAACACGGCCA
Source organism: uncultured Planctomycetaceae bacterium (assembly GCA_964438165.1). Lineage (GTDB taxonomy): Bacteria > Planctomycetota > Planctomycetia > Pirellulales > Thermoguttaceae > CALFBP01. Next base: position 3,118 of record CAYTJV010000199.1, on the reverse strand, counting down.
GCCCGTGCCCCTCGGCCACGTAATCGGCCAGCTTCCGCCAGGCGACGGGCTCCAGCGGCTTCGGATCGACCAGGCACACCGCGGCGTAGGGCTTGAGATCTTTCTGGAGCAAATCGTCCAGCGTCACGACCGTGCGCTCAAATGCGTTCAGGCCCGCGGGGCGGCGGGGGTCGGGGGCCAGGGCCTGGGCCAGGAACCAAGCGACTTCTTTCGCTGGCTTGGGAGCCGCAAGGAGGATCTGCCAAGGCGGCTTCGCCTCGACGGTGAAATATCGCCGGTCGTCGGCCGCCAGACCGTCCTGGCCGAGGATCTGGACGTAGCCTTGGTGCGTCCCGAGCCCCAGATTGCTCACGCGAAACTCCATCTGCCGCGATTGCCCCGCCTGGAGCGACACCGTCTGCTCGCCGCGCTTCTGCGGTTTGCGCGCCCCGGGAACCTTGGCGGCGGGATCGGGTTCCAAGAGGTAGAGCTCGACCGTATGCTTGTCGCCCACCCCGACCGAGATCAGGTCGGCCTCGATCCTCAGCGTGCTGCGGCTGGAGACGATCTGCCCGGAAAGCCGCAGGTCGCCCAAGGCCAGATTGGCCGGCTGCGGGATGCCGACGTCGACCAGGTACATGCCGGCGTCGGGCGTCTGCCTCAAGCGCTCCTGCATGCGCCCGGCAGCCTCCGTCGGCCAGGCGACCCGGGTCAGGTCGGTGAAGACGTAGATTTCCTTGCGTGCCAGCTCGCTTTCGGCCAGCAGCCGAGCCGCTTCCGCGACGGCGTTGGGCACCGGTTGGGCGTCGGCCGTGGTCTCCAGGCGCTCGATGCGATGCTTGGCCGCTCCCATGTCGACCTGAAACGCGCCGCCCCCCCGGCGGCTGTCGAGCACGGCCACCTGGCTCTCCGGCGGCAACTGGGCCAACAGCCACAGGGCCAACTCTCGGGCGGCCTCCAGGCGGGTACGATTCTCGAGGCGGTACTCCATGCGCTTCGAGGTGTCGAACACGAAGGCGGCCGCCACCGGGGCCCGCTGGCTCCCCACCGCTCCGCCGGAAAACTTCAGGCTCGGACGCGCCAGGGCAAACGCCGCCAAAGCGATCAACGCCATGCGAAGCAATAGCAGCAGCAGGTGCCTCAGTCGCAACTGCCGCTGGTTCATGTCGTGTCGGCGGCGCACGAACCGCAGCGCAGGGAACTCCACCAGCCGCGGCTTGCGGCGCATCACCAGATGGAGCACGATGGGCACCACCACCAGCCCGGCGCCGGCCAGAAGTAAAGGGTTAACGAAGCTCATCTCTCCTAATATCGCGCCTTCCTTCCCGCCAAATACCCCGCCAGGGCCTTATCGAACTGCATACTCGTATCCAATCCTACGTAGTCGATTCCGGCCTGGAAGCACTCGCGCCGATAGGACTCGCGGAAGGCTTCGATCTCTTCAAGGTAGTCGCGGCGGAAATTGTCGGCGTCGAGCGTCAGACGCTCGCGCGACTCCGGCTCCTCGAGCTCGACCATGCCGTCGAACGGAAAGCGGACCTCCGCCTCGTCGAGCACGTGGAACAGGATCACGTCGTGCCCGCGGTGCCGCAGCCGGCGCAGGGCCTGGAAAACCGGCTCGGGATCCGTCAGCAGATCGGAGAACACCATCACCAGGCTGGCGTGCCGCAACATCGCGGCAATCTGGGAGAGGCTCGCGGCCACGTCGGTCTTTCCCTCCGGCTTCAGGTTCGCCAGGACCGACAACACGTTCACCAGGTGCCCGCGACGCGACTTCGGGGCTAGGCTCTTGCGGATCTTTTCGTCGAACACCAAGAGGCCGACCGGGTCCTGCTGGGAGATCATCAGGTAGCAGAGCGCCGCGGCCAGGCAGATCGAATAGTCGAACTTGGTCAGCTCCTGGCGGTACGTGTAGCCCATCGAGCGGCTCATGTCCATCGCCAGGTAGCCGGTGATGCTCGTCTCCGCCTCATACTTCTTGACGTAGTACTTGTCGGTCTTGGCGTAGATCAGCCAGTCGATGTCCTTGGGATCGTCGCCGGGCGTGTACTTGCGATGCTCGCTGAACTCGACCGAAAAGCCATGAAACGGGCTGGCGTGCAGCCCGTGCAGAAAACCCCTTACGATGAATTGCGCGCGCAGGTCCAGCCGTTTGATCTGACGGATAACTTCCGGTTTCAGGTATTTTTCGACGGTGGACACGGGGAAGGGTTCGGGGTTCGGGGTTCAGAAATCCGAGCCGGGCCGTGTCGGCCCGGCGGCATAGCGGGCAGGCTTGCCCTCCGCCTAGCTCCTCATTCCGGAGTGTGTTCTTCGCGCCACTGCAATCGCGGTCCGTCAAGCACCAATGAGACGTGGTTGAGAACATCAAATCGCTGAGGGTCATAACCCGGCATTGGTGTTCTCCGGGATGACCTCTTTGACGAAATCCGCGGCCTGCTCCGGATGTAGCAGCCGCGGGCTGAAGATGCGGACGACTCCCTGATTCGCAAGCCCAGGAAAAACCACGTAAACCTTGGCGTTTTCCGGAAGCTTGGCCTCAGCGGGTAACCGAACTTGACCGTTCTCCACGACGCCTTCATAAGTAACCACGTTCATGTTTCGTCCTCACTTCTCGAACTTCGGTATCACCGGCGGCGGAATCTCCTTAATCAGGCGTTGAATAATGTCCTCCGGGCTCATGCCTTCGGCTTGGGCCTGGAAATTGGTGCTGATGCGGTGGCGGAGCACGGGGATGGCGATCTTCTGGACGTCGTCAATGGCCACGGAGAAACGGCCGTCCATGGCGGCCAGCGATTTGCCTCCCATAATCAAGAACTGTCCCGCCCGAGGGCCGGCGCCCCAATCGACCAGCTCGCGGACAAACGGGGGCGCCGAAGGGTCCTTGGGCCGCGTGGCCCGAACCAGACGCGATACGTATTGCACCACGTATTGCGTAACCGCCACGGACCCGACCAGCTTCTGCACGTTGAGGATCGCCTTGCCCGACAGGACCTTGCGGACCTCGACCTTCTCGCTCCGCGTGGTGGTGGCCAGGATCCGCTCTTCCTCTTCGGCCGAGGGGTAATCGACCTTGATGTTGAACATGAAGCGGTCCAACTGGGCCTCGGGCAGCGGATAGGTGCCCTCCTGTTCGATC
>CAYTJV010000198.1:10944-12008 GCA_964438165.1 uncultured Planctomycetaceae bacterium | reverse complement strand
GGGATTTTTCTGGATCGGCGTTCTCTTTAGTTGTCAAACCTGTTTCCACCGACGCGGGGTCGGTGGGGGCATTGTTGGACCGGCGTTCTCTCTAGTTGCCAAACCTGTTTCCACCGACGCGGGGTCGGTGGGGATTTCGTTGGATTCGCCTTCTCTCTAGTTGCCAAACCTGTTTCCACCGACGCGGGGTCGGTGGGGGCATTGTTGGACCGGCCTTTTCTCTAGTTGTCAAACCCGTTTCCACCGACGCGGGGTCGGTGGGGATTTCGTTGGATTCGCCTTCTCTCTAGTTGTCAAACCCGTTTCCACCGACGCGGGGTCGGTGGGGATTTCGCTATCCCTCATCCTTCATCCTTCATCTCTCATCTTTCATCCCTACTCAATAAACCGACTCAGCAGAATCGTATTGCCCACGTTGTGGTCCCTGCCGCGGGCGAACCCCACAGGGATCGAGCGATCGATCAGGTAGAACGCCCGATGCCGCTTGATGTCGCCCATGTCGCTCCCCAACTCGCGGCCGAGCCGGTATCCGTCGGGATGGCCCTGATCCACCACGCCTGCCTGGACCTCAAAGTACCCCACCGTGATCCAGACCGCGTACACGTTCGAGCGCGTGGTCACAAGGTTGCTCAATCGCGTGAACGATTGATAGCGGAAGAAAGGGTTGCGATCGGGATCGTTGTAGTCGCCGATGGCTCCGGGGAAGCGATTCCTGTCGAAGGCGAACAACGGCATGGCCGGAGTCGTGGGATCCGGCCTGAGGAGCGTGCCGTTCACTTCCGCACCGGTGAGCAACGGCGGCGGCACAGGGTTCAGCCTCGCGCCCGCCGGGGAGCGGAACGGGTTGGCGAACCGCGACGGATAGCTGTTGTTCGGGTCCCACCAGTTGCCTCCCCCCGTGTAACCTCGGCGGCTTACTGCGAATTGTTGCTGGAAGAAGTTGGCAGTGCCGAAGGTCGTCCCGTTCACATCGTTCATCAGCGCTTGCCATACGGTCGGGCTGGTGATCGTGTTGAGGTTCACCCGCCCCGGCTCGCGATAGATCGTGGAGAGGTTGTAGGGCG
>CAYTJV010000198.1:0-10934 GCA_964438165.1 uncultured Planctomycetaceae bacterium | reverse complement strand
GGAGGGCGGGGACGTTTGCAATCTCGGCGGCCAGGGTCTGTGGGTCGGCCTGGACTTCCGGGCCCACAAAGGGCGAAGGCACGGCGAGGAAATCCAAGAGCTGATACGGCCGAGGCGCGGCCGCCGGGGTGCCCAGCGGCGACGAGCTGAACAGGTTCAACAAATGCCGGAAGGGCCCGACGCCGTTGGGCGCGAAGGGGGTGCCCCCCGAGCCGTCGTCAATCCCGTAGAAGTTGCTCGGGATGTTCGTCCCCGTGATGGCCGCATGTAACAGCGTGGAGGAGCTTGCGGCGGGCACCGTGAGCAGCTCCATGGGGCTGACGAAGGGGCGGTTGTTCCAGGTGACCCACGGGAGGGCGACGTCGTTCGGATCGCCGCGGTTGGCGCCCGACGTCAGCCGGTTCGTCGTGTACTGCGTATTCAAGAAGCCCAGGCTGTGCGCCAAGGTGTAACTGAAGAACGGCTGCTGCGGGTCATTGAACGCCGTGTCGGCAGGAGTCGTTTGTTTCTGGAAGTCGGGATGCGAGACCCACAGATTGTTCTGACCTTCTGGCCCCGTATTGCCTTCCCCCCGCTGGCGCGTGGCAAATTTCACATCGCCCGCATTGGCTCCTGCTAGGACGGGCGGTTGAACGTCCGGCGTGTCCCAACCGTTGAACGCCGTAAGGTCCACGACGGCAGAGTCGACGGTCCGATAGGGATTCCAAGTCGGACTGGTGGAGATTCCGTCGTACGCCCTCGTCGGGTCCGCCAGCCGCTGCAAGTGCACCACCGCCACGTTGTTGGTCGTGCCGTTGGTTCTCACGGCGGTCGCCATCCTCGGCGGACGCCCGCGCGGGAGGTAATCAAACGGGGCGTCCTTCGGTGGGTTATAGTACCCGGGATCGGGCACCTCGTAAGCCGGGTAGTCGTCAGGGCCGTTGAAGGCGGGCTCGGAAACGTTGAGCCGCGCCGGCCGGTCGATGACCACGGGCACCACGTCCTGGATGTCCGTTGCCGCAGGCACGCTTCCGCCCGGGTTGTGCGCGACCGGCGACCCCGCGGTCGCTCCCGAAAGATCGATGCGGCGGGTCGTGTTAGCTGTTGCCGGATCGGGGTCCCTGAGTGGGTCGGCGGTGCTAGTCCTGCCAAGGAACGTCACGTATGGCTGAACGACCCCCGGGCGATTCGGGTCTTCCCCGGGCCCGATCACCGCGTACTGGCCGGGCCGGACCACAGGGATGTTGGCTTGCCGGGTGTAGAAGCGAGTGTCCTCTCCTAGATTCGTGTTGGGCGGGGCGGCAGTGGTGAAGTAGATGCTGCGATACGCGTTGGGCGTGACCGAGCCGTCGTCCGGATCCGGCTTCTCCCTCGCCCGATCCCGCTGGTCGTTCTCCGCGACAATCACTACCCGCCACACCGGCGAGTTGCCCACCGGACTGGTTCTGTTGAGCTGCACGCCCCCGGTGGTCGAATCGCACAGTTCCGCGGGGCGCGGCTCCAACGCCGACCATGGGTTGTACAGCTCGACCAACAGCGACCCTTGGGGTTTCTTGCGCTGGTCAAAATCGTTGTCCGGGTTGCTGCCGGCGGTGGTCCTCGTCTGCTCTGGGCCGTCGTCGCCGTCCAGATCCTCGACGCGCCGGTCGTGGATTGCCAGGGTTTCCGTGATCAGCAACTCGGGCCGCTCGCAGCCCCAGACCACGTGCGGAATCCCAATGCCGTCGCCCGTGGACGGATCGCCGTCCGGCCGCCACCCGTTGGGCGTGAAAGGATCGGGGTCATATTCGAACATCGTCATGATCGAATCGCGGTCGCGGAAATCGACCACGTTCACCGCCCATTGGGCGAGCCATCGGGCACGGGCGTCGCGCTGGGCCTGATCCGGAGGCCCTGCGCCGAACGGGTTGTAGCTGTCGTCCATGGTCAACAGAGCCAGCATGTAGAGGTATCTGGCATAGAGCTGTCTGGCCATGGCAGCCTGGTCGGGTTGCTGGTTCGTGCAATTGAAGGGAACCGTCACGTTGTTGCCCTGGGCGTTCGTCTGGGTGAGTTGGTCGCCGCCGGCCTCCGCGGGATCATCGACGATATTATTGCCGTTGTCGTCCCTTCCGTTACCGAAAGCTCGGTTCACGTCCATGCGCCGGCCGCCCAGAAGCTCGATTGGCAGCAAGATCGTGGCGTTGTTTTGGACGAAGGTCTTCGCGGAGTTCATCGCGGCAGCCGGAGCGGGCGGAGTGGCGCCCGATCGAATGGCGTAGTAGGATCGCAGCGCCAAGAGATCCTGTGCCCGGCCACTTCGCAGCGTGGTGACAAACCACTCCTGCACGGCCTGAGGCGCGCCCGCGTAATCCATACTGATCCGCTGGGCAATGTACTCGGGAACGGCAAAAGAAGTGCAAGGGATGTCCCAACTCTCCGTGGTCACTTCGCGGAAGCTGGCCTGGAGATCGACACCGGAGGTGGAAGCCAGCCGCTGGCCCGGCAGGCGCCGGGCGTCGACATCGTATTGCCGCAACAGCCGCTCCAGTTCACCGACCGTGAACATGCTGTTGGCGGTCGACGGCTTGAACGAAGTGATCCAGTACGGGTCGACGAAAGTGTTCTCTCCGCTTTGGCCCAGGCCACAGTAGAGCGGCCGCCCGCCCGGGTCAATCCCGATCGCCCCATGGGTCAACCGGTTCGGGGGCGAGCCGTACGCCCCTGTGCCGTCAGGCGTCAGGTTCCAGTAGCCTGTGCCGTATTCATACCACCTGTTCCACGCGTGAAGGAACTCCGGCCAGCCCGTGAGGGTAGGTGGGACGGCTGGAGTGTACCGCATCGTGAGCAGCTTGTTGTAGTCGGCCGTGCCGCCGACGCCTCCGAAGAGCGGCAGGAGGTTCACGTCGGCCGGCCCGTAGCCGAAGCCGCGCTGCAGCGAGGGAACCGCGCTTTGGCTGAAAATGAAACTCATGCCTCCCCAGTCGGAGGAAAAACTGTTTGGGTTAACGGTGTTGTAGTATGCGGCATTGGTTTGCTCCGCGGCGCCGTGGGCGTTGAGGTTCAGCCGGCTGTCCATGTCGAGGCAGAGGATGCCGAACAGCGGCTTGTACGCACGCCCGTCCTTGGTCGTGCGCGCCGGCATGCCCAGGTCAACCCAGATACTGTCGGCAGTCCCATCGCCGTCGTTGTCGACGTCCCAGGGGCCGTTGACCAGATTGATGCTGGGGAAACCGGGGTGATCGCTTTGAAGCGGCCGAAGGACAACCCTTCTCTGGAAATTTGGGTCATTCCAGGGCGTGCCGCCCCCGAAGTTCTGCCAGTAGCTCACCAGTTCCGGCCGGTGCAAGGAAGGAATCACCACCGTGCCGTTGGGGAGGATCGTGGCCAGGATCATGCTCTGGTAATCCGGGGCGTCGTAGTCTTCGTTGGCCCCGCCGACAAGGAAGGCGTCGTTGGGATTGCCCAAGGCCGCGGGATTGTTGTAGAGATAGTTGGGCTGGAGGGCGAGCAGTTGGTTGAACGCGCTGTCCTGCGCATTCGTTTGACCCGTCGCCGGATTGAAGCCGAAGCCTGTGCCGCTGAACGGGGCGCCGTTGACGACGAACAGGTCGTTCTGCTGCGGCGTCGCACGCGCGACCAAGAGTTGAAATCCCGTGCCCGGACTGTAGCCGACGATCCGAAAACTCACGAGCGCCGCCTGGCTGGTCGGCGTGATGACCGTCAGCACGCTGCCGACGCGGCGCGCCGAGTCATCCGCCAACTGCTGTATCTGGGGAGGGCTTAAGCCCGTGACATCTGCCGTCAAGTTCACGAGTTGGCCGCTGGCGATTGAGGCAACGGTCGCGACGCGCAACGGCTGGCCGTCAGGCCGCTGTGAAAGCGTGTTGCCTCCGTACGCGTCTTCCAGCAAGCCGTGCGCGGATAGCACGGAGGCTGGATTGTTCGAGCCGCGAATGGCCTGGGCAATGCCCTCGGTGAGGAGTTGAGCGGGAGAGTGGCTAGACCCGCCGACATGGGGATCGGCGGACCCTTTAGCACGGGACAGGCCCTCAGTGCCGCGCTTCGCGTGGCCGGTGATGACCACAAACGAGATCGCCAAGAGGCCGAACATCGCCAACAGTCCCAGCACCAAGAGCAACAGCACGCCGCGGGGCCGAGTGCGCCTGTGGATGAGCTTTGCCATAGCAGTTTCCCCTATTGCTGGCGAGACGCGCCCTTGCCCTTGCCCGTCTCGCTTCGTGTTCTTGGTTTCTTGGTGTCTTCAAACTTCCGAAGTCTCGGAGACTTCGGAAGTTTTGGGATATTCTCGTGTTAATCTTCAATAGGATCGGGATCAGGGTACACGGCGACAATCCCCGTGAACAAGGCGGCCGCCGTTGGGACGGCGGAAGCCCAATCCGGTCCGGCGAGCGTCACGTTCCGGCACCAACGGGCCACCGGGCCTGGCGGGGAGTTCTCTTGGTAGACCTCGCCCGTAGCGATGATGCGGTACCACTGGAACCGTTGACGCATGCCGTCGGTGCCGCAAAGCATGAGCCACTCGTTCTGGCGGACGTTCAAGTACGCGCTGGCCTGGGTCTGGCCCATGTCGGCCTGCGCAATCCAGAGGCGCATGTCGCCTCCTGCATATCCCCCGCCGATCACGTCCGCCCAGACCAAGCGTTCGGCCGGCTCGGTGTTGCCGTCGAACGTGGTCGGCGGCGGCTGGAAATCGCGCTTGTAGAACACGGCCACCGAAACCTTGTAGGAATGGGGATACGGCGTCTGCAAGTCGTGATACGGGATGTTCGACGCATCGATGAAGTCGGCAGGCGACGTTGGCGTCACGGTCAGCAGCCAGGAGTAGTTGCCCTCCAATTGGCCGATGCCCGTGGTGGGATCGAAAAGGCGTTGCGGCCGCTGTTGTGGGTCGGGCGGCAGGTCGAATACCTGATCGTCCGGCCACGTGAAGAGGCGATCGAAATAGGTCCGATGCACATTCGGGTCGGTGCTCGAGAAAATGTACGGCGGCGGGTTCGGCGGGTAATTCGGATTGGGAATCCGCGGCCAACAAGTCATGCGCAGCATGCGCTGAGGCGGCGGGGGCGGTGTCGGGTAGTTTGGGGGGTCAGGCACGCTCTGATCCCTATAGGGAAACTCGTTAATGTAGTTAGCTACCACATAATTACCGCCCACGAACGAAGAATTGGCTGCCACGTACAGCGGGTCGATGCAGAAAGACCGCCGCGCGTCGACGGCTTCGTTATGGGTTTGGCCGCCCTGGTCGGTGACCGGCCCGTACGCGAGGTTGTTCTGCGGATTGGTCACAGCCTGCTGCCACAGATACGGGTTGGCCAGGAAGCACGGCTTGCCGTTCGCGTTCGGATATTGCCGTGCCCGCACCTCGGCCAATCCCGAGACGCCGCAGGCCATGGCGCGGTCCTGGCGGGTGGACACGCCCAACTCGGACCGGCCGACCTCCAAGAGGGCCGCCACCCCGAGCAGCCCGAAGAGGATGATGAACATCGAGATCAACACCTCCAAGAGGCTCACGCCGCGGCGGGCAGCGGATGGATGAAGGATGAAGGATGAAGGATGAAGGATTAAAGACGAAGACTGCGTACTGGGCACCGCGTACTGCGTACTGCGTACTGTGTACTTAGCGTCGCGCCTGCCAATCTGCACTTTGCACTTTGCACTTTGCACTTTGCAGTCTCCCGTTTCGGCTCTCGGCTCTCGACTCACTCTCACGTCAGCGTCCTCCCATGGATTGGAACTCGCGGGCGAAGGCCCGGGCGCCAACGACATCGAACAAGTAATAGGTATTGGTCGTGTCCTTCACGGCGTTGCCTTGGTAGTCCGTCACGTTAGGAGCGATTGCCATTTCCGCGCACACGATGTAGCCGGTCTGCGGGTTGATCGCCACCCAGAGATTCGTCTGGTCACGGAAGTTCGTCAGCCTATCCTCGGCTACCGGCCGCGGCTCGTAGACTGTGATGAGCGGGCCCATCGTCACGGCCTGATAGTTGAAGGTGAGCACGTCGCTGGGAACCGGATTGACCCGGTCTCGCCGGCCCACCAGCAGGTAGATCGGCTCGATGGCTGGCTGAGCCGCGAACGTATCGGCCGCGATTTGATTCACTGACCCGGTCGACGAAAACATGATGGTCGGATATGGGGTCGAGGTAGGGCCGGTCGCGCTATTGGCGAACCACGCGGAGGACGTGCCGGAGTACCAGAGGTCGATCACCACGCTGCTCGGCAGTTGCAGCGGCGCGACCGAGGAAGTCACGGGCTGACGGAAGACTTGGAACCGCACCCCGTTGCCGCCGGTATTGGGCGGGTTGGCGGTCGTTTGGCTCTGGAGCATCCAAACGTTGGCCGAGCTGACCGTGATTTGCCATTGGTGCCCCTGAAAATTGAGCTTCAACACGTCGCCCGTCTTCACCAACCCGTCAGCGACCGGGACCTCGCCCATGGGGAAAGAGACATTGCAGGTTGGGCCGCCGGTTGGCGTGACGATGATGGTCGAGGTGTCGTAATCGCCCGCGTAGGGCGGCGGCACTTCGACCTGGATCAGCCTCAATCCGGCCAGGGCCATGCTGCCGTCGCGCACGATCCTCACGCCCCAGGGGCGGCCGCTCTCGATGGCGCGGCTGCGGGCCGAGCACAAGTAAACGTTGATTGCCCGGGCCGCCTCGCGGATCCGCCGCGTCTCCATGGCCGGTCTCATGCGGGGAATCGCCACGACCACCAGGAGCATCATGATCGAGACGACAACCAAGAGCTCGATCAGGGTCAAACCGCGACGTAGGATGGGTTTCCAACCCGTCCTGGGCAACGCGGACGGGTTGGAAACCCATCCTACGGGACGAGCCGCGGATCGCGAGACCTCGCTATCCCAGCAATGAATTGCTGGGCTATTTTCAATTGTCCCTCCGGGACAGCGGAGGCATTCTGCATTGTTCGCCATGGCGCTACTCCGCCTCCATCTCGATTCGGTGGTTGTGGATGTTGTCGAAATGGACCCACGCGCCGTTGATCCGCATGGGAAGGCCCCATCCCATGAAGTAAGCACTCAGTGTGTTGTTCGTTGAGGGATGCTCGTTCCACGTCCACACCCATGATTCATTCACAGTGTTGGTGCTTAAATCGTCCACAGGATAAGACCGGACTCCGTACTCACCGTCCGGACCGGCGCAGTAAATCAAGGGCACAACGCGTGAGCCACGGGGAACGTATGGGTTCTCGCCGGTCAGGGCCATATCGACCTTCCGCGGGTCGAACGGGTCGTGATCCTGCTGTGCCAGATACTGCCGCAGCGATAATGGGCTTGCGTTTGGCGAAGGCGGCGGCGGGTCGCTCGCGTTATAGTAGTTCCAGACCTGCTGTTCTTGGTTGGGTGGGCTGACCACCGTGAGCAAGTACTCGTAACGATCGAACGGAATGATGTTCAGTTGGACGTCCGAATCGTTGAAACCTGGCGCCCAGCGCAGGAAAAAGATCGGCCGCCCCCAGCCGTCAAGGAACTCAGGGAAGCCGTCGTTGTCGGAATCGCCAATCTCGCTCGCTCGAAACTGACGGCGGGCCTCTTCGCCACCCGCCATGGTCGCAACCATGTAGAGGCATTCCGATGGTGCGTTCTCGTGAAGTGTCGCGAGCCTGAGCTGTTGTGTGACCGGCAATCCGTTCTCGGCGTTGAAAATCGGCTGCCAGACGGGTTGGAACCTGGCATAGTAGCTTTGGCCAAGCGACGTTCGTAGCATCGGTGTCGGCGGACTGTTTAAGTCCGGCAGCCAAGGGTTGTTTGGATCCGCCGCCGGGATTAGGACGGTTGAGTTATTCAGAACGTCCGACCACCGCTCGGGCAATTCCATTCGCATGATGTCGCGAAGGGCACGAAGACGGATTAGCGCGCCCAAACGCGGCGGCAGCGGTGGGCTCGGAAGGCCGTAGTAAGCGATGGCGATTCGACACATCTCCTGATCGCTCAGCGGCACGCGGCGGGTGCGGTAGGACTCGTGCTTGGCCGTGACAATATTGTGGAGCTTGGCGATGGTGGCCTTGGTTGCGGCCACGCGGGCCGAACGGCGGGTGACGATCAGGGCCCCCGAAACCATTCCCGCCAAGATGCCCATGATCGTGATTGTGACCAAGAGCTCGACCAGCGTGAAGCCGCGGCGGCCGGCGGGAAATCGCAAGTGCTTGCCAAGGCCGTTCATTGCTCGTCCCCTAGCGTGGCTCTTTCGGTGAAATTCACGATGTTGTCGGTCGCTTCGGCGTAATCGCCGTCGAGTCCGGACCAAATGATCTGCGGCTTGACGACTTGCAGGGGCCCCGCACTCACCTGTCCGCCCTGATTCGCCCATCCGTTCGGGCCGACGTAAGGAAGCGCCGGGGAGACCGCAGGACCGATCGGAGGCGGCGACCAATTGCTCCTGCCGGCGCTCAAAACGCCGTAACTGGCAACCGGAGCAGGCATCGTCGTCAAGGCCAGGAGATACCAGTTGAAAGTACTCGGGACGTTCGGGTCGATGCCCCCGTAAGGATTCCCGACGGGCCGGAAGTAAACAAAGGGGTGGAACATCCGGGCGGCGTCGCGCGCGCCATACGAGAGCGGCGCGGCTGCATTGGCCGGGTCCCTGAACAACTGCGCCATGTTGAGCTCATACAGGGACACGGTACGGCTGGCGATCACCGTGCGGGCCACAAAAGGAGTGGCAGGGTTGGCGCTGAAGCCCGTCAGCTCGTTCGTGGTGGCATAGGCCGGCAGCCCGCCGAACCAAAACACCAAAGCCTCCGCCGGGGTCAGGACGCTGATGTCCATCCCTGTCCCATCGCCGGCCTCACTTGGCTGATTCCTGCACTCTCCCAATCCGTTTTGATTGTCGTCGGTAGTGGCGCGGCGTACGAGTTCGACGAAGGCGATGAACTGCGCGTCGGGAGTGCCGGTGGCAATCGCCAGGCGAGGGAACCTCTTGCGCAAGTGCCGGATCACCACATTGCGGGCGGGGAGGCGAACCGTATCGGGATACGTCGCCGCCGTGCCCACGAAGTCGGGCGGATAGTCGCCGTATGTAGTGCGGTAGTTTTCCAGGGCCATGTCGATCTGAGTGATGTCCATCTTCACGGCGGTATTCCTGGCGCTCCTCCTCGCGGCCCCGAAGGCCACGAGCATCAGGCTCGCCAGGATGCCGATGATGATGATCACCGTGAGCATTTCGACGAGGGTGAACGCATGCCGGGGGCGGCGGGACGTGACGTCGTTGGTCATGGCTGATCGCTCCCTAGGTACGTACCAATAGCGTGTCTGTGTGCGGCCCTCGAGGCCGCATGTTAGCTGGCCCTACGCGATAAGTTATTCAACCGCCCGCCAGAACGTCAGAATCGTTTTCGGCAGGTCTTGGGCCTTCGGCCTTGGGTCTTAGGGCTTGGGCCTTGGGATCCAAGACCTAAGACCCAAAACCTAAGACCCAAGGTCGTTGAAGTCATTCGACAGTCTCTCTTGCTCTCTTGCGCTCGGCGCCGGATCAGCTCAGTTTCTGGATCAGGCTGACCAGCGGCATGAACAGGGCAACCACAATGAAGCCCACCATGCCGCCCAAGCAGATGATCAGCAAGGGCTCCATCAAGCTTGTGAGGCTTTCGGTGAGCACGCTGACTTCTTCGTCAAAGGTGTCGGCCACCTTGTAGAGCATGGTATCCAATTCGCCGGTTTCCTCGCCCACGTCGACCATGTTGATCACCATGTCGTCGAGGATCTTTTGGTTCATCCGGGTGACGTACAACAGCACGCCGATCGGCCCGCCGACGAACATGAACCAGAAGAACAGGGCCACCGGGTGGAAGCCCGGCTTGCAGTAGTCTTTCATCGGCGTGGCGATCGACTCCCCTTCGCGGATCGCCTCGTGGACCTTGCCGTAGAGGTTCTCGAACACGGCGTTGCCCGAGGTGTCCTTGGTGATCTGCAGGGCCTCGAGGATCGGCACGCCGCTGGAGACCAGGGTGCCCAGGGTGCGGGTGGTGCGGGCGACGATGTTCTTTTCGACCAACTGGCCGAAGATCGGCAGCTTCAGGAGGAACAAATCCCACCCGTAACGCCCGGGCGCGAACTTGCGGATGAGCTTCACGAAGAGCCAGATGCTGATCGGAATGCCCGGCAGCAAGTACCAGTAGTTGTACACGTTTTCGGAGGCCGAGACGAGGAGCTTGGTCATCACCGGCAGCTCGGCGCCGAAGTCGATGAAGATTTTCTGGAAGGCGGGCACGATCTTGATCATGATGAACACGAGGATGCCCACCGCGAAGGTGACCACCGTGACCGGGTAGACCATGGCGCCCTTGACCTTGCGCCTCAACGACTGGGACCGCTCCTGGAACTCGGCCAAGCGCTGGAGGATCACTTCCAACGCCCCGCCCGCCTCGCCGGCCTTGATCATGTTCACGTACAGCCGGTCGAAGGCCTTGGGCGACTTGGCCATGGCCTCGGAGAGCGTGGCCCCGCTTTCGATTTCGTCGCAGACGTCGATCAGGCAGTTCTTCAGCGCGCCCGGCTTGGCCTGGTTCTCCAGAATCCGCAGGCTGCGGAGGATCGGCATGCCGGCGTCCTGGAGAATCGAAAGCTGCCGGGTGAAAATGGTGAGCTGCCTGGAGCCGACGCCGCCGATGGCGAACGTCTTGCCTTTCTTGCCGCTCTTTTTCTTTTGTTTACCGTCCTTGCGAGACTTCTTGACGGAGATCTTCGTGACGAAGTACCCCATCTGCTTGATGGTGGCCTGCGCTTCCTCTTGGCTTGGCGCTTCGACGACGTCCTTGATCTCCTGACCGGTGGCGTCCATCGCCTCGAATTGAAACGTCGGCATGGCTCGATCCTTAAACAGTAAGCAGTACGCAGAAGGAAGAGGGGAGAAGGGAGAAGGCGGCTTACGCCGCATGTCCTTCATCCCTCATCCCTCATCCTTCATCCTTCATCCCTCTCACGCCTCGACCGTGGT
>CAYTJV010000197.1:0-12118 GCA_964438165.1 uncultured Planctomycetaceae bacterium | reverse complement strand
AAGCGGCGACAAGTCGCCGCACTCCAAAGGCGCGACCAGCGGTCGCGGCTTTATGGGCCGCTCATTTTCCGCCGCTTTTCTTGCCGCCCTTGCGGCCCGCCGGCTTGAGAACGCCGAGGCACTCTCGGGCCGTGATGAAACCGTCGCCGTTGCCGTCATAGCGGGCGAACTGCTCGAGATCGGCCGGCATCGAGCTCGGGGCATACTCGGCAAGCGATAGCTGCCCGTCGCCGTCGAGGTCGCGGCGTAGGAACCAGTCGGGCAGTCCGGCCGGCAATCGCGACTTGGGGACGTGGAAGGTCGTGGCCCGCGGTGGCTGCGCGCCGGCCGTCGGCTGGAGGCCGGTCTCCGCCGACGGCGTCCCGTTCTTGCCTTCCACGCCATCCGGCGCGGCTCGCTCCGGTCTGCTCCCTTGGGCGCCGGCCGCCTGCGACTGCGGTTCACTCCTTGGCTCCCAGCCAAGGAGCGGGTTTGCCAGGCCCACCCGGCGATTTCGCCCGAAGGCTCCGATGTAGCTCGTCAATTCATCTGGGGTAATCGCCCCATCACGATTGCCGTCGGCGGCTTCCGGGTGGCCGTGCATCTTGCTCCACTCATCGGCCTGAAGCCTGCCGTCCCTGTTCTTGTCGTAGCGCTGGAGCAGGCGTTCCGCATAGCGGCGGACCTTCGCCGGGATGGCGTCGGCAGCTCCGTGCAATGCGTCGCTGGGCGGCGCTTGCACGGCGCGCGACGTCGACGCAGACTGCTCGGCGGAGACGAGCCACGTCGCACCGCACCCACAGCACCACGCTGCCGCAGCGATCCAAGCCCATGGCGAAGAAATCATTCCCCCAGCATACCACGTCGTGTTTGCGGGTGAAACTCGGCGATCAGCCGGGCGGTTTCAAGTGCCGCTAAGGGGGCGGAAAATGACTACTTGGCCCCCATCAGGCTATTGACTAGGCTGGGTCGATGGTTATAATCGGCATCATGGAACGCTGGAAAGACTGGATTGCCTGCGCGTCCGCGGCCGGAAGACCATCCTGCCTGAATTGCCGGCCGACCCGCCTTTTGACATAATACCTGTCATAAAACTCCAACGGGTCACGAAGACCCTCGATATAAAGCGGGAGTATCCACCGTGCGCGTCTGTCGGCCGGGTGCCTTGGCGCTCGCGGCTGGAGGCCCGCAAGCAACCGTGCGTGAGACACCAGAATATCAGGGATGATTTCTCGCCTGCCGCGCGAGTGGCTCGGCAGGCCCTAGCGATATGACTCGTTAGACGCAGGTGCGTGAATCATGCCAAGTGCTCATACCTCGAGCAATTCCGGCTTCTCATCGGAGCGCATGGCGCGGGCGGTTTCCGCCCCGCGCGGCAGCAGCTCCGATCCGATCCAGCTCGCCGCCGAGCTGGGTTTCGCTACCTCCACCGAAGAAGACGCCTTGAAGGCCCTCGGCGATGCGATGGGAATGGAGATGGCCGACCTGGCGTCGACCGAGGTCGACCTTTCGCTTCTGAAAAGTTTCCCGACCAAGCTCATCCACCGCTACACGGTCTTCCCGCTGCGGACCGAGCAGGGATCGCTGATCCTGGCGATCGGCAACCCGTTCGATCTCCACGGGGTCGACGCGGTGAGCGCGGCATTGGGCACGAGCGTCACGCCCGTGCTGGCCGTGCCCGGGGAACTGGCGAAGCTGATCAAGACGCACTTGGGCGTGGGCTCGGAGACGGTCGACGGGCTGGTGGCGCAGTACGAGGAGCGCCAGGCCGGCGTGGAGATGCTCGACGAGTTGGAGTACGACCGCTCCGAGGATTCGGAGATGGCGCAGCAAGCGTCGGTCGTGAAGCTCGTCAACGAGATTCTCAAGGAAGCGATCGAGAACCGCGCGAGCGACATCCACCTCGAAGCCCAGGCCGCCGGAATGCGCATCCGCTACCGCATCGACGGCGTGCTCCAGACGCAGCCGGCGCCGCCGGAAATCAACCGCTTTCAGGCGGCGATCCTCAGCCGCTTGAAGATCATGGCCCGGCTGAATATCGCCGAGAAACGCGTGCCGCAGGACGGCCGCATCAAGCTGCGGGTTTGCGGCCGCGAGGTCGATATTCGCGTCTCCATGATTCCGATGCTCTACGGCGAAGGCGTCGTGATGCGGATCCTCGACAAGGACCGCATGCAGCTCTCGCTCCGCGGCATCGGCATGGACGACGACGTCTACAAGCGGTTCCGCCGCATCATCCAGCTTCCCCACGGGATCATCCTGGTTACCGGACCGACCGGCTCCGGCAAGACCACCACGCTCTACAGCGCGCTGAACGAGATCAAGGACGAGGCCACCAAGATCATCACCATCGAGGACCCGATCGAATACCAGATCGACGGCATCAACCAGATCCAAGTCCACTCGAAGGTCGGGTTGACGTTCGCCGCCAGCCTGCGGAGCATCCTCCGGCACGACCCCGACGTGGTCCTGGTGGGCGAGATCCGCGACCTGGAAACCGCCGAGAGCGCCATCCAGGCCTCGCTCACCGGCCACCTCGTGTTCAGCACCCTGCACACGAACGATTCGGCCGGCTCCTTCATGCGGCTGTGCGACATCGGCGTGGAGCCGTTCCTCATCAGCAGCACCGTGGAGGGCGTGATGGCGCAGCGGCTGGTGCGTTTGCTGTGCCGTGAGTGCCGCGAGCCCTGCCACCCGCGGCAGATCGAGGTCCCCGAGGATTTCCCCCTCGACGAATGCCTCCGCCGCGGCGAGTGGCTCTATCGGGCGGTGGGCTGCCGCCAGTGTCGCGGCACCGGCTACAGCGGCCGGTCGGGGATCTACGAGCTGTTGGAAGCCAACGACGAGATCCGCCGTCTGGCCACAGAGCGGGCCCCCACGCACGTCCTCAAGCAGGCCGCCACCACCGCGGGGATGAGAACCCTCCGCGACGACGGCTGGCGCAAAGTCCGCCGCGGACTGACGACCATCGACGAAGTCCTTCGCGTGACCAAGGCCGACTGATTCATGCCGCAGTTCAGCTACGTTGCACGCACCGCCTCGGGGCAGGACGTAACCGGATCGATCAGTGCCGGCAGCAAGCGGGAGACGCTGCTGGCCCTGGCCGAGCGGTCGCTGTTCCCCCTGCGCGTGGAGGCGGCCGACGACGGCCGGTCGCTTCGGCGATGGTTGCCCCGCAGGCGGATCAAGGCCCAACTGGTGGCCACCAATCTGGCCCAATTGGCCGACCTGCTGCAAAACGGCGTGCCGCTCTTGAAGTCGCTCGACATCCTCGCCGAGCAGGCCGCCCAGCGCGAGTTGGCCGAAGTCTTGTCCGGGATCCGCGACCTGGTAGCCGAAGGCGTCTCCCTCGACGCCGCCCTGGCCCGCCATCCCGACGTCTTCAACGAGCTCGCCGTGAGCATGGTCCGCGCGGGCTCCGAGGGCGCCTTTCTCGAAGACGCCCTGAAGCGAACCGCCGACTTCCTGGAACTCCAGGAGGAATTGAAGTGGCGGGTCGTAGGCGCGATGGCCTACCCGGCGTTCCTGGCGGTGGCCGGCACCTGCGTCACCGTGATCCTGGTGGTCTTCTTCGTGCCCAAGTTCGCCGAGCTGTTCGCGCGGCTGGAGCAGCAAGGCGGCGGCTTGCCGGCGGCCACGGTGGCCCTGTTGTGGATCAGCGATACGCTGGGCCGCTACGGGCTGTTCCTCGCCGGAGCCCTCGCGTTGGGCGTGGTCTGGCTGCGCCGCGCCGCGCAAACCGAGCCCGGCCGGCTTGTCGCCGACCGCCTTAAGCTGAAAATCCCCGTGGTCGGCCCGATCTTCTTGAACTCCGCCGTCTCGCGGTTCTGCCGCGTGTTGGGAACGCTGTTGAAGAACGGCGTGCCGCTGTTGAAGGCCCTGAGCATCGGCAGCGACTCCGCCGGCAACAAGGTGCTCGCCTCGGCCATCCGCGCCTCGGCGGAGAACATTTCGTCGGGCGAGTCGCTCTCGCGGCCGCTGGCCGAGTGCGGGCTGATTCCCCGGCCGATCATGGCGATGATCAGCGTCGCCGAAGAGTCGAACAGCCTCGATACCGTGCTGGTGAGCATCGCCGACGGGCTCGATCGCAAGATCAGCCGCCAGTTGGACATCATGGTCCGATTGGTCGAGCCGGTGATGCTGTTGGCCATGGGCATGGTGATTTTATTCGTGCTCGTCGCCCTCTTGCTGCCCGTATTCGACATGAGCGCGACGGTGAGTTAGACGATGTGTCTGAGGCCCTCACGCAACTCCCCTCGCCCGCCAGCGGGAGAGGGGCAGGGGGTGAGGGGACAAACGAAGGGAGGAAACCTATGAAACCCATCAACCGTACACGCCCGCGAGGCGGCTTCACCTTGGTGGAGATGCTCGTGGTCCTGGCCATCTTAGTCCTCTTGGTCTCGATGGTGGTGCCGCGGATCATCGGCTCGCAGAAGAAGGCCGACATCAACGCCGCCAAGACCCAGATCGGGATGTACAAAGCCGCCCTGGAGCGCTACGCCCTGGACTGCAAGAAGTACCCCGCGAGCGAGCAGGGACTCGCCGCGCTGGTCTCCAAGCCTTCGGAGCTGAGCGAGACCGCTTCCTGGGACGGCCCCTACGTGAACGGGGAGATCGGCAGGGACCCTTGGGGAGGCGAATACCAGTACAAGTATCCCCCCGAGAAAGGGAGCGGCGACAATCCGGACATCTGGTCGTTCGGCCCCGATGGCGAGGACAACACCGACGACGATATTTGCAGTTGGACCGGAGGATCTTCCGCGAAGGGCGGCGAAGGTGAATTCGGCAAGGAGCGGCCCGCCGAAACCCGCCGTGAGCCTCGCACCGAGTCGCGCAAGGAGAGTTCGATCCCCAAACGATCCCCGACGCGCAGCACGCCGCCGCGCACGGAAAAGAAGCCGAGCAGCCCGCTGTAGCAGGTCAAAATGGGGCGCAATGGCCGTCCAACTCCAATCCGCTGCGCCTACACGCTGGTCGAGATGCTCATCGTCCTGGCGGTGCTCGCCGTGTTGACCGCTTTGAGCTGGCCGGCGGTTCGCGGGATGCTGGGCAAGAGCGAGCTGCGCGACGCAGCGAAGCAAGTGCGGGTCGCCTTGGCCAGGGCGCGGCTGGAGGCCATGGAGTCGGGGGTCCCCCAGAGGTTTCGCTACGCGCCTGGCGCCGGCCGGTTCGAGGTGGTACAACTCTCGGCCGCGTTTGACGAGCGCGGAGCCCCGCCGCGACAGGCGGGAGGGCCATCGCGGGTCAACGAACCGGCCGAACACGCGCTTCCCCACGGCGTGTGGTTTGCCGAACCTGAGGTCTCCCAGCGTGGAGTGGACGTGCCTGCATCGCATGGAACCACCGGCGAAGACGGCTGGTCCGCGCCGATCGTGTTTTACCCGAACGGGCGCAGCAGCAATGCCCGCATCCAGCTTGCCAACTCCGGCGGTCGCTATGTCGAGGTCGCACTCCGCGGCCTGACGGGCACCACCAAGATCGGCCCCCTCCAGCGGCGCGAGCAGCAGCCATGAAATCGCCATGCCGCAAGGGATTCTCGCTCTTGGAAGTGCTGCTGGCGACCGGCATCTTGCTCGGCTGCCTGGTGGTGCTTTCGGAGCTGGCCAATATCGGGCGGATTCACGCCTCGGTGGCCCAGGACGGCGGCGCCGCCGCGCGGATCTGCCAGAGCAAGCTCAACGAAATCCTGGCCGGACTGGCGCCGGTCGCGCCGGTCCACGAGGAGCCGGTCGACGACTCGCCGGGATGGTGGTATTCGGTTGAGATGGAGCCGGTGCGGCAACGGGGCGTGGTGGCCCTCCGGGTAACCGTGCGGCAGGACGAGAACTCCAGCGATCGCCCGGTCGAGTTCTCGCTGGTGCGCTGGGTTCGCGATCCGAAATGGACACCAAGTGGGGCCGGCCTCGGTTCCGACGAGCTCCGGCTGCCGCCCGGCTTTCGCGGGAGGCGCACGCGATGATCGTCCGAGCGTGCTACTCGCGTGCCACTGCTTGCTCGCCGCCGGAGAAAGGCGTTGGGTATGCCGACAACGTCTCCTTACGGCGGCGAGCAAGCAGTGCCACACGCGGCAAAACGTCGCCGAACGCTCGTCGCGGCGGGTTCACGATCGTGGAACTGCTCTTGGCGTCGCTGTTCGGCGCGATTCTTGTGGCCGCGTTGTGGAGCCTGCTGAACACCTACGAGCGGCTGTTCACCTCCGGCGAGACGAGGACCGAGCAGGCCCAACTGGTGCGGTCGGTCCTGGACCAGGTCGCCAACGATCTCACCAGCGCGATCGCCGACAATGCGGCCTCGCCCTCGGGCGGCACAGCCGCCGTGCGGCGGTTCGGGCTGTTCGGCTCGTCGCAGGCATTTCAGGTCGACGTGCTCCAGGCGCCGCCGCTGGAGTCAATGGCCGGCTCGGTTGGAGAGGAAGGATCTCGCCCCGGTCGGGCGCGCGGCCCTCGCGTGCCCGAGCTGCACACGGTCCAGTGGCGATTTTCGGATCCGGAGGGTGCTGCTACGGGCACGCGCACGGGCCGGCAGGGACGGCCTTCATGGTCCGGGCTCGTGCGCCGCGAGCTGGACTGGGAAACCCCGGCGTCCGAAGGGCCCACGGGCAGCGGATCGCGGGGGATCAGCAAGCTGCGAACGAAATTCCGGTTCTCTCGGCCCGCTGCCTCTGGGGAGTCGCTGCCGAGGGACCGCCTCGACATTGACCCGGATGACCCGTCGGTGCTGCATGTGCCGGAAGTTGTCGGAGTCACGTTCCGTTACTTCGACGGCCAAGGCTTCAGCGACGAGTGGAACAGTCTCGCGCGGAAATCACTGCCCATGGCGGTCGAGATCGTTCTTCGGGTGAGAACCGGCAAACCACCGGAGAAGGACACCAGCTCGCGGCCGGAGGATGACGTGTCGCGCGCGGCCGACCGGCCGGCGGAGGCTGCCGGCGAGAGCTATCGGCTGCTGGTGTACCTTCCCTCGACGTCGTTGGCACGGCGCAGCGAAGCCGAGAAACCGTCGGTTGCCGCCCCGCCTTCGGCGATCGTGTATCGTCCCCGGCCCTTGCCGGCGCCTCCGCCAGCCTCCGGCAGTGGCCGAGGATCGGTCCAGACCGTCCAGCCCGATCAGTGGATGAGGACCGGCCAATGAGCGCGAATGAGTACGGAATACGGAATACGGAATACGGAATTCAGAATGGGAAAGCCTCGAAGCATTCCGTATTCCGTATTCCGTATTCGCTATTCATTGATTCCTCTGGCAGATCGCGCTCGCCAAGCAACGAACTCCAACGCCACGGCGCGGTGCTGATCGTCGTGGTGGTCGTGGTGGCGATGATCAGCCTGGCGGGCCTGAGTTTCGTGGCCACCATGCACAGCCATCGCAAGGCCGTACACCTGGAAGCCGATCGGCTTCGCTTGGAGGCCGCCGTGGGCTCGGGCATCGAGGCGATGAAGGCACTGTTCGAGCAGTCGGGACGCGACCAGCGCGAGGCGGGCGGCTCGCGCGACAACTCCAGCCTGTTCCGAGCGGTAGCCGTGCTCGACGATAAGGCGGCGCACCGCCACCCGCGGTTCAGCGTCGTCGCCCCCCGGCTCCAGGACGGTGAAGCCGCTGGACTCCGCTTCGGCACGGAGAACGAGTCGGCCCGGCTCAACCTCGGCGTCCTGGTCCGCTGGGACGAGCAGTCGCCCGGCGCCGGCCGCAGGGCGCTCATGAGTCTGCCCGGGATGACCGAGGCGGTCGCCGATTCGATCCTCGATTGGATCGACGCCGACAGCTCGCAGCGTCCCTTCGGCGCCGAGGCCGATTACTACGAGGGCCTCGGCACGCCCTACGCGACGCGCAACGGCGTGCCCCAGTGTCTCGAGGAATTGCTCCTCGTCCGCGGCGTTACGCGGGGCCTGCTGTTCGGCGAGGGCGCCGATTCTCCAGGACAGCAGCCTTGGGCCTCGCTCGTGACCGTCGCCAGCGCCGAGCGCAACGAGAGCTTCGACGGCCAGCCGCGGATCCATCTCAATGACGACAACTTGAGCCAGTTGCAGCAGCGCCTTAGCCCGATTTTTGACCGGAGACTGGTCGACTTCATCGTTGCCTATCGCCAGTTCGGGCCCTACCAGGGGAGCAAAGCGGTGACTTCCGGGGCGTCGGTCACGATCGACCCGAGCAAACCGGCCAAGTTTCGCATCGAGTCCCCGCTGGACCTGATCGGGGCCAAGGTGCTGATTCCTTCGGCGCCCGGGGCTGACGAGAAAACGGCCACCGTCCTGGGCAGCCCGTTGGCCAGCGAGCCAATGGCCATGCGCGACCATCTGCCCAAGCTGCTCGATTACGCCACCGTGCTGCCAACGCCGGCGATTCCCGGCCGGGTGAACGTGAACCTAGCGCTCCGGGCCGTGCTGCGCGCCGTGCCGTCCATGGATAGCGCCCTGGTGGAACGCATCCTTGCCGCGCGCAGCATGAGCTCATCGGGCGACGATCCGGCTCGGCGCCATCCCGCCTGGCTTCTGACCGAAGGGCTCGTCGACTTGCCGCGCATGAAAGCGCTCTTGCCGTACTTGACCACGGGCGGCGACGTACACCGGGCCCAGGTGGTCGGCTTCTTCGACGACGCGAGCCGGTTGATCCGCGCCGAAGCGATGGTCGACGCTACCATACGCCCTGCCCGCCAGGTATACTACAAGGACCTGACGGTCTCCGGGCCCGGCCACCCTCTGGAGGCTCTCGGAGCGGAACGAAGCAGATGACCCGAATTATCGCCATCGACTGGGACCGGCACGAGGCGCGATGCGTTGTGGCATCGGCGGCGGGGGGAAGACGGCGCATCCTCACGGCGACGTCGGTCCCGTTGGTCGACTGGGCAGAAGGGGGCCAGTCGCGGCCGGACGTGGCCGGCTCGCTGCGGGCCGTGCTCGACCAGTCGCGCTCGGGCCGCGGCGTCGTGCTGGTCGGCGTGGACCGGGCGAATGTCGAACTCATGAATCTGACGCTCCCGCCGGCCAAACCGAGCGAGTTGCCGGAACTGGTCGCGCTGCAAGTGTCCCGCGAGTCGCAGACCGCCGAGGACGACGCGATCGTCGATTTCGCCCCCCTCGGCGAGCCCGGCGACGACCGGCAGGGCCAGGCTTCGGCGCAGCCCGTCCAGGTCATGGCCGCCGTGTTGTCGAAGGCCCAACTGGAGGCGATCCAGGCTACCTGCGCTGCAGCCGGAGTCAAGCCGAGCCGGATCCTGCTCCGCCCCATGGCCGCCGCCTCGTTGCTTGCCCGCAGGGTGTCGCCCCTGGAACGCGTTTGCCTGTTGGTAAGCCCCGTGGGCAATGAGGCCGATCTGGTGGTATTGCTGGACGGGCGGGTGGTGTTTCAGCGGACCGTCCGCTTGCCCGACGACGTCGGCGACGAGGCCATCGCGCAGCGGCTCTCGGCAGAGATCCACCGCACGCTGATGGTGGCCCAACAAGGTCCCTTGGCCGGCAACACCGTCGAGCAGGTTTTCGTATTCGGCGGTTCGGAAGAACACCCGCAGTTGGTGGAATCCATCGCCGGAGATCTGGGCGTGGCCGTCAGCGTCGTGGACCCGTTTGAAATCACCGACGTGCCCGACGATGGGCTGCCGGAGCGTCCGGGACGATTCGCCGGGTTGGTGGGGATGATCCTCGACGAATCGTACGGGTCGCATGCGATCGACTTCCTGCACCCGAAGCGTCCTCCCCCGCGCCCGGACCGGCGACGGATCGCGGCCGCCGCCGTCGCGGCGGCCGTGCTCGCCGTCGCGGCCGTGGGCTACTACGCCTGGAGCGATATCTCGGCCGCCGACGAGGAGATCCAACGCCTCACCGCCGAGCTGAAGGAGCACGACGACCTGCTCCAACGCACCGCAGACACCCGAGCGATTGTCGAAGCCGTCCGCGACTGGCAGTCCGGCGAAGTCGTCTGGCTCGACGAGCTCCGCGACCTGTCGCTGCGGTTCCCCTCGGGCAGGGACCTGATCGTACACCGGATGACGATGGCCTCGGACCGCTCCGGCGGCGGCGGAGTCGAGCTGACCGGCGCGGTGCGCGATCCCCAGATCGTCGTCCGCATGGAGCAGAGCGTGCGCGATCCGTATCACGAGGTCCGCAGCAAGCGCGTGCAGGAGCGCGATCAAGGCAAGGGCTACTCGTGGGTGTTTGAGACCTCGATGTCGGTCGCCGGCCGGGACAAAGAGTCGTACATCGAACAGCAGGCCGCCGCGCGATGAGCGAGCACCGGCAGAAGATCCTCCTGGGCATCCTCGGCCTCATGCTGCTGTACTTCGGCGGCGAGTGGGCGTGGCGACGCGCCGTGCAAGGGCCGCTGGACTCTCGCCAGTCGAAGGTCGAGCGTTTGCAGAACGACCTTGATAAACGCGACAAGGAACTGACTCA
This sequence comes from uncultured Planctomycetaceae bacterium, assembly GCA_964438165.1. Taxonomy (GTDB): domain Bacteria; phylum Planctomycetota; class Planctomycetia; order Pirellulales; family Thermoguttaceae; genus CALFBP01. Next base: position 1,757 of record CAYTJV010000197.1, on the reverse strand, counting down.
GGCCCGCAAGGCCGTCAAGGACCTGGCTGTCTTCGAGGAGCAGTCGCTGCCCTCGGATCCGCAAGTCGCCCGGTCGCTCTATCGGGCATGGCTCCTGCAATTGGTGAGCAAAGCAGGCTTTGCCAACCGGAACGTCGAGGCCGGCGAGCCGGTCGGACGCCGAGGGCTCTTCCAGTCGATCACCTTTACCGTGCAGGGCCGCGGCACCCTGGAGCAACTGACCCGCTTCCTCTATGATTTCTACCATGCCGGGCATTTGCACCAAGTCCGCTCGTTGGCGATCACGCCGCTTAGCAGCCCGGGCCAGTTGGACCTGTCGCTGGTCATCGAGGCCCTCGTTTTGCCCCTGGCAGAAGAGAAGGACCAGCTCAGCCAGGCCGTGTCCGACCGGCTGGCGTGGGAGAAGATCGAGGACTACGCGGTCATTCCCCGGCGGAACCTCTTCGGCAGCACGGGCACGAGCGACCCCACCGACCATGCCTTCGTCACGGCCATCCAGTACGTCAACGGCCGGCCCGAGGTCTGGTTCACGCTCCGGACGGAAGACAAGGTGTTGAAGCTCAAGCCGGGCGAGAGTTTCCAGGTGGGTCAGTTCGCCGGCAAAGTGATCGAGATCGAAGGCGACGACGTAGTCCTGGAGGCCGATGGCCAGCGCTGGCTTGTCTCATTCGGCGAGAGCCTCGCGGAAGCCTTCGCGTTGCCGGCGGAATACTGAGAGGCTGTCCCAAGACTTCCGAAGTTTACGGTTTTCTCTGCGACTTTGCGCCTTTGCGTGAGGCGTATTTCTTCCTCACGCAAAGGCGCAAAGTCGCCAAGGCTGAGCATCGCGGTTTCGGGATAAGCTCTAGAATCTACTCCCCAACGTAGGGGATCAGTGCCATGAATCGGGCACGCTTGATGGCCGCGGTCACCACATGCTGACTCACCGCCGTGCAGCCGCTCTTTCGCCGCCCGATGATCTTGCCCTGGCGGTTGGTGAGCTTCTTGAGCAATTCGACATCCTTGTAGTCGACATACACCGGACGGGGACGCTTACCCTCTACAAACAGAGGGTCCTTTTTCTTGCCACGGGTCTTTGCCTTGGCGCGACGCTTGCTTGTTCTACTGACTCTCGACGATTGGCCGGGTTTGTACATTTGCTTTATTGCCTGGAGGGGGGCTCGCTAGTCCTAAGCCTTCTTAGTTTAGCGATCTTTGGTCGGGATGCAACCCATTATTGTAGCAGGCACACGGAGTGTGCCTACTACTTTGGGGCCGCGTGGCCGCTATTCCAAGGAGTAGACGGGCGAAGGGGTCTCTTCGGCAGGCTCAGCCTCGGACGTCCGGGGCAGAGCGGTGACCCCATGTCCGTCGACGAGCGTCGTTTGCCAATCGACTCCCAAGGCGACCACGTTGATTCCCGAGCCAACCCCCCAAAGGGCGAGATGGTCGCCGGACCGGGCGAAACCGGTCTCAACCCCGAGGGCCGCCGTGATTGGCAGTGCCACGGAGCCGGTGTTGCCGAGGAACTCCACGGTGGGGTAATCGATCGCCGCATCGAGTTCCAGCGTCTCGAAGAGCAGCTTGCGATGGGCACGTCCGACCTGATGGCAAAACGTGCGGTGGATATCGCCGGGCGCCCAACCGATCGCCTCCAGAAAACGCGGGAAAACCTCCCTGCCCGCTTCAACGCCTTGGCGCATCAGGGCGTCAGAATCGGTCCACATCAGGGTCCGCGTGCCATCGGCAATCGACGCGTCGTGCCCACTGTGACACAG
>CAYTJV010000196.1:0-12141 GCA_964438165.1 uncultured Planctomycetaceae bacterium | reverse complement strand
CCCCCAGCAAGCCCGGGCGCAGGCAACCGGGGGCAAGGGCGACGGGCTGACAACGGCCGGGGGGCTGCCCGACCAGATTCGCCTCGTCTCGGGCACGGAGACCAACATCGAGGTGATTCCGCTCTGGAACACCTGGCTCGTGTTCGCCGCGGTCGCCGTGCTGATGCTCGGGGAGTGGCTCTTAAGGAAATGGGTGAACCTGCCATGAACCGCCTGCGACAACTGCGCGCACGCCTTGCGAGTCTTCGCCGCCGCCGCCGGCTGGCCCGCTGGATCGTGGGCTACAGCGCCCTGGCCGTGGCCGTGCTCTGGGCGCTCTTGGCAGCGCTCGTGGGCGACTGGCTGTTGGACATGAGCTATCCGCAGCGGCTGGTGACGCTGCTGGCCTGCACCGGGTTGGTGGCCTGGTCGTTCTACCGCTTCACGCGCCCCTGGCTGGCCTGGAGCGAGTCGCTCATCGACATGGCCCTCCTGGTCCAGCGCCAGCAGCACATCGACAGCGACCTGGTGGCCGCGCTGCAATTCGAGTCGCCCGACGCCGCAGCGTGGGGATCCGTGCAACTGGAAGAGGCCGTGATCCAGCAGGCGGCGGAAATGGGCGGGCGAGTCCGGCCCGTGCTCGACGTGCCTCCCAAGCTGATCTCCCAGCGGCTCTTGGCCTTGGTGTCGACGCTGCTCTTGGGAGCGGCGTGTGCGTGGTGGTTCCCCGATCACTTGCGGGCCTTCTTCGACCGCCTGCTGCTGCGGCCCGTGCGCTATCCGACGCGCACCCTGATCGAGAGCGTTGCCGTGAACGGCGTAACGATCGACCTGGCGGATCGAGGGCGGGAGGAGATCAAGTGCCCGTATGGGCAACCCCTGCGTCTGGGAGTGTCGTGCTCGGGCGAGCTGCCGCTGTCGGGCCAGGCGCTGCTTACGACGGACAAAGGAGGCGTGCGGACCGCCCTCGCGCTGGAGCCGGTCGAGAGCCGCGGGACGTATGCCGGCCAATGGCCGCGCCTGGTCGATGCGGCGAGGCTCGAGATTTTCGTCGGCGATGCGCGCACCGATCCGCTTCACCTGGTGGTGGTGCCGCCGCCCACGGTCGACGTGCAGTTCGAGGTGACGCCGCCACGCTACGCGGCCAGCGCCCAATCGCCGACCGAAACGGTCAGCGGTTTGCGCCAACTCTCCGTGGCGGAAGGCTCGCGCGTGGTCGTGCGGGTGCAGTCGGACAAGGCGCTCAAGGAGGCCGTGGCGACGATCGAAGGCGCGCCGCATCCCATGGCCCGGGAAAAAAAGACTCCCGACCCCTTCGACGTCTGGGCGATCGACCCGGCGGGCACGCCCTTGGCCGCGGTGGCCGAGCCGGTCCGCTTCGCGATTCAAGTGACCGATGAGGACGGCCTGTCGCTGGAGCGGCCGATCGAGGGGGTGATCCGCGTCAAGACCGATCGCCCGCCCGACCTCATGGTTTCCGCTTTGACGACCCTCGTGCTCCCGGCAGCACGGCCCACGATCGCCTTCACCGCCTCCGACGATTACGGCCTAGCCGACGTGTCGGCCCTGGCCGAAGTGGTCCACGGCGACGGCACCCCCGGAGAAAAGACGGAAGTCAAGCTTTATGCCCTTCCCCCGGGCGGGCCGGCGAGGAAAAATGTACAGGATCGCCAGCGGTTCCCGCTTGTGCCGCTGAAGGCCGTGAAGGGCGACCAGGTTAAAGTGACCCTGCGGGCCACCGACGATCGCGGCGAGAGCCCCGGGAAATCGGCTCTCAGCGAGCCCCTGGTGTTCCAGGTGACCGACGAACAAGGCATTTACGCGGCCATGGCCGAAGCCGATCGCGAATCGGCCCGCCGGCTCCAAACCATGATCGAAAACCAAATCGACGTGGGAGGAGGGAAATGAACATGACGATGGATCGTGCGCCTTTAGCCCCGAAGGGGCGAAATACGATAGCCCAGGGCAACGCCCTGGGGAGAGAGTCAAACACGATGTCGGTAGCCCTGAAAGGGCGGGATAGCCGTCCTGCGGTGCCCGAATGTCGCCCTTTCAGGGCTTCGGCGATTATTCCGGGCCGCTTCCCCAGGGCGTTGCCCTGGGCTGTCATCTTTCGCCCCTTCGGGGCTGCAATCCTTTTCCTGACCGTCGCCCTGACCGCCTTCGCGCAGCCTCCCGCAAAGAATCCGACGGCCGCAAGTTCGCCGCGGCGGGTGGGCAACGGCGAGCCTTCGCTGTCGCCCGAGCAGAGCCTCGCGCGCAAGCAGGAGACGCAGCAGCGGGTCCGCGTCATGGCCCGCGACCTCGTCTCCGCTATCCTCGACATCCAACTCCAGCAACTCAACGAAAACGACCTCACGGCCACCGATTTGTATCGCGACATCCAGGCGATGCGCGGGCACATCGACGAGCTGATCGAGGCCGAGATGCCGCGGGTGGTGAAGCTGTTGGCGGAGATTGAGGCGGCGGGCAACCAGCGCGACAAGACCTTCGTCGCCGCCCGGCAGAAGAGCCGCGAGATCCTCGTGCGGCTCTTGGTCGAGCGTCAGCGCGTGCTGCGGCGCCTGAGGATTGCCGAGCTGGCCGCTCAGGTGCGGCAGCTCATCCAGGCCGAAACGAAGATCCAGGGCATCACGCAGTCGCTTCCCGAGCAGCCTCCCACCCAGCGCGAATCGCTCGCCCTGGCGACCATCGAAGACCAGCGCGACGTGAAGGCGGTGTACCTGCGGCTCCACGAGACGGTGAAGGAAGTGGCCACCTGGGGCGGCGAGGTCGGCGTGCTGGCCTCCACCGCCCTGCAAATGCTCCAGAAGGCGCAAGTCGATTCGGAAATGGAAAACGCCGCCAGGAGCCTGGAGCAGACGAAGTTCACCGACGCCGCCACCAGCGAGGAGAACGTGCTCAAGGCCCTGCGGGAGTTGCTGCGGATTCTGGAACGCGTCCAGGGAGTCCTCAAGGGCGAGCGGCAGTCGATGGAGCAGGCGATCCAAGAGATGATCGATCGCCAGTCCGAGATCCGCGAAGCGACCAACCAGGCCGACGCCAACCAGCGCGACCTTCAGCAGCTTGTCCAGCAGCAGAGCCAGGTCCAGAAGGACCTGGAGGCGTTGAGCCGGCAGGCGCAGCCGGCCCAGCCCCTTGAAGAAGCCAGCCAGGCTGCTGAAGAAGCGACGGCCAAGCTATTCGAGGGCAATCCCAAGGAGGCCGTGGCCCAGCAGGACAAGGTGCTTGAAAACCTCGCCAAGGCAGCCCAGTCGGCCCCGGAGCCGGCCAACGCCGATAATAAGCCGCAATCGCCGGAACAATCGACCCAGGCGATCGCCGACTTGGAGGCCGCGCGCCGCGATTTGCAGAAAATCCTCGAGGAGCAGAAACAGGCCTCGGCCACGGCGGTCAACCAACCGGCGCAGGCGCGGCCGCAAGAGGAGAAGATCGCCCGCGAGCTGGCCGAAGTGCCCAACAATCGCAAGTTGCCCGAGGAGGTCACGGCGCGCACCGCCGAGGCGCAACAGGTGGCTGCCGAGGCGGCGACGCGCATGGACGCTCCGCAGCCGCAGCGCAGCCAGTCCACCCGCGCCGCCGAACAGGCCATCCAGCGGGCCCTATCGGAGGCCGAACGCGCCCTGGCCGATGCCAAGCGCCAGCAGCTTCGCGACGCGATGAACGCCTTGGCGAAGGCCGCCCAGGATATCCAGAAAGCGGCGGCCATGGAGCGGGAAGTCGCCCACGAGGCCCAGCAGGGCGCCCAGAAGAGCGGACTGCAAGTGAGCCAGTCCCACGAGTTGGGCCAAAAGCAGGCCGAAGTCAAGCAGACGGCCGAGGACGTCACTAAACGCGTCGAGCGCGCGGCCCCGGAGGCGGCCAAGACCTTGGCCGCCGCTCAGCAGCCGATTCGGCAAGCGGCCGAGCGGTTGCAGGCGGCCGAGCAGCAGCCGGGCGAGGCGTCGAAACCCGCGGCCAAGGAGGCGGCCAACCAGGCTCAGCAGGCTGCCGGGTACCTTTCCCAGGCCGCCCAGCAGCTTCAGCGCGAAGCCGCCCAAGCCGCCCAGCGCCTGGCCCAACTGACCGACCAGCAGCTTCAGCAGGCCCAACATGCCTTGCAGTCGGTCGAGCAGGCCATTGCCAACCGGCCGGAGCCGCTTGCCGAACGGATCGAGAAACTCGCCAAGGCGGAGGAGCACGTGCGCAAGGCCCAGGCCGAGCAGGAGCGGGCGAGCGGTCGTCCTGAAGCGGCGCGGGCCGCAGAACTGGCGGCGCAAATGGAAAAGGCCCCCGACAACCCGTCGCGCAAGGCCCTCGAAGACGCGCTGAAGCAAGCCAAGGCCGAGGCCGCCAAGGCCGCGGAAACCCCCGCGGGAAAGCCCGATCCGCAGGCCCAAGCTCGCGTCGGGCAGGAAGCTCAGGCAGCCAAAGAGCTTGCCCAGCCCGACGCCGCCAAGGCGGCCGAGACACTGGCCGAGGCCCGCAAATCGTCCGACGAGGCCCAACAGCAGATGGCCCCCAGCGGCGATCCGCAACAGGCGTCCAAGGCGCAGCAAGCCACGGCCCAGGATCTCCGTCAAGCGGCCCAGCAGCTTGCTGAAGCCAAGAAGCAACTGGCCCAGCAGGCTGCCAAGGAGTTGGCCGCCCAGTCCCAGTCGGCTCGGGGGCTGGAAGATCAGGCCACCCCGGTCGACCCGGGGGCCACCGGCGCGCTCCAGTCGGCCGAAAACCAGGCCGGGCAGGCCACCCAGCAGCTCCCGCAATCGCCCAGCGTCGTGCCTCCGGCCGAGCAAGGCGTGGCCGAGGCCATGGATCGGGCCGCCGCCGACCTGGCCGCCCGCGTCCAAGAGCTTTCCGGAGACCAGGCCCTGGCGCAGGCCATGGCCGCTCAGGCCGGGTCCGCCATGCCTTCGCAGCCGAGCGATGAAAGCTTACCCCGACCGGCCGACGGCGGAAGCGCGCGCAAAGGCGAGTTGGCGCGAAACCCGCCGCCAAGCGCACGGCCGCTGCAAACCCCCGAGCCCGTCCCAAATCGCGACAACCGAGGCACGCTGACTCCCAATGCCGATGCCGAAGCCGCGCGCCAGCGTGAGACCGAAGAACCCTGGTTTGCCCAATTGCCCCCCGAAATCCGCGCCGCCATTCGGGCCAACTCGCAGCGGCGTCCTCCGCGCGGGTACGAAGAACGATTGCAGCGATACTTCAAGAACTTGGACTAATATGGAGCACATCATCCCATGACAAGCGAACACGTCCCTCAGGACGACCTGGCTGCCGTCAAACGCTGCAAAGAGGCGTACGACCGTCTGCGGGCCGAGCTGGCCAAGGTCATTGTGGGCCAGGACAAGGTCATCGAGCAGGTGCTGGTGGCGATTCTCTCCCGCGGCCATGCCCTCCTGGAAGGCTTGCCCGGACTGGCGAAAACCCTGCTGGTGACCGGTCTGGCCGAGGCCACCCACCTGGCCTTCAAGCGAATTCAGTTTACGCCCGATCTCATGCCCAGCGACGTCACGGGCACGGAGATCATCCAGGAAGATCCGCAGTCGGGCCAGCGGGGCTACAAGTTCCTCCCCGGCCCGATCTTCGCCAACATGATCCTGGCCGACGAAATCAACCGCACGCCGCCGAAGACCCAGGCCGCCATGCTCGAAGCCATGCAGGAGCGGCAGGTGAGCGCCGGCGGCAAGGTCCATCGCCTCCCCGACCCGTTCTTCGTGCTCGCCACGCAGAACCCCCTGGAACAGGAAGGGACCTATCCGCTGCCCGAAGCGCAACTCGATCGCTTCCTGCTTTACGTCCGAGTCGATTACCCCAGCGGCGCGGAAGAATGGGAAATCGCCCGCCGCGTGACGACTGGGCAGATGGGCAAGATCCTTCCGATCATGTCAGGCGACGACATCGTCGACTACCAGCGTCTCGTGACCCGCGTGCCGGTGAGCGACCAGGTGCTGGGCTACGCCTGGACCCTGGTTCGCTCGTCCCGGCCGGGCACCAAGGATTCGCTCGACTTTGTGGACCGCTGGGTCGCCTGGGGGGCCGGACCGCGCGGCGTGCTGACGCTGGTCACGTGCGCGAAGGCGCGGGCCATTTTGCACGGGCGCTACCACGCCACGGCGGGCGACGTGCAGGCGATCGTCCGCCCCGCCCTGCGCCACCGCATCGCCGGCAACTACGCCGCCCAGGCCAACAACCTTACCAGCGACCGCTTGATCGAAATGATTCTGGAGGCTGTCCCGTCCGACCGGATGTACGAAAAGCCGGCCGACGCGGCGTGAAGGGATGAAGGATGAAAGATGAAGGATGAGGGATGAATGCCCTCTCCGTGTTCCTCCGTGTCCTCCGTGGTAAATCAATTGTGTCACCACGGAGGACACGGAGGACACAGGGGATAAATGGATGAGGGATGAATGCCCTCTCCGTGTTCCTCCGTGTCCTCCGTGGTAAATCAATTGTGTCACCACGGAGGACACGGAGGACACAGGGGATAAATGGAGAGATGTTCGATGGCCAAGAGCGTTCTGTCCCGTTACCTCGACCCGGAAGTGCTCGGCCGACTGGCCAATCGCCGCATCGAGCCGCGCGGCCTGGTGATGGGCAACCTGGCCGGCGCGCACAAGTCGCCGCTGTCGGGCTTCGCCGTGGAGTTCGCGGGCCATCGGGAGTACTTTTGGGGCGACGACCCAAAACACATCGACTGGCGGATCTACTTCAACCGCCAGCGTTACATGATCAAGCAATACGAGATGGAGACGAACTTCGTCTGCCATCTGCTGCTGGACGTCAGCGCCTCGATGCGCTACGGCGAAGGCCCGGCGCAGAAACTCCGCTACGCCGCGCAAATGGCGGCCACGCTGGCCTACGCCATCGTGCGTCAAAGCGACAAGGTCTCTTTGGCCACGTTCGACGAGGAGATCCGCGGACGTGTTCCGCCGAACAATTCCATGGCGCAGATCGTGCGCGTGACCGAGCACCTGGATCAGATCCGGCCGGTCCACAAGACCGACATGGCCCGCTGCCTCAACGAGCTCACCAGCCGCATGAGGCGCCGCGAGATCGTCTTCATCCTGAGCGATTTCTTCACCGAGTTGGACGCGCTGGAAGGCGCCTTGCAGCGCATGCGCTACAGCCGTCACGAGGTCGTCCTTCTTCAGGTCATGCACCACGACGAGCTCCATTTCGAGCTCGACGGGATGGTGAAGTTCGTCGGCCTCGAACTGCCCGAGGAGCTCATCACGCAGCCCGACGTGCTGCGCCGCGAATATCTCCTCGCCGTGAACCGGTTCAATAGCTCGTTGGAAGACCTCTGCCACCGCAACCGGGTGGAGCGGGTGCTGGTCGACACCAGCCGCGACATGGGCCAGATGTTCGCCGACTACCTCAACCAGCGCAGCCGCCTCAACCGCGGCCGATAAGGGATCGGCCGAAGGGCGAAGCACTCGGCAATCTGCCTTCTGGAGACTCGCCATGCGATTGCATCGTATCCGGGCAACCCCTCGCGGCTGTCGCCCAATCCTCCTCTTGTCTCTTATCGCTTGGGCCTTGGTCGAGGCGCCTGTCGCCATGCTTGGCCAGGCGCCCCAAGCATCGCCGGCCGTCCAGAAGTCCCGGCCAATCGTCAAGGAGGGCAAAGAGAAGCTCCCGCCGGCCTTGACTCACTACATGGGCCGGGAGATCGCCACCACGATGCACTATACTGGGGCCCCGTGGCTGGTGCGCGAAAGCCGCCAGCGCGAGGAAGACTGCAAGCGGCTGCTGGCGGCACTGAAAGTGAAACCTGGGGAGACGGTCTGCGATTTGGGCTGCGGCAATGGCTTCTATACGCTCTCGCTTGCCCGGCTCGTCGGGCCGAAAGGGAAGGTCTATGCGGTGGACATCCAGCCCGAGATGCTCGAAATGCTCAAACAGCGAACGAAGAAGGAGCGGGTCGGCAACGTGGCGCCGATCCTGGGATCCCTCGCCGACCCCCGGCTACCCGAGGGGCAAATCGACCTCGTCCTGCTGGTCGACGTCTACCACGAATTCTCGTATCCGGAGCAGATGCTCGCGGCGATCCGCAAGGGCCTCAAGCCCCAGGGGCGGATCGCCCTGGTCGAGTTCCGCGCCGAGGACCCCAACGTGCCGATCCTGCCTCTGCACAAAATGTCGAAGCAGCAGATCCTCAAGGAGTTCCCCGCCAACGGGCTGGCGCTCGCGTCGCAATTCGACGGTCTGCCGTGGCAGCACCTGATGTTCTTCCGGCGCGACGAGGCAAGGAACGGAAAGAACCACGGATCACACAGATAGCACGGATGGGTCTATTTCTGCGACTTCTTCTCACCGGCGTCGGCCTTTTCGCTAGCTTCGTCGACCTTCAGTTTGGCCTCTCGGGCACTGTGTACCAGGGCGGCGTTCCGCGCCCTCTGCGCGGTCGACACGGCGACGGTCGCCAACCGGCCGGCTTCGTCCCATCGCCGGGCCTGGATCGCTTGAGCCACCAGCGTCAGGGCGCACTCCGCCGCTTCCTTGCTGCCCGAGGTGGTCCGCACCATCTTCGCGGCCTGCTCCATGGCCGCGGTTTTTAGTTCCAGGGCATCCACGGTGAACTGCTGCATCAACCGATCGATCACTTCGCAGGCGATAGCGGGCTTGCCGGCGGCCAAGGCGAAGTCGCGGGCATCGCGGAGCATGACGAAGCGATTCTCCTCCGGCACGTCGGCGCTAGCCGCCGCAGTCGCCAGCTTCTCGGATAGCTTCAGCTTCCCGCTCACGCTGGAGGCGAGATTGTAGTCGACCTCGAACCGGGCCCGCACCGCCTGCTCGGCCTGCCGCAGCGCGGCAGGATCGGCGGGAGGGGCGGTCCTGGCGACTTCGGTCTTCTCGGGTTTTCCGGCCGCCGGCGTCGGCGGGGCCTTGCCGGCAGGCGCTAGGTCGAGCTCGGCCATCAAGTCGCTAACGTCGCTTCCGGCGTCGATCAGCTCTTGCCAGAGCTTGCGCGCCGTTTGGCGGTCGCCTCGGGCGTCCATCGCCAAGTAGGCGCCGAAAATCAGCTTGGTGGCGGCGTTGTCGGTGAAGCCGCCTTGCACCAGGGCTTCGACGATCGGGCGAGGCAGGTCCTTGATCGTGAAGGACTGGTTCCGCCCCTCGGCGCGAAACGTAATCCGCGTCGGACTGGTTTCCACGACGATGATCGGCGTGTTTCCCAGCGTGAACTCCTGGGCAGGGGTCAAGCCGACGATCACTTTCGTCATCGTCTTCCAGAATTCGTCAAGGTGCTGTGCCAAGGTGTCCAGGCGGGCCGCTTCCGCCTCTTCCTCGGGGGTCTGGGCCAGTTTGGCCGCGGCCTTTGTGTTCCGCTTGCCGCCGAGCATATCGCGACGGCTCATGGCCGTTCGTGCCGCGGCGACGGTTCGCTTATAAAGATCCTGCTTTTGCGGGTCGACCTGCGCGGGCCGGTCTCTAGCCGTGGCGGCCGCCTTGGGTTTTTCTTCAGCGGGAGACTCCGAGGAAGCATCTTCTTCGCGTTTCTTCACCTCGGCGGCCGCGAGGGCCGCGAGCGAGTTGTCGGCCGCACGCTTTGCCGCCGGCGATCCGGCGTCGTTCGACTGGGCCAATGCCTGCACGTGGGGAATCGCTTTAGCGGCAGGGTCGCGCTGCGTGCGCGCGACCTTCCCCTCCGTTGGCGAATCACTGACAGGCTCAAGAGCATCCGCCGAGATGGTCGATCCTCCTCGCTGCCTCGCCCGCTCGCTGCGGGGAGCCTTCTCCGCTTCGTTCTCGGCCACTTGACGCTGGCGTGCATGGTAGTAGAAGGCGGCTGCGACTACCACGGCCGCGACGGAGATCATGACGATGAACATCCGAAACAGCGTTTGCCTCACGCTCGCCCAATGAGCGCGGATCGTCGAGAGCCTCGCGCGAACCGACTGCGGGGACGATGGTATTGCCGGGAAGGCCGGCGCGCCCGACTCGGCCCGTAGCCGGGCGTCGTAGGCGGCTTTGGCCGCTGGGTCGCGATAGGGGTTGATAACTTCTTGAACCACGGATCCTGCCTATTCTGCGCGTCGAGGGGGACGAACCGAAGCCCTTGCTATCCGTTCTTTTACCTCCCCGACCGGCGGCCCGCAAGGTTCTCCGAACCAGCGGCCGGAAAGCCCTCATCCAAAACACCGGGAAAGGCGGATGGTACGACGCAGATTCCCCAATCTACCGATCCTGCATCGGAGGTTGGCAGGGTGGGCCAAGCGGAGCGAGTCCCACAAGGACCGAAATCACCCCACTCGCTGATCTTACCTCAGAGGGGGTCGCCGCCAAGGGCCGGCCCGGCTGTGCTTTCCGGCGGAACTCTGCTGGAGCGCGGATCGTCAAACTGTCTGAGGCGCCGCAGCCTACAACTACTGTTCTGCGACCCGACTTTTCCCACAGCAAGAGCAAGGAGTGGTCCACATGCGGATGACCCAATTTCTTCGTTGTCTCGTGCCGGTAGGAGTCATGCTCATGAGCGTTTCGGGGGCAGGTGGAGTGGAACCGGCGTCACAAGACGCCGCGCGCCAACGGTTGCAGAAGACCTTTCAGGCAGGCAACTTCAAAGATGCCTATGAGGGGCTGCGCGAGCTGGCATTGAATCCCAACTGCGACCCGCGGCAGGTGGGCAATGACCTGCAACTGGCCATTCAGGCCTTGCAGCGGCTCAATCGGGTGGGGGAGATCGACGCCTTCCGCGAGGCGGTTATTGCCGCGCACAAGCAGAATTGGCGGCTCTTGTGGACCGCGGCCCAAACGTACCTTCAGGTGCAGCACCAGGGATTCATCATTGCCGGGAAGTTCGAGCGGGGCCAGCATCGCGGCGGCGGTGAGGTGGCCAACGCCATGGAGCGCGACCGCGTGAGGGCGTTGCAACTGATGGTCCAGGCCATGCCGTTGGCCCAGAAAGACGACGACCGCGGGGGGGCGGCCAACTTCATGCTCTCGCTGGCCGGGATGTGGCTCGACAACCGCGGGGCGCGCGAGGCGTGGCGCCTCCAGTACCTCACCGATTTGTCCGTCCTGCCCGACTACGAGCCCGGCTGGGGTTATTATCCGCAGACCCGCGGGGCGCCGGTCGATGAAAACGGCAATCCGATGTTCCACGATGCGCCCAAGCGGTTCGAGGATGCGAAGTCCGACGGCCAGCGTTGGCGGTGGTGCCTCGTCCAGGCCGTCGAGATCAACCCAAGTCTCGCCAACAGCGTGCGCGTGCAGCTTGCCGATTTCCTGCGGAGCCAGTTCGGCGTCGAGACCATGGCCGAGTACGGCTGGCAGTTCGGCCGGATGGAAGCCGACGATTCTCGTGAGAATCAAACCGGCACCTACGCCCTGCACACCCTGGGCGAGGATGAGACGATCGCCCGCTTGGCCGCCGGCATCAAGCGATTCAAACTCCCCGAGGAGTTCAACTTCATCAAGATCTACCAGCAGGTCGCTGAAGAACCCCGGGGGCCGTTTGGACTCAACGCCTTGGAGCAGTTGGCCACGATCTTCGAGAACCGGCGGCAGTATCCCAAGGCTGCTGAATACTGGAGGAAATGCGCGGAGGTCTCCAACGCGCCGCAATACCGCGAGCGGCTGCGGCAGATCGAGAGCAACTGGGGCCGCTTCGAGCCGGTGATGACGCAGCCGGCCGGCAAGGGGGCGACCGTTGAGTACCGCTTCCGCAACGGCAAGGCGGTCGAGTTCGTCGCTTACGAAATCCTCGCCGACAAGCTGCTGGAAGACGTCAAGAGCTACATCAAGTCCCGCCCGCGGCAACTCAATTGGGAGAATTTGAACATCGCCGATCTTGGCTGGCGGATCGTCCAGAAGAACCAAGAGCGTTACCGCGGCCCCCAGGTGGCCGCGTGGAACTTGGACCTTGAGCCCCGCGAGAACCACTTCGACAAGCGGGTCACGGTGGCCACGCCGCTGCAACAGCCGGGGGCCTATCTGCTGACGGCCAGGATGCGCGACGGGAACACCAGCCACATCGTGCTCTGGCTGGCCGATACGGCGATCGCCAAGAAGCCGCTGGATGGCAAGGTGCTGTACTTCGTGGCCGACGCGGTCAGCGGCAAGCCGATCGCCCGAGCGAACGTGGAGTTCTTCGGCTACCGCCTCGAGCAGCGCGACAACCGGCGGTTCGAGATCTTCACGAAACAGTTCGGCGACCCCAGACACGCCGACGGCCAG
>CAYTJV010000195.1:0-12155 GCA_964438165.1 uncultured Planctomycetaceae bacterium | reverse complement strand
GGGAGGCGCGTCCGTGCCTGGCCGACCGCGACCTGGTGCCGCCGCGCCGCTTGGAGCACAAGCTGCCTCCCTGGCCGCTGGTGAACGGGGTCTTCGTGTTCCCGTTCTATCGCGAGTCGCGGCTTGCGTGGGTGAAGTTCACTATTGGCACGGTGGTTGCGTGGGGAATCGCGGCGCTGTTTTGGCCCATCGTTGTGGTGTTGGCCGCAGTGATGCTGTTGATGACGCTCGTGTACTTCGCCTGGGCCTCGAAGTACCTCCTGGCGATCCTCACGCAGACGGCCAACGGGGTCGACCGGATTGAGGACTGGGCGGGCGAGGACTTCGTGGAATCGGCGTTCCAGTCCCTTTACCTCGTGAATAGCCTCGTGATCAGCCTCGCGATCGGCTGGGGCCTGGAATATCTGGCAAGCGGCCTGCCGCTCGGCGTCGCATCGGCGGCTTCCGTATTCTTGCTCTTCCCTGTGCTTCTGCTGTCGATGCTGGAGACGGGCGCTGTCGTGAACCCTGTATCGCCAGCCGTGTTGGGGAGCTTGTTTCTGCAATGGTGGGCGTGGTGCGGCTTCTACACTCTGGCCGGGCTCCTGGTGGCCGCCGTGGCGGGGATCGACATCGGCCTCGCGACCTTCAAAGTTCCGTGGGCGATGCTGCCCTCGCCGATCTTTACGGCCCTGGCCATGATGATCTACTTCCGCCTGCTGGGCCGGCTCGGCTGGTACATCACCGCCGGCGCCCGACGCCGCAAGAAGCGCTCGGCGGATTGACTGGGAACAAGTATCGAGGTGATTGCCATCTTGCACGGCGGCCGCGATCCCCGGATCCGGCAATCCCGTGCTCACAGGCCCTAACACAATCCTATGCTCTCCAAGGCCGGGCGCGATTGGCCAGGCTGGCCAGGCTTTTCTTGACGATTTGCACGTCCTCGGCGATCTCGAAGTCGTACATTCCTGCCAAAATAAAATCCGCCCCATTCTCGAACGCGTGGCGAAAGGCGTCCTGGGGCACGATCGCCCCGGCGGCCAGCACCTTGAAGGCGATCCACGGTTTCGGGACGCCCTTCATGAACTCAGCCGTCTGCTCGGGGTTGGAGCACCACATCGAGTCGTAGTTCAACCTCGCGCCGGGATACTTGTGATGATGGAAGGTCTTGATGTAGAAGTCGGTGGGGATTTTGTGTTCCTCGCACTCTTGGACCACGCGTAGCTCGTGCGCAGCGACGCCGCAGGGGACCCCATGGGCCCTGATGAGGTCCACCGCTTTGCCAACGAGGTCAATCTTCCCTTGAGCGGTCAACGCGTCGGTGTGACAGCCCCAGACGTAAATGGCGTCGGCCCCGTCATCGACCAGTTTCTGCACCTGTTCGCCGTACTTGGCCAGCCCCGGCTCGATCGGGTCCATCGGGGCGATGATCCACTGCATCTTCCCCCCGTGCTTCTCCCGGTGCCGCTTGAGCGGGGCCACCGTATTCCCCGCGGGGCCCGAGGGATGGCATACCAGCGTGTTGATCCCCTGCTGCTCCGCCAGCGCTAAGGTTTGCAGGATTCTCTCCGGCGTATTGTAGTGCGCCATCAGGGAGGCCACGTACCGCAGGTCGCGGCAGTGGACGTAATGCTGCAACGGGCTGCCTCCCAGCACGAGCCGGCTGACCTCTAGTTCGCCGATCTTCCCCTTCGGCAGCGCATCCTTGGAGGCCGGCGAAACCGGCGCGGCCGCTGCGGTCGATCCCAAGGCCAAGGCGGCCCCCGCGGAAGCCAACACCGAGCCCTTGACGAACGTACGTCGAGTGGTTTCTGCTGCCACGGAGGTGCTCCCTTGCTGTTCGAGGTTCTGCGAAGTCTTGCCTATGCGCTGTGCGCGGGTCCTGCGCTGTGCGCGGGTCTCCCGACCCCGCACCTGTAACGACCGAAGGTCTCCAAGAACCACAGGAGACCTGCGGTCGCAACCCCCGGCGGGGTCAGGAGACCCGCGCCGAGCGCGTCTTGGTCCGAACTCATTGTGCGCAAACCCGCGTGTGCTGCAAGCCCAGGCAGGGGCGACTGCTAGCTTGCTCAGGGATGTGAGTCAGTTTAGGATGGTCACGGTCGGCCATGTCCCGTGGCCCGAGTGCTCGCAGTGATAGGGAAATCGCACTTTGCTGAACCGACGGAAAAGGACCTGTTGTTCCGACGTCTGGAGGCCGGTCGGCGTGGCCTCCGCCGCTGTAGCGTTGTTCTGCCTGTCTGAAGCCATGGCGGAGCCGCGGGCGGCGATCCCGGAGCGGCTGGTGGTGCTCACGTTCGACGACGGCGTCAAGTCGCACGCCAACTTTGTCGCTCCGCTTCTGAAGAAGTACGGCTTCGGGGCAACGTTCTTCGTCACCGAGGCATTCGAGTTCTATCAGGACTGGCACAAGGAGCGCTACCTGACCTGGGACGAGATCCGCAAGCTCCACAAGGACGGCTTCGAGATCGGCAACCACAGCAGCCGCCACCGCAAGACGATCGAACAAACCAAGGAAGAATTCCGCGACGACCTGGTGACCATGGAGCGGCGTTTCGCGGAACACGGCATTGCGCTGCCGAAGACCTTCTGCTATCCGGCGTACTACTTCACCCGCGGGGCGGTGGAAGTGCTCCAGGAGCGAGGCTACCAGTTTGCCCGGCGGGGCACCGTGCCGGAAATGCCTTACGAAGAAGGCGCGCTGGGGTTCGCCTACGACCCGAGAGAGGACCATCCGCTCTTGATCCCGATCGCCGGCGCCTCGGGCCCGAAGTGGCGGATGGAGGACTTCGCGACGGCGGTCCAAAAGGCCCAAGGCGGCCGCATCGCCGTGCTGGCGTTCCACGGTGTGCCCGACCTGGACCATCCTTGGGTGAGCACGGAGCCGGAACAGTTCGCGGCGTATATGAAGTACCTTCACGAGAAGAACTACACGGTGATTTCCCTGCGTGATCTGGCCAAGTACGTCGATCCGCACGCCGGCCCGGCCGATCCTTTGGAGCCGATCCAACGGCGGCTCAAGTTGCGGCAGACCCCGTTGCAGGGAACGCCCAAATCGCGATAGGCCGTGTTCCCCGGAGGGTAGGTGTGGAAGTGGAATCCGACGGTCCGACAAGCAGACGGCATTCGAGCCGCTTGTGATGCTCTGGAGTCGCTGCTCTAATCAGCCTGTACTTCCGAGGTTGTCAGACCAAGCGTGCCAGCGCTTCCCCCTCCCTGCAACGTTGTGTATACTTCGGGAGAAGCAACCAACTTCGAGGAGAACCATGTCGCACGCCCTGCCCGAACTCGACATCGACCACTTGACCGTGGACCAGAGACTTGAGTTGATCGCACTGCTCTGGGACAGCATCCCGGATTCGGTGGAGGCCTTGCCCGTCCCGGATTGGCACCGACAAGAGTTGGAGCGCCGGCTGGCCGCCGCGGACGCCGACCCGCAAGCGGCCATTCCCTGGGAACAGGTCAGGGACCGCCTGCGGGAATAATCATGAGCTTGCCAATTGTTCTCCGCCCAGAGGCCCAAGACGACCTGCTTGAGGCACGGAACTGGTATGAGCGTCAGCGTCTTGGCCTTGGAGACGCCTTTGGTGAGGCGGTGGAGCAGTTTCTGAGGCGCATTGAGGTCATGCCGGAGATATGCGCTATAGCACTCAAAGGAGTCCGCCGAGGCAAGCTCCGGAGGTTTCCGTACCTCGTGTATTACCGGATATTGGAGGATCGTATTGAGGTGATTGCCGTCCTGCACGGCGGCCGCGATCCTCGCATCTGGCAGTCTCGTGCTTGACCAACCGCCGAACTGACGCCGACCCACACAGCCGAACGCTTGGAGCCGATCGAGCGTCGGGCCAAGTCGCGGGCGGCACCGATGCGGAGAGCCCCTCAATCGCGATAGGTTCATAGCATGGGCACTGCCCGATTGATTCTGGCCACGATCTTCCTCGTCTCCGCGGCATATGTCGTCGTGATGAACTGGGCCTGTGTGATTGCGAGCATCCAGAATCGGAGGAAGGGAATCAACCGACATCATTCGACGGTCGCGCTGGTGTCGTTGATTCTCGCCGCTCTGGCTTATGCCACTTATCCGTACATGGACAAGAACTGGATTGTGATCGTTCCTTTGGCGGACATCGCCAATTGGAGCCTCCTCTGGCTTCCAGTGATGCTGATTCGAGAGGCAAGGGCGAGCACTGGGGGTCCGAGAAGACTCCTTACCCCCTGCCCCTCTCCCGCGAGCGGGAGAGGGGAGATGACGATTACGCGGCCGGCTCACTCTCCGAAGCAGAGCACGCGGCCGTTGCGCAGGGCGACGATGATCCGGCCCTGGGCATCGACGGCGATGGCCCAGCGGACCGGTTCGGCCGGAAGCGGCTGGGTCCATAGCGTGCGTTGGCCCTGGGGATCTTGGGCTGTAATCGCCCAGGTCGCCCCGGACGGGCCGCGTTTCTGCACGCACGACAGGCGGGCATTGCCCGCAGTCACCACGGGATTGTCCCAGGCGATCGCCGCGTCAAACACGGGATCGCTTGGGATGGAGTACAAGGGCTGGCCCACCGCCTTGACCTGGGCGCCGGCCAACACCAGCTCCCGGCCTCGCGGAGCGGCGGCGCCCATGCTCGTCGGCAGGGCGTTGAGGCAACGGCCGCTCTCCGCGTCGAACACGCCGGGCGAGACCGTGTTGCCGCCGGCCAGGAAGAGCTTGCCCTGCGAAAGCAGCATCTCACCCTGACATGCCACGCCGCGCGCGGAGAACTCGTCGAGGTGGCCGCAGGAGTTGTTCTGCCACCGGATCGCGCCGGTGGCCGCGTCCAGGGCGTAGACGTGCGTGCCGTCGAAGTCGTTGATTCCGGCCGCACAGTAGGCGATCCCCTTGTCGACGAGCACTCCGCTGGCGACCGGCCAGGTGGAGAGGAGCCGGTCGTAGAAGCGGATCTTGCGCTCGGCGGGGGCGGCGCGGAATCGCCAGAGGAGCCGGCCGCTGGCCGCTTCCAAAGCATAGACCCAGCCGTCGCCCGAGCCGATCAACGCGCGGCCGTCGGCGATGCTCGGAGGATACTGAACCGCCCCGCCGGTGTACGCCGTCCATCGTGGCGTGCCGCTGGCCGCGTCAAGCGCTCGGACGATGCCGTCTTTGCCGCCCACGAACACCAGCCCTCCGGCCGCCACCGGCGCCGTGGCCTCGACCTCCCGAGGCGGCGCGAACTGCCAGAGGAGTCGCACCTTCTCGGGAATCGCCGCCGACGTGCGTCCGGAGCGGGAGTTGTCTTTGCGGTAGGTGGGCCAATCGGCCTTCTGAGGGTTCAGGGTTCGGGGTTCAGGGTTCAGGTTCTTGGTTCTCTCCAGCCGCTCGGTTTCGCGGGCTTCTTGGTTGAACTTGAAATCCCCTGCCGGGGCGCAGCCGATCGATCCGAACAATTGCAAGTTGCAGTCGCACGCCCAGGGGACCCAGTACAAATGCCCGTGGGCGACGAGCACCCCCACCTGGCACGACGGACGCATGGCCGAGATCCACGCGGTCTTGCCGCTGGCCAGGTCGAATCGGCCGGAGCCCTCGTGCCCGCGGAAGAAAATGCTGTCGGCCGTTCCCGTGGCCCGCGTACACGAGCGGCGGCGCGTGACGTAAGTGGCCAGCACTTTGCCAGTGAGCGGGTCGAGTTTCTTGGTTTCCTCGGCCGTGGTGGCCGGGCCGATGGTGTAGAGGCAATCGTCGCGGATCACTAGGTGCAGGTCCTTGACCGGGTGCCGCCACAAAACGTGTCCGTCCTCGGCCGAGAGCGCGGTCAGCCATTGCACCTCGGGGCCCACGAAGTAAAGGGCCTTGTCGGTACATTTCAAATACAGGTTCGTCTTCCAGCCCTGGATCGGTCCCTGCTCGGGGCGATAGGGGCCGATCGCCTGGAACACATCGGGGTCCTTCTCGGCGGTCCTCCGCCAGATGACGCTGCCGGTCTTCGCGTCCAGGCACTCCAGGTACCGGCCGAACGACGAGCAATAGATGCGGCCGGCGGCCATGCACAGGGCCCGGCTGTCGATCGGCGGGTCCTCCTGGTGGCTCCAGACGACTTGCTTTGTTTTCCGGTCGATGGCCACGAGCGTCTTGCCGAGGCCCCAGAGGTGCTTGGCATCGTTGTAGCCCCGCGACATGTCGGTCCAGGGCCAGCCGTGGGCCGTGCGGCGCCAACGGGCATCGGGGTCCTGCGGCTCGTCTTGGCCCACCAGCCCGTAAAGGAGCCCGCCATCCAGGGCGATCCATTTCCAAAACTTGTCTTTCGTGACCTCCGCGGGCGGAACGATCTTCTCGCGAACCCGGCCCGTGGCCGGATCGAGCACCTTGCACGACTGGTTGTCGGCGAGATAAAGCTCGTCGGGCGTGGCGATCATGGTGCAGCGATCGACCATGATGCCGGGCGTCAAGGGCTGTTTCCAGAGCATGGTGCCGTTGAAGCCGTCGATGGCCGCCAGGGTGTTCATCCACGGCTCTTCGCGCTCGTGCCAGGCCACGTGCCCGAAGGCCATGAACACCCGGCCGCCCGAGGCCACGGCCGCCTGCGGGGCGGGCGCGTAACGCGGCTCGCCCACGAACTGCGTCAGGTACGGGGCGCGCACCAGCCGGTCGCGGGACTGGGGATTGTTGTCCGGGCCGTGATAGTGGTGCGACCAGTCGTCGATCCCTTCCGGAAACGGCTTGATCCACTCCTCTTTCCCGACTACGGCCTTGCCGCGCGGCCGGAGCACGCGGAGCACCTCCGACTTGACGATGCCGCCGCCATCGCCCACGACGATGACCGCGTCGGCCGTGTTGCTGGCCAGGCCGATGCGTGCCGGCGTGCCTTTCTCCACGAAGATCCGCGTTCCGAAGAGCTTGGCCGCGTCGGCCGCCCGGCAGGCCGCAGCCACGTCGTCACCGGTGGGCAGTTGCACGTAAACCACCAGCTCGCTCTTGCCGGCCAACTGCCGCGCCAAGGCACACTCCTTGTCGCCCAGCAGCACGCAAACCCCGCGGGTCGCACCGATCGCCTTGAGGGCAGCATCGGCCTTGTTGCTTTCCGCTGCCGTGGTCCCGACCGGGGAGATCAGCAAGCAGACGCCCAAACAAATCCCAAGTCCTACCCGCGCGCGCATGGCTTTCTCCTCGAAAGGTTAGAATTGCGAAGGTTACGATTCCCGAAAACGGCGGAACAGAGAAGAGGAATCATGCTTCCTCGGGCGCGAGTATGATTCCTCTTCTCTGTTCCATCCTGCCCCACTTTCCAATATGCCTCCCGCTCGATTTGTCCGACCGCTCTTCACTGCACCACGTGCGCGGTGACATAAGCGATGCCCAAGAGCAGCGCACCGATGACCACGGCCACCGCGAGGTTCTTTTCACGCAGCTCCTTCTGGAAATCCACTTGCGGGGTGATCCTGTCGAAGAGCCAATAGCCCACCAGCAAGAGCCCCATGCCGATGAGCCCGAAAACAACCGACCCCAGCACTCCGACCCAAAAACGTTCCGAAATCCCTTGCGAGACCTCTTCCGCGGCAAACAGCAACCACATGGTCTGGACCTTTCGAGAAAAGTGGCACGGGTTAAGTCTGGGAGGCGGGCTTTTGGAACCGCTTTAGGATCTGGGCGGCTTCCGCCTCGCGCTCGGCCTCTTCGTCGGCGGCCTGGGCCAGGGTGGACCGGGAGAGATCGGCCGCCACGTCGCCCGCGGCGCGGTTCTTGTCGATCTGCTGGCGGACCAACTCCTCGGCATGGGTAACACTGCTCTTGAGCCCTTCGGGGTCGAAGCTGAATGTGGAGGCGAACTGCGCCAGTTCTTTCTCGCGCTGGCTCAATTCGAGGGCGACTCCCAGCTCGTCGGCCTTGCGGCGGGCCTCGACGACCCGTTTCTGGCCGATCTCGACCTGCTTGGCGAAATTGGCGTAGGTCTCTTCGTGCTTGGCCAACTGCTCCTTGTTCATCGCGAGCTGCCGCTCGACTTCGGCCAATTGCAGCGCGTACTCCTTGGCCGTGTTGTTGGGATCGCCCTGGGCCAGGACCGCCTGGATGCGCGACTCCAGCCGGGCCTTCTCCTTCTCGCCGCTCTCCACCTGCCGCCGCACACTCAGCACCAGCGAGCGGCAGTCCTCCAGTCCTTTCTTGGCCTGCTGGATGTTGGCCACGCCGTCGTCGACGGCCTGTTGGAGCAGGGCCAACGGATCGGCCCCTTCCGCCCATCGTCCCAGTTTGCCGGCCTGGGCCCGGCCCGCCCCGAGAATCCGCATCAGGGCCTGCCGGTTCACCACGGCCAGCACCGCCAGCGCCACGACGGCGAGAATCAGAATCGTTATTACGGTCTGCATTCGGTTTCCCCTTGTATCAGGTTAGGAGGATTCTCTCGGGATCCGTTTCCGTTCCGCGCCAGATCTGAAACCAACCGGTTTCGGTGTTCATCTCGACGTAAAGGTACTGCGTCACCTTGACGCTGTCCACTTCGGTGTCCCGCCAGTAGTCCCAATACTCTACCTGAGCGCGCGAGACTTCCGACGGCGTGTTTGGGCTCGTGCCGCGGAGGATGGTCACTTGGGCCTTGTACGACTCCCGCACGTCCTCGACCCGCCAATACTCCTCGTGGAGATTCTTCTCGGGATCGTCCACGACGAACTTCAGCGTGTCGTCCCGCACGACGTTGTGAAGCCCTTCATTATAGGCCAGATCATCGTACAAGGTCAGGAGCAAGGCCTTCCACCGGTTCTCAAGAGGAATCGCGCGGAGCCGGACCACTTCTTCGTCGAATCGCAGGACATAGTTGGCGAATGGGAATCGCTTGCCGCCCAGATTGTGGTCGTACTGCTGGATCTCGGCGATGCGGTAGTTCTTCCCGCGGAAGTCGATCGCGTCGATGGCTACGAACGCCCCGCACCGGGCGGAGAGCGGATTGTAGATCGCCGTCTCGTCCGACCGTCGTGCGGCGGATCGGCCCAAGAGCGCGTTTTTTACGATTTGGAACAGCGTCGGCATGGTCTTCTTCCCCCGATCGTGGCGATTGCCCGTCCCAGGCTCCGGAAACTGTCTGATGAATACGAGCCAGACCACGAAGGCCCCCAAGCCGAGCATCGCCAGGCTTGCGAAAACGGCCGTCCACGAGAGGCTGGTCCGGCGCTGGGGCGCCTCGGCTTGCGGACCACGGGCCACAAAACGATCCCAGGAATTCGACTGCTCGGGGCTCGTAGGCCCGCCGGCCTGCTGGGGCTGCGGATTCCCAACGGCCGCGAGATACTCGTCGCTGTACATCAGGTCCCGGTCGTTGGCCAGTTCCGGCGGCACATAGTTGGGATCGCGGGGCTGGCCGGCCGTTTCGAGTTGTCGGACCCGAGACTCCAACTGAGGATCCCGGCGGGTCATATCGGCCCAGCGCGCCTGGTCTATTTGTCCGCGATGGTGATAGGCCCATGCGGCGCGTCGGTCGGCCGAAGCACGCTCGAGCAGCCACCAATGGAACAGCGGCCCGAACGGATCGCGGTAAACCACGGGCGGGGCGCCGCCGGGTTGTGGCCCATAGAAGTCCTGAGCCCGGGCCGGCCGATCGGCATACTTGTCGGGCGTCACCGTTTTTCGCAGCGTTTGGACCTCTTGGTCGGCTGGATCGATCTTGTGTTCACCGCCGGCGGCATCCCGGTAGGCGGGCTTGGGGATCGTCGCTTGCTGGAATCTTGCTCGGCTTTCTTCCACGGCCTGGGCGCGTGAGAGCGCGGAATAGACGCTGCTCCCCTCGGGCTTGGAGCTAGTCGGACTCTTCGAGCCCGACGCGAAACTCTGTCCTGAAGGAGTTGGAACCGACGAAGAACCGTCTTTGAATTGGCTCGTCCCGAGCGAGTAACTTCTCCCGGCCGGACTTGAGGGGCGGCTCATGCCGCTGACGGCGGAATCCGAGGAATAGCTTCTTCCAGACGAAGGGGGAGATGGCGAGTAACTATTGCCGCCCCCGGGGGCCCCCGATGAATGCTTTGTGGTGGAAGGAACGGAACTGGAAGACAGGCTTTTTCCCGCGCCGCTGGGTCCTGATGAGTTGCTCCTCGTGGAGGGCGCCGGACCCGACGAGAAGCTCTTGCCGGCCCCGCCGGATCCCGACGAGTAGCTTCTCCCCGAACTGCCCGAGCTTGAAGAATAGCTTCGGCCGTGCGGGCTGGAACTGGGCTTCGAACTGGAGCCGGAAGAGCTCGATCTGGCTCCGCTACTCCGGGAGATTCCTGAACTGGAGGACCGGCCCGACGAATAGCTCTTGCCCGCCAGCACCGGTTCCCAAGTGGAACCGATCAGGCCGACAGCGAGGATCAGCGCGAGGAGCCTTCTCATAGGCCGGCCCATCTCAGAGGGGGCGACGAACGCGGACTGCGACGGTACGGGAGACTCGGTCAACAAACACGGTCTCCCAAGACTTCTGAACTCTCGAGGACTTCGGAAGTTTTCGGCTACCTATCGTGGTTGGGATAGGCATTCGGTCACCACACACGGTCCAGGGTGCATCGTAGCGTCTTAAGGACGCCCGGGCAACCAATCCCTTTATTCTCGTTCCCACGCTCCGAGCTTGTGAAGAAATACCGGTTGGCTCGCCGTAAGTCCTTAATTACCAATGCGCCAATCCACCCCTTTTGGGTATTTTTTTACAAGCTCTCCGCGTGGGAACGTCCGCTCCAGGACGCTCTGCGTCCTTCCCTGCCCACGCCGCAGAGCGGCGGTCCCTGCTTCCCACGCAGAGCGCGGGAACGAGAGCGGAGCGCGGGAACGAGAGCGGAGCGCGGGAACGAGAGCGGAGCGCGGGAACGAGAGCGGAGCGTGGGAACGAGAGCGTTTCCCCTTCCCGCGTCTCCCTTCTCCCTTCACACCTCCTTCCACTGCCCGGGAATGGGCACGGGGAATTGGCCGTTGGTGTCGGCTTGCACGGGGACGGGGCTGTCGGCGCTCAGGGTGTCGAGGTAGCTGCAGAACTGAAACCTCGACTTCATCATCTGGTCCCAGGTGACTGCCTGGCCCGTGTGGCAAGCCGCGCGGCCCATGAGCGTGGTAAGGTCCGAGTAGACGGCGCGTTTGCACTCGTTGTGCGGCCGGTCGTTGCGGATGTTATGGATGAAGTCGTTCCATTCGTACTGCCACGGGCTGTGCGCGTCGGGCTTCGGGGTCCAGGCGATGTGCTGCTTGCCGATCCGCTGGTCCTTGAAACGGTGGACGGTCGCCGCGTGGACGTTGCCGGAGAACTGGGCGGCACACTTGGTGCCGTGGATGTAGGTGGCGAAATCGCTGCGGGTCTCGTTGATGCGGCGGAACCCGCAGAACGCCTTCGTGCCGTCGGCAAAGGTGTACTCGATCGAGTAGACGTCGAGATTCTGGCCGCAGTCGGGGCTGGCGGGCACCCGGCCGCCGAAACCGATCGCTTCGACCGGCCAGGCGTCCTTGATCCAGCAGCATTCGTCGATCTGGTGGATCAGGTAGTCGACCATGTGGCCGGAGCCGAGCCAATACAGATGGATCCTGCCGAATTCGAGTTGGCTCATCAGGTCGTTGGACTTCTTGCCCTGACTGCCAAGCCAGTGGCCGCCTTCGAGCCGGTTGGCCCGGATGAGGGTGATCTCGCCCATGGCGCCGTCGCGGATCTGGTCGATCAGGGCCTTGCGCGCCGGCGAGTGGCGGCACTGAAGCCCCGCGAGGATCTTGACCCCCTTCTTCTCCGCTTCTTCGCCCGCCCGGAGCAGTCGGTGCAGGCTGCCCGGATCGGACGCGAACGGTTTCTCCATGAAGACGTTGATCCCCTTCTTGACCGCGTATTCGACGTGTACCGGGCGGATGTAGGCCCGGGTGGTACACATGGCGACATCGCCGGGCCGTAGGATGTCAATCGCCTTGCGGTAGGCGTCGAAGCCGACAAACTTGCGGTCCTCGGAGACGTCGACCGTGGCCTCGAATTCTTTCTTGAGCGCCTTGTGCGACTGGGCGATCTTTTTCTCGTGGAGGTCGGCCATGGCATAGAGCTTGACCGGCCCTTCGCCGGACACGGAAAGCGCGTCGCGGACCGCGCCGCTGCCCCGCCCGCCGCAGCCGATCAGCGCCAAGCGGATCGTATTATCTTCGCCGGCGTGGACGCTGCGAGCCAAGCCGCTCACCAGGGCCGTCCCGGCCGCCAGTGCGCCGCTCTGCTGGATGAATTGCCGTCGAGTGG
>CAYTJV010000194.1:0-12241 GCA_964438165.1 uncultured Planctomycetaceae bacterium | reverse complement strand
GGAATGGGCCCCCGTGCGCGTGGTCGGCACGGTGCGCGTCGAGAGCGACGGCTCGGCCTATTTCAAGGTGCCCGTCGATACCTCGGTCTATTTCCAGGCCCTCGACGAGAACCAGATGGAGCTGCGGCGCATGCGGAGTCACGTGACGTTCCAGCCGGGCGAGGTCCGCGGCTGCACGGGCTGCCACGAGTCGACGGCGAGAACGCCCCAGACGCGGTGGCGGCCCACGATCGCCCAACGGCGCGAGCCGGAAACGCCCACTCCGCCGCCCTGGGGCTCCCGCAAGCTCCTGGGCTACGAATGGCTCATCCAGCCGATCTTCGAGCGACATTGCGTGCGCTGCCACGGCCGCACGCGGACGGACGGCGGGATCGATCTCACTGCGACGCGAAATGCCGACGGCATGATGCAGTCGTTCGCCACACTGTTTGGGCGCGGCAAGGACGGGAAGGCGGGCGGGCCGGTGCTGGTCTCGTGTTCCGATCGCTTCAGCGATGCGGCGATCACGCGGCCCAAGGAGTTCGGCTCGCATCGCAGCCGGCTGGTGCGCGTGCTGCTCGACGACCCGCTGCACCGCGGCGAGGCCAAGCTGAGCGCGGACCAGTGGACGGCCCTGGTGAGCTGGGTAGATGCGAACGCCCCGTATTACGACACGTTTTTCAACAAGCGTCCGGCCGACGGCGGCCCGCCGCGACGCGAGATCCGCATCGAGCTCCCCGACCCGTTCCGCGACTCGGCAATGCTACCAGGCGTCGGGCCAGGCGGCCCGATCGCGCGACACCTCAGGGAGGTGCGCTAATCGCTTCCCCTCCATCCCGAGTTGCCAAGGCCTGCCAGACCTTCAAATCGAGGGTCTCGCTGAACGACCGAACGGAGGCGTCCATCAACAATGCGTTCACTACCCCCGGATGGTAACCGCGGGAGTTGACGACCGCGTAGGTGCGGATCGTGGCCGACTTGCCTTCCTGCTGGTTGGTCCAGTTCACGTCGTACGTCATCCCGTTTTGCGTGCAGAGAATCTTTGTGTTGGGACCGAAAGTGGCCGTGAACCCCGTCTGGTGACATCGCCCTTCCGACCATTCGGTGTGCCCGCTGCTGCTCTTGAACTCGGCGAAACCGAGGCCGCAGACCTGGGCCGGGTCCGTCGGCATGGGGATAGCGCCCGGTTGGGCTAGATTGCGGAAATACGGCTCGTAGGCCTTGATTTCGGAAAACGCCAGGGTCGAGCTGAGGCCGTCGAGGAAGTCGCTCGGCCGCAGCCAACTGTAGGGATAGAACGCTCCCGACCCGCCGCGGCGGTTGGCGGGATCGTGCACCAGCCACACCCCCGCGTTGTAGCCGTAGCTGAGGGGGTAGTGCATGGGGTCACCGTTGTCGATGCGGACGCGATCGTTGGGCTCGGAAGGACAGAGGTAGGTTGCCACGCGCAACGCGCTCAGCCTTGTACCGTTGGGCAACCAAACGTCGCTGCACCCCTTGCTGAAGTCCACCCGCAAGTAGATGTCGCTCCGTTCCAGAAAAGGCAGGATCGCCACCTGGGCCGACCAGTTCCCCAGCACGCCGCCGATATAACTGCCCGGGTAGGCATTGCAGAAACTCTCGTAACAGGCAAGTCCCACGCCCACCTGTTTCAGGTTGTTGGCGCAATGGACCCTCCGGGCAGCCTCGCGCGCCGCCTGCACGGCTGGGAGCAACAGCGCCACCAGGACTGCGATGATCGCGATCACCACGAGCAGTTCGACAAGGGTAAACGCGAAGCGGTCGCGGCCAAGCCGCCGGTCTGTCTTGTTCATAGCTGTCTCCGGTAGTATGCGTGGCGATTCTCTTATCGTCCCGGACAAGAAAGCGGCACGGTAGGACGGCCTTTCCAGACCGTCTTTTCCGGCGGTTACGCGACGGCCTGGAAAGGCCGTCCTACATGGCATACTTTACCACCAGGCTAATGTTTTTGGAAGTGCCAGTCGGCGAAGTCCATGAACCGCTCCCAGTCGTAGTCGGTCACGTCGTGCTTGCCGTGGCGGATGTGGTAGCCGACGGTGCTCATCACGGGCTTTTCGAGGCCCGGCATTTCGTCGGCCGCCATGCCGTCGGTGCCCAGGAGACGATAGACCAAGTCCGCCCCCTTGGCCGCGAGGAACTCGCCCTTGGGATCGGCCCAGCGGTCTTCCTCGGCGCTGGCCACGTAGACCGGCCGCGGGGCGATCAGGGCGACGAGCATGTGCTGGTCGACCGGCAGTTTGTCCTCGCGGTCGTTGAACTGCTTGAAGTTGCCGCAGAACCAGTGGGGAAACGCGGTATTGATCCGTCGCACCGTCTCGCCGAAGCATCTCATGCTCAGGGCCGCCCCGCCGCACCCGGAGTTGTTCGAGATCACCAGGGCGAACCGCTCGTCGCTGGCCCCGGCCCAGAGCGAGGTCTTCCCCAACCGCGAATGCCCGAGCACGGCCACGTGCTTGGCGTCGACGTCGGCATCGGTTTCCAGATAATCCAGGGCCCGGCTCAGTCCCCAGGCCCAAGCGCCGATCGAGCCCCACTCGTCGGCCGCCGGCCGCGTCTGGCCCGGCTTGTAGAAGAGCGGGTGCACGCCGTTCTGGAATCCGTCGTCAAAATCGGGATCGATGTCGCCGTAGTAGATCGTCGCCAGGCCGTAGCCGCGGGCAAGAATCTTCTCCACGGCCCAGCGGCTACTCGCTGAGCCACGGGATTTCTCCGTGGCGAGGTGATTGACGACGGCCTTGTCCGGCGCATCGCGCATCCATGATGTCGAGAGCGTAATGCCCGGATCGCGGTGGATCGCGTGATTGCCGGCGAAATTCAGGCCCAGGAACAGGGGCACCGATTTCTTCACCCCGTTGGGCAGGTAGAGGAGGATGTCCATCTTCGGTCCGTCAGCCTTGCCGGTGAACAAGACCGTGACTTCCTTGCGCGTGGCCTTGCCGCCGAGGGCGTCGTGGGCGACGGAGCGGGTCTGGAACTTCATTCCCTCCGGCCGGCCGGGCATCGTCCCGTAGACGTACTTCTGGAACAGCCCGAGGATTTCCGGCCGGCGGCGGTTCCGCCACGTCGCGGCGTCGGTCACCCGCTGGCCGTCGCACGTCGCCAGCGGATCGGGCAGCGTGTACTTCGGCACCTTGCTCTCATCGTAGTTGACCGCCGGAAGGTCGGCCGCCAGGCCCGATGAAACAAACGTCAGCCACGCGATGGCCGAGTAACAAAGCCATGGGATGCGAGACATGGAAGTGACCTCCTCGTTCTCGGAAGTGTGTAGTTGTGACACGTGATTTCGCTCCTATTCCGGTCGGTCGTCGGCGTCCGGTGTCAGCAGCAGTCGGTCGATCTTCGTGCCCGGCTCGCGCGTGCGGATCTGGAGCCACGCCAAGCCGGCAGGCAGGTCCACCGGCGTCGGGCCCTTGCTCTTGCCCAACGCGAGGCACTGCCAATTCCACCGGCCGCTCTCGCGCAAGTGCCAGGCGTCGCGCACAGGAAGCTCGTCGGTATCGCCCTCCAGGAGAACGCTAAACGAGTTGGTTTGCGGATCGAGCGCCACGACGCGGGCCCAAAGATAGTATCGTCCCGCTTTGGCGACCCGCAACGACCACGTCACGCTCCCCGGCATCCGAGCCACCTGCGGATCGATTGGCTGGAGCACGTAGCGGCCTCGCGAAGCGTCGGGATCCTCGGCGACCGTCATCCCGTGCAGAATCAGTCCGCTTTCCGCCTCCCAGCCGACGCGGCCTTGGGCAAGCACGTCGATCGGCGCGAGGGGATCCGGCAGATGGCGGTGCGAGCGGACCGGCTCGATGTCGTCGAGGATCGGTCGGCCGATCTCCTTGCCGTCGAGTTCCAGGACCGCGCGGGTCGGCTCGGGCTGGAGGTCGACGCCGCCGCCTAGGCCAAAAGGCGACCGGGCATGAATCGACACCGTGCCTTTCTCGCCGGGCACTTCCAGGCGAACGAGCCTCTTGGAAGCCTCGACCGCCAAGGGCGCCGACTGCTCGAATCGCTTGCGCCAGGTCTCGAAGGCGTCTGAATCGGTCAACCCACTGCCCACGCGAATCCACATCGCCGCGCCCGCTTCCGCCGTGATCGCGTCGCGCCGATGCTCCACGGTCAGCCGAATCACGCCGAAGCGATTGCCGTCGTCGACCAGTGCCGCCGCGGCGGGCTGGCCGTCTTGGGCCCGCGTCCAAACCAGCCGGATGCCCACCGCCGCCGTGCCGTAGCGGAGCACGATCGGAACCCCGATATCGACGGGCACGCGAGGTAGGATGGGTTTCCAACCCGTCCTATGTGGCTGGACGGGTTGGAAACCCATCCTACCGACTTCGATCCGCTGCCCATTCAGCCAAAGGCCGTCCGTCGGACGCTGCAACACGAGATGGCTCTGGAGATTCTTTAGTGCGGCGGCCTTCAAATCGCCGACGCGATAGATCGCCAGCCCTAAGGCGTCGCGATTCCGCTGGGCCGCGGTCCAGAAAGGGACCAGGTGGATGGCCTTCAGATGTTTGGCCATTCCCGCCTCGACGCGTATCTTGCCGTAAGGATCTTCCCGGCCGTCGGCGATGAAGTAGCCTCGGGGGAGATTGCGGTCGCCGGGCAGATCCACGGTCAAAGGGACATCCTGATAGAAGTAGGACGACGCGGAACAGGAAAGCGTCACGTCGGGATAGAGCGCATGCGTGCGAGACTGGCGCAGGGCCATGCCCCAGCGCTGGCGTACCAGGCGGGGGAACTGCGTCCGGGCCACCTCTTGGAGTTGAACCATGTTGGCCGGCCGATCGGTGGACCACTGGTTGGGCCGGTCCCGTGTTTCACCGCGAAGCCAGCCGGCCGCCGCAAGCTGTGCGTCGAGCGAGCCGATGCCACGCAAGTAATCGTAGCTGCGGCTATGCGAGCCAGCCAGTTTCTCCGCGGCCGGGAAGAAGTTCATCGCAATGTCGGTCCAGAAAAGCTGCCGAAGCGCCGCGGCCTGCTGCCGGGCACGCTCGCGCCGGGCAAACGACAAAAGGAACTCCAGCCCATCCAAGTCGACGCCATAGTACGTCGGGCTGCAAAACTCCGCGACGCCGAAGTGCCACGTCCACAGGCAGATTGCCTCCAGCCGCCGGTAGCCTTCTTCGGCCACTTCGGGCCGGTCGAGAATCTCGCCGAGCACCGTCACGTTGCCCGCATTGAGGATCGCAATGTTCGTGTACGTGACCGGCGCCCGGTGTCGAAGGCACGCCTCGACGGCAAGCTCGAATAAGTCGCGGAGTTTCGCCCGCGCGGTCTCGGGCATCCCGTCCTTGTGCCTGATCCACGCCAGGGCGGCATCCTGCATGAGAAACTCCACCGCGTTCGGATCGGTCACGCCCGCGTCGCGCCACAGCCACTTGAAGTTGCCGTAGGCAGGGCTCTTGGGATCGCGATTCTGGGCCTCGGCGGCCAGATCCAGCACTCGCCCCAAACGCTGCGGATGCCGGCGGCTCTCGGCCAGGCTGCGCAGGAAGACGAAGAGCCTGCGCAGACTCATGGTTCCGGGCGGCTGCTGAGCGGCGATAGTCTGCCAGAATCGCTCATCGGCCTGGCTCATCGCGCCCGGCTCGGCTGCCCTCGCCGCGCAGACCGATGCGACCATTGCGAACAACCCAGCCCAGAGCGCCGCGGCGAGATTCCGACAAGCCATGCACACCGACTCCACCGATCGTCCCGGTCTTTTCCCAGCCCGTGAGCCTACCGGAAATCGGCATTTCCGCCAAGCCCCGACCTCGCTATCAACTTCAGGACGGTGTCGCGGACGGGAAGGGGCCGGGAGTGGGGCGGGTGAAAGGCCGAGAGTTCGACGGATGCTGATTTTGTTCCGACGACGAAGAATGATCGAAATTCGCGTGCCGTGGTAAGGGCGTTGGCCTTGGACGCCTTCAGCCCCGAAGGGGCGCCGGATGCCGAATCGCCTGGATCAAAACCGGTATCCAGGCAGCATCTCTCAAGAGCCGATTTTTCACCTACCCACTCCCGACCCCCTCGCGCCTCTTCAGGACGCCGCGCCGAGATTGCTTCCAAACGCAAAGCGAGGTAGGATTGAGTAGGTAGCGCGTGGTCTGCTGTCACGAAAACGGGCCGCTTCATGTTCGGGCACTTCTCCGGGAATTCAGGAACCTCCGGTCGCTCCGAGGCGTCATTCCGCCACCGGTCCCTCCGGATCGAAATCTTGGAGGATCGGCGCCTGTTGTCGAATTACTACGTCGCTCCGCGCGGCAGAGACAGCAATCCCGGCTCGCTGGAACAGCCCTTCGCGACCATCCGGCACGCGCTGGTGGCGGCCGAGCAACCGGGCGATCACGTCATCGTGCGCAAGGGAACGTATCGCGAGCACCTGGTCCTGCCCCACGGCGGCAGCGCCGAGGCCGGGCCCTTCGTGCTCGAAAACTACCCCGGCGAGCGGCCCATCCTCAGCGGCGCCGGCCTCAGAGGCGGCAACATGATCCTTGTGGAGGACCTCAGCTATGTGGTGATCCGCGGGTTCGACATCCGCAACAACGTGGGAGTCAACGACGGCTCGGGCATCCGCATCGTGGGGGGCGGCTCGAACATCGAGCTGCGCAATAACAAAATCCACCACATGCTCGGCCGCAGCGCCATGGGCATTACGGTCTACGGCACCTCGGACATCCCGATCTCGAACCTGATCATCGACCGCAACGAGATCTACAACGTCCAGGCGGCGCCCAGCGAGGCCCTCACGCTCAACGGCAACGTGGCCGGCTTCCAGATCACCGACAACCGCGTCCACGACGTGAACAACATCGGCATCGACATGATCGGCGGGGAGGCCGACATTCATCCCACGCAGGTCGCGCGCAACGGGCTGGTAAAGGGCAACGTGGTCTACCGGGCCCGATCGAACTACGGCGGCGGTTTCGCCGCGGGGATCTACGTCGACGGCGGCCGCGACATCGTCATCGACAGCAACGTTGTCTTCCAGAACAACGTGGGCATTGAGGTCGGGGCGGAAAACCCGGGCATCGTGGCCAGCGGCATTGTCGTGCAAAACAACCTCATCTACTCGAACGACAAGGCCGGACTCGGCTTCGGCGGCTACGATAAGGACAAAACCGGCCGCGTGGAAGGCTGCACCTTCGTCAACAACACGGTCTACAAGAACGACACGCACAAGACCGGCTTCGGCCAGCTCTGGATCCAATACGCCTCGCAAAACACGGTCGCCAACAACATCTTCTGGGCCTCGGCGAACAACGTGCTGGTGAGCTCCTGGGAGGGAAACGTCGACAACGTGCTCGGCAACAACCTCTGGTACACCGAGGCCCGCAACCAGAAGGCAATATTCACCTGGAACGGCCAACGGTATACCACCTTCGCCTCGTACCAGGCCGCCACACAACAAGACGCCCACTCCCTGTTCGCCGATCCGAAGTTCGTCAAGCGGAGCGCCGCCAACTTTCACCTTTCCGCCGCCAGCCCCGCCATCAACGCCGGCAGCGCCACCCCGGGCCAATTCGCCCCCACCGATTTCGACGGCCGCACCCGACCCCAAGGCGCCCAGCCGTGCATCGGGGCCTACGAATACGTCGCTTCGTAGGGCAAGCTGCCAGCTTGCCCGGTCCTGTGCTGGCTCATTTGCCAGCCAAGCCTCTCGCCTCGTCGATTGACCCGACGGCCCATGCGCCACTGGACCGAGAGTCCGGAAAACCAGGGTAACCACGCGCCGCCTGTTGGCCGTGGGTTTTCTCCGGCGTCGGCAAGAGGCACGCAAGGCTGCTTGCCCTACGCCGTGGCCCGCATCATCTCTTGCCATGCGGGCCTGCTGCGACCAATAATGTAGCATGGTTGCGGGTAGTTTTCCGCAATCTTCCGTGTTCACGTGTTTTCAGGGAGGGTCGTGATGGCTCGGCGAAAGAAGAATACCCAGGACGACCGGATCCGTTTCGGCGGCGACACGCCAGCGGACGACGAGCGCGGTTCGGAGGATGCCGACGAGTCCTCCGCCCTGGACGACGAGGAGAAAGATTACCCCGTGGCGCGGCCTTCCCCCGCGGCACAGCGGACGAAAGCGGGCCGGAACGATCCGTGCCCGTGCGGAAGCGGGAAGAAGTACAAGAAGTGCTGTTGGAGCAAGGAGCGCGACCAGCCGCGCGGCGGGCTGCCTGAGGCGAAGTCGTTCAACGAGTTGCTCAAAGGCGCGATTTCCGAGACGTTCCAGCAGCCGCCGCGGCGCCGGGAGGTCCGTGCCGTGCCCAAGGACACGGCGTATCAGATCAAGATCACGCTCAATCACACCGACCCGCCGATCTGGCGGCGGGTCCAGCTTCCCGACTGCACCCTGGACGACCTGCACCGCGTGATCCAGATTGCGATGGGCTGGGGGGACGACCATCTGCACGCTTATCGCGTGGGCAAGATGACGTACAGCGATTCGCGGATGA
Source organism: uncultured Planctomycetaceae bacterium (assembly GCA_964438165.1). Classification (GTDB taxonomy): domain Bacteria; phylum Planctomycetota; class Planctomycetia; order Pirellulales; family Thermoguttaceae; genus CALFBP01. The sequence goes on along the minus strand of CAYTJV010000194.1, from coordinate 3,818 downwards.
CAGAGGACCCTTCTTCAGGTGTGCGGCACGAGAGTTCCATGACCTTGAGCGGGCTGGTCGAGCAAGGCGCCCGCAAGTTCACTTACGATTACGACTTCGGCGACTCCTGGCAGCACGAGATCGAGATTGAGGAGACGCTGCCCGAGGGGAAAAAGCCCGCGCACCCTGTTTGTATCGCGGGCGAGAAGGCTTGTCCTCCCGAGGACTGCGGCGGTGTCTGGGGCTACTACGAGATCGTCGAAGGCCTCAAGAACCCCCGCGACCGGCGCTATGCCGAGCGTTTGGAATGGGCCGGCGACTACGATCCGGAGGAGTTCGACACGGCGAAGATCAATCGTCGCTTGGGGTCTCTTTGATCACTTCGGTATCGAGGATCGTGATCTTCTGCCAGATCTTTTGCGACAGGCCCGAGGTCAGATCCTCGACGTCGCTGACGGCGCTCAGGACCACCGGGTCCCTCATGTACTGCACGTGCAGCGCCGCCAGCTTGCTGGTCAAGGAGAGCATTTCGGCGCAGTAGTCGAGGTAGCGCGACAACTGGAACCGCGTCATGGTGCGGTGGGGCGAGGAGGCGGTCGCCATGGTGGGGGAGAGGATGGCTTCCGGGTCCTTGGAGAGCTGGTGCATGTCGATCACGTGCGCGATGCTCCTCAAATCGTGCAGGGCGCGCAGCGTTTCGCTCCGTTTGATGCGATTCTCCAGGGTGAACAAGAACACCAGGGCGATCGCCAAGAGGATCGTTTCGTTGATCGCGGCGTCGAGTCCCTGGAGCAGTTCGGCAAAGTGACCAAAACGCAGCGGCACCTCTTTGGAAGCCACGATCACGGCGCTGGCCAGGACCGCGAGGATCGCTCCGACCACCATCGCGATGCCAAGCCGCAGGAGCCACCGGGGCCGCTGGATCCGCCGGATGCGAACCTCGGACTCGGCCGCGATGTCCAACAATTCCTGGCAGACGTTGTTCAGGTTCGACTGGGGGAACCGCTCGAAGATCCGGTTTCTCAGGGTCTTGAGCGTGCCCACGATGTACTGGGAGTCTAGATGACGGTACATGGCTCGCCTCGAGGGACCAATGGGTGAGCGAAGCCGATTCAGTTTGCCACACCGATCCCGGGCTTACAACCCGGTCCCGGTCCGGTCCAGAGGGCCCGCGCGGTCCGGCGCGACCAGCGGTCGCGGCTTTATGTCGTCAAGCGACTCACGACCCTCTACTTCGCACCCTCTGCCTTCTCCCTTCTCCCCTCTTCCTCCCTTCGGCACGACCACCGGGCCGCCCCTGGCGATGAACTCACGGTACTGCTTGTCAAGGTCGGCGAAGGTGGCGCCGGTCAACTGGGCCAAAGTCGCCGGCGTGTCGCGCCCGCTGTACACGGCCGAGAGGTACGCGACCAGGGCGTCGCGGTAACGGCCGCCGTCGTAGTGGACGAGAAACTGGGTCAGGCCCGCGGCCTGGCTGTAGAGCGTGCTGATGCGCGGGTCGGCCTGGAGCTTCTGCATGCCGTAGGAGGCGAACTCGGAGAGGGGAACGTAGAACTTGTCGTTGAGCAGGCGGTAGCGGGCGGCGACCAAGCGCGCGTCGTCGAAGCCGCCCAGCACCAGGAAGCCGTCCTCCCGGCGGAGCGTTTCCATGTACATGGCGATCCCTTCGACGATCCAGAAATTGGCGCGGTAGCCGACGTCGTCTGCCACCGGCCGCGTCTGGTGGAACAACTGGTGGGTGGCTTCGTGGTACATGGTGCGGTCGTCCTGGTCCTTGCCGGCGAAGAAGAAGGCCCGGCGGGCGTCCGCGATGTAGACCCCCTCGGACATCCCGACCACCTTTTTCTTCAGGTCGGGAAACAGCAACGGCAGGCCGCGCACGTACTCGTCGCGGTCGCGGAAGTAGACGACCCCGAGCTGCGGGAACGGCGGCAGCTTCTTGCGGACCCGGCCGTCAAACAATCCCGCTACCTCCGCCTCGCTGGCGAAGTAGCGGATGAACAGCTCCCTCCACACGCGAAACAACTGCTCGAGCTTGACGCCCAGTTGAACACCCGCCTCCAGGCTATGATTGGTGCGGATCGTGTAATGCTCGGTTTCCACGTCCCAGCCGCTGGCGATGTCGCGCCGCAGGCGGGCATCTTCCTCGGCGCTCACCCAGCCTTTCGGCGACCATCGCTCGCCCTGCTGGTAGCGGCGCAGATACTTCGACGGCAGCCAACCGAACTTCTCGTGCCACACCTGGCCGGACTTGAGCTTCTCGACCTCGTAGAGGGTGTACCACCCGTTGCGGAACTTCTGATAGCCCAGCAGTCGGCGAATCGTGTCGTAGTCGGGATCCTCGCGGATCGCCGAAATCACCAGATCGAACGCCAGTGAGGCCCGGTCGGCACGCACCGCCTTGCGGGCCAGGGCCTCCAGCGACTTGGCCTGCTGACGCCGCAGTTGCCAGAACCGGCGATCCCACTCCACCACCTCGGCCGGGCTGCCGACCGGAAGTTCCGGACGGCCGATCGCACGCGGCAGATCGGCCACGTAGAGCTTGTTCGGATCCCGCTTGCCGGTCCATTGGCGCGTGATCTTGGCCTGTTCGGCCAATCCTTTTTTGTCACACCAGGCGGCCAACTCCTGAAGCTGGGCGGAGTACTTCGAGTGCAACTCCCTGGCGGTCCGGATGAGCTCGTCGGGGCGGGCCTCTCCCTGGGTGGCGGACCACAGCCCTGCGGCCAGGAAAACAGTCGCACAGCGGACAGCACGGCTCGAAAAGCCGGATGGCATGATCTGTAGCGGTTGAATCAGAATTGCGGTCCTCTTGTTCTCGGAGCTTCTTGCCCCGGAGGGGCATGTGTCCCTCCGGGGCGACCCGATGACCGAACTGTCAGGCTGGAAAGCCTGACCTACGTATCTGTACGGTTCCACTTGGCCTGAAGGTCGCTCAGGCCTTCTGTTCTTTCTTGTCAAACGACGCGTCGAAGGCCCGGGCACTGGGGGCGAAGTCGAGCTTGCGCACGTAGTCGAGGGCTTCTTTGGCCCCGTGCTCGCGGTCCATGCCGCTGTCTTCCCACTCGACCGACAGCGGGCCTTGGTAGCCGACGTCGTTCAGGGCCCGGATGATCTCCTCAAAGTTCACCCCGCCCCGGCCCAGCGAGCGGAAGTCCCAGCCGCGGCGCGGGTCGCCGAAGTTCAGGTGGCTGGCAAGGATTCCAGCAGTGCCGTCGAGCTTGACGATCGCGTCCTTCATGTGGACGTGGTAGATGCGGTCGGAGAACTTCCGGATGAAGAGGGCGGGATTCATGCCCTGCCAGATCAGGTGGCTGGGGTCGAAGTTGAACCCGAACTCGGGCCGGTAGTCAAGGGCCTGGAGGGCCCGCTCCGCCGTGTAGATGTCGAAGGCGATTTCGGTCGGGTGCACTTCGAGTGCGAACTTCTGGCCGCACTCCTTGAACACGTCGAGGATCGGGTGGAACCGCTCGGCCAAGAGCTTGAAGCCGTCGTCGATCATCTTCGGGGTCACCGGCGGGAACGAATACAAGAGGTGCCAGATGCTCGACCCGGTGAAGCAATTGACGATGCTCACGCCGAGCCGCTTGGCGGCCCGGGCGGTCTGCTTGAGCTCCTCGATGGCCCGCTGGTTCACGCCGGCCGGGTCGCCGTCGCCCCAAACGTGCGGCGGCAGCACCGACTTGTGGCGCTCGTCGATGATGTCCAGCACGGCCTGGCCGATGAGGTGGTTGGATATCGAGAAGACCTTCATCCCGTACTTTGCCAAGAGGGCTCGCTTCTTGGCGCAGTAGGTATCGTCGGTCATGGCCTTGTGCACCTCGAAATGGTCGCCCCAC
>CAYTJV010000193.1:0-12262 GCA_964438165.1 uncultured Planctomycetaceae bacterium | reverse complement strand
CCGTGGGGCAAGAAGATCCATCATCCGATGCAGATTGAATTCGCCCGCTTGAACCTCACCTTCACGGTGATGAGCAAGCGGAAGCTGCTGGAGCTGGTCAAGGGCGGCTACGTGCAAGGATGGAACGACCCGCGCATGCCGACCCTCTGCGGACTCAGGCGCCGCGGCTACACGCCGGAGGCGATCCGGGCGTTCTGCGCGCGGATCGGCGTGTCGAAAGTCGATAGCGTGGTCGACATCGCCGTGCTGGAAAATTGCATCCGCGAGGACTTGAACCTCCGGGCGCCGCGCGTGATGGCCGTGCTCCGCCCCTTGCGCGTGGTGCTGGAGAACTACCCGGAAGGCGAGGTCGAGTACCTGGAGGCGGTCAACAATCCGGAAGACGCCGCCATGGGTACCCGCAAAGTCCCCTTCTCCCGCGTCCTGTACATCGAACAGGACGATTTCCGCGAGCATCCGCCGAAGAAGTACTTCCGGCTTTCGCCGGGCCAGGAGGTGCGGTTGCGGTGGGGCTACCTGATTCGCTGCGTGGGCGTGACCAAGGACCCGAATACCGGCGAGGTGGTCGAAGTGCGATGCACGTATGACCCGGCCACACGCGGCGGCAACGCCCCCGACGGGCGCAAGGTGAAAGGGACGATCCACTGGGTCTCGGCGGCCCATGCCCTCGAGGCCGAGGCCAGGCTCTACGATCACCTCTTCGCCAAGCCGGACCCGGATGAGGTTGCCGAAGGGCAAACCTGGCTCGACAACCTGAATCCCAAGTCCCTGGAGACCGTCACTTGTTACGTCGAGCCGAGTCTGGCCGGGGCGCAGCCGGGCGCTCGCTGCCAGTTCGAGCGGCTGGGGTACTTCTGCGTCGATCCCAACGCGACCAGCGACCGCCTCGTATTCAACCGCACCGTCACGCTGCGCGACACCTGGGCCAAGATCGAAAAAGCCGAGCTGGCCAAAGCGGGGAAGTAGGAGCAGGGCACTGCGTAAGGGGCTGGGCGTTTCTTCACCACGGAGGACACAGAGGACACGGAGGGAGCTGGCTAGTTGCTTGATCCCTCATCCCTCATCCTTCATCCTTCATCTTTCATCGTCCGCCCATGGGTTTCTTTGAAAAGCTCAAACAAGGTCTGAAGAAGACCACCCAACTGCTGAACACCGACATCCGCGACCTGTTCAAGGCCCAGGGGCGGCTGGTCGATGAGGCTTTCCTCCGCGAAGTCTTTGAGGCCCTCATCAAGACCGACATGGGCGTGCGGGCCGCTCAGGCTGCCGCCGATGAAGTCGGCGCGGCCTTGCGCACCCGGGTCGTCCAGTGGGAGGAGGTCCTGGGGCAGATCAAGCAGAAGCTCAAGGCCCTCATGCACCAGCCGGCCGCGCCGATCCGTTTCGCGGCCAGCGGGCCCACCGTGATCATGGTCTGCGGCGTGAACGGCTGCGGCAAGACCACCTCGATCGCCAAGCTGGCCCACCTGTTCCAAGGCGAAGGCAAGAAGGTGGTCCTGGGCGCTGCCGACACGTTCCGGGCCGCGGCCGTCGAACAGCTCACGATCTGGGCCCAGCGCAGCGGGGCGGAGATTGTCAAGGGAGCCCAAGGGGCCGATCCGGCCAGCGTGGCCCATCGCGCCGTGGCCCAAGCCATCGAAAGCGGGGCCGACGTGTGCATCGTCGACACCGCCGGCCGGCTCCAGACCCAGCAGAACCTGATGCAGCAGCTCTCCAAAATCCACCGCGTGCTGGGCAAACAGATCCCCGAGGCCCCGCACGAAGTGCTGCTCGTCCTGGACGCCACCACCGGCCAGAACGGCATCAGCCAGGCCAAGCACTTCACCGACGCCGTGAAATGCACCGGCATCGTACTGGCCAAGCTCGACGGAACCGCCAAGGGCGGCGTGGTGGTCGCCATTCGCCAACAGGTCGGCCTGCCGGTCAAGTTCGTCGGCGTGGGGGAGAAACTCGACGACCTGATCCCCTTCGACACAGCCGCATTCGTCGACGGAATGTTCGAGGACGTCGGAGGTTAGCCAGCAGGCTTATCTGGGCCTTTCCAGTCCTTGCCCGCCTGAAGGGGCCGCGAGGCTCCCGGCGGGCGGATCCGTAGCCAGGCGGACTATTGCGGCGTCGGTCAGCGTCCCGCTGAAGATCCGCACGTCGGCGAGCTCGCCGTGGAAGTTGTTCGCCGGGTTGTTCTCCCAGTTGTTCCACGCCCCAATGCGGAAGCCGTACAGGTCCAGCCGGCGGCCGAGGCCCAGGCGATTCTCGCCGGCCGACTTGCCGTCGACATAAAACCGCACCTTACCGTTGAAACGGGCGTCGCAGACGAGAACCAGATGGTGCCATTTCCCGTCGGCCAAGGACACGCCGGCCTTGCGGTGCGTCCAGTTCCAGTCGCCGGTGTTGATCGCCGCGTTGGGAGTGCCGTCCGACAGCAGGCTGAAGTGTACCGCGCCCGGCCTCCCGTCGTGGCAGAACACCAGCGGGTTCCATTGGTTGCCGAGCGTTTCGGCCTTGACCCACAGGGCGATCGAGAGCGCCTCGTGGGCCCCGAGGCCAGCGGACTCGATGTAGCCTTTCCCGTCGAATCGCCGCGCGCCCCGTCCGTCGCGCCCCTCGCTCCGGGCCACTCCGACGGCCTTGGCCTCGTGGCCCTGACCCGAGGCGTCGGCCGCGGGGCCGGGCGTCGAGTCGCCGAGCGGCCACCAGGCGAGAAGCCGGGCGGGCAAGGGATCGGGGGTCGGCAGCTCGGGGAAGACGGGCGGCACGCCGCAGGCGGATTCCAGTGTCGGCACGGGGCGGAAGTCGGGCTGGCCTTGGTAGTCCAGGTGCCGCCGCCCGTAGTACGATCCGTAGTACGGCGCGCCGCAGTCGATCCACGTGACCAGCTTGATCCACTCCTCGCGCGAGAGATTCACGTCGTAGTGACCGTCCTTGAGCAGCTTGACCAGCCGGCTGCGGTGCGAGCCGTAGGTGTACGGCGGAACGACTTCGGCGTGCATCATCGCGTAGTCGCCCCCGTTCCACTCCTGAATCGTGTTGACCCACTTGCCCTGCATGAGGCCCTCGTAGGAGCGATTGAAGAGCGTGGTCATCTCGCCGCGGAGGTCGGGCGCGGCCTTCGGGTCCTTGCCGTTGAGCCCAAAAACTTCCGAAGTCTTGGAGACTTCGGAAGTTTGCGGGTCCTTGCCGTTGTGGCAGCCGACGCAATGCCGGTCGAGGATCGGCTGGACGTCGGCCGGATAGTACAACGGGCGCGGAGCCACCTCGCCGGGCTGGGCAACAAGCGCCGCGGGCGGGCGGCCGAACGCCGCCGCCCGCGGGACCACGGGGGCCTGGGTGCGATGCTCGTGGCAGCCGATGCAGGATCGCGTCTCGCCCGGCTCGAAGCTGACGAACGTCCGCATCCGCTGCACTTCCATGAAGTCCTTGTCGAGGGCCTGGAAGAACAGGTTCCGTCGGGCGGGCACCTCGAAACTGGCCGAGCCGTCCGCCTCGACCGGCACGATGCCCCGCAGCACGGCGACCCAGATGTGGGCGTTCCAACTGACGCACAGGTGCCCGCCGAACCCGTCGGCGCCCCGATCTTCGCCGCGGAGCGGATCCACCTCGGCGGCCCAGGGCTTGGGAACCTGTTCCATCACGCGCAGGTACTTCACCGCTGGCGGCGCGACGCCCGGCAGTCCGCGATACACGTCGCTCACGAACACGCTGGCGGTCGCGTCGCGATGGGGCGGCGCGGGGGGCAGGGAAGGGAGCACCGGCGGCCTCCTGCGGGGTCGCAGCGGCATCGGCTGCCACGACGAGATGTTCGGGTCGTGGTAGATCGGCACACGGTTGCCGAACGCGTCGAGCAGATGAATGCCGTAGGCCGTCTCGTCGTTGTACCGCTTGTCGGGATTGCACGCGACGAGAAAGAACTTGTCGGACAGCGGATACGGGTCGGCGTAAAACGGGCCGTAGACGTCCTCCCGCCACACGCCGTTGCGCAATTGGTAGAGGCCGCGGAGGCCCTGCGTCTTCACGTTGGGGGTTAGACTGATCATCGGCTCGGGCGTGCGCTTGCTCTTGTTCAGATCCAGGAGCAGGACCTGCCCCACGCCCAAGGGCTCGTGTCCGCAGCCGGTGCAGACCGCCAGGCGCGGATGGCCGGGCACCTGCCGGGCCTGCCAAAAAACGCCCGGATTGGCGATATTGTCGCCGTAGAATTCCTCGCTGCCCGAGCCGTCCGGACGCATCACCCACAGCGGCTGCACGGCGGCAATCCCCTTGTAGACATATTCCCAGCGGTTGTAGAGGATCCGCCCGTCTTCCATCATCGTCGGCGTGAACTCGCTCAGCGCGCCGCGGGAAATCGGGCGCAGGCCGCCTCCGTCGGCGTCGATTCGGAACAAGGTGGTACACGCCAGGTAGTGCGCCGGCGTACACAAGACGCCGTGCTCGCACCGCGTCGAGGCGAAACAAAGGCCGCCGCTGGGCAGGTAGCAGGGGTGGACGTCGTCGGTCCAGAACCGATACCCCATCGAGCCGTAGAAGCCGTCGCCGTAGCTCGTCTTGCCGTATCTGTCGATCCGGCGGTCTTCGTCGGCCGGCGGATGCGTCACCTGCCGCAGCCCGCTGCCATCCACGCCAATCTCCCAGATGCGAAAGCCCTCGGGCTTCGCGCGTCGGTAGCCGAAGACGATCCGCCGGGCGTCGAACGACAGATCATAGCGGTCGAAGACGCCGCCGGCCAAAGGTCCGGCCACCTCGCGGACCCGGCCGTCGGCCAGCGAGAGCACGCACAAGTTGCCTCCCCAGCGATGGATGTGCTGGAAGTCGTCGTAGAAGTGCTTGCTGTTGTATGTGTAGCGCTTGACGAAAAGGATCTCTGCGTCCCGCAGCAGGGGATTCAGATCGACCAACATGCGTCGCTGCATCTGCGGCATTTCCGCCATGAGACGGCGCGCCGTCTCGTCGGCCGGATCGAGCCGCGTGCCGGCTTGCGCCGCCAGCCGCCGTTGGTAGTCGTCCAGACGGCCAAGCAACTCGGCCGCCGGGTAGTCGCTTGCGTGCGATCGGCCCAATTCGCTCACCGCGGCGCGGAGCCGGGTGAGGTCGCGGCGGAGCGTGGCCAGCACCGACGCCTTCACGCACAGGTCGAGCCAGCCTCGGTCGTCGCGACCGGCCTTCGCCTGCTTGAGCCGATTGAGCTCCCCTCGGATCGAAGCCGCGTCGCCGCCGCAATCGTCCGCCAGCCGGTCGATGAGTTCTTGCTCCAGCTTGCCGTCTCGGGCCGCGAACCAGCCTTGCGTTTCGAACCAGGCCGCGTGGACCAGATCCAACAGGGGATTCTCCGCTGCGGGGAAGTCCCGCCGGACCTGTTCCCACAGCCGCGGCACGGGATTCGGCGACGGCGAGAAGAAGAACGAAGGTTCGTCGGCAAGCGCCACCCGGACCACAATCGTGCTGTCCCCCGTCTGGAGGTCGAGATCGACGATAAGCTGATCGACGCGCGTGCCGTCGACGCGTTCGCCAGTTCCGTAGCGGCCCGTCGTCAGGTGGGTCTCGGCGCATGCCGCCCTTCGTCCGTTGAGCCAGACCTCCAGTCGATCGCCGCCGCCGATGCCGACGGTAAGCCGCACCGGCCGCTTCGCGCGGACCGTACGCGCCAAGCAGACGGCCGTTTTTCCCGATTTGGCAGGAAGCTTGACCGCCTTGCCATCGGTCAGGTCTCTCTGGGGCGTCCAGAGTGCCTGGCCGCTCGGCAATTTCGCGTTCAAGTCGGCGCCAACCTCCGGGCGGATCTGCCGGTCGACTTGGTCCAAGGGCATCGGGGGCGTAGCGAGCCACGGGCCAAATGTCACCGCCTGCCGGGCGGCGGGTTGCTCGACCAGCCACGCCGAATACCGGTGGCGCGTTGCCAGCAACGTCTCCTGGGGGGTCCCTCTTCTTTCGTACATCGAGGGCGTGGCACACCCAGGCTTGGCCCATCCACCACGTTCGGCGACGGGCGTAGGCTGCCCATAACATTGAGGAGCAAAGACGCCCAGCAGAAGGGCGACGGATAGTACCGTTCTCGATTTCGACATGTCGCGTCTCCGGTTCCACATGCCGCGTGCGGATCGTACACATCCATGTTGCGCCAGTTCGCCCGGAAATTCAACCCGTCCCTCACACTCCGAGAAGCCGGCACGTCCAATACCGATCGGCGGCCAGCCCCGATGTGAAAGGGCTTGTCAACCGTTGCCCGGCGGCCCTATGCTGGCGAAGTCACGGATCGGAAATGAGCGATTGACCGGAGATCTCTGCGATGATGGCAAGAAATGTGGTTGCGTTCTGCGGTTGTTGGATCCTCTTTGCGGCGTCGCCGGCTTGGTCGGCCGAGTTATACCTGGCCCCGGACGGCAACGACGCTAACCCGGGGACCAAGGATCGGCCGGTGGCCACGCTCGTTCGCGCCCGGGACCTGGTCCGGCAACTCAAGCCCCGGGCCAAGGAGCCGATCCAAGTTGTCCTCCGCGCGGGGACGTACGCCATCAATGAGCCGCTGGTGCTCGGCCCCGACGACTCGGGCACGCCTCAATCGCCGATCATCTATGGGTCTCTGCCGGGTGAAAGAGCGGTGCTCAGCGGCGGAAGAGTCCTCACGGGCTGGCAGCGCGGGCCGGGTTCGCTTTGGACGGTCGAGATTCCCGAAGTCAAGCAGGGCAAATGGTATTTCCGCCAACTGCACGTCGACGGGCAGCGCCGGCCGCGGGCCCGATTGCCGCAACAGGGATACCACAAGGTGGCCGGCCCGGCCGAGCCCGCCAAGCGAGCCTTCAAGTTCAGCCCGGGCCAGATCGATCCAAAGTGGCGCAACCTCAACGACGTGGAAATCGTCGTCTTGCAGTACTGGAGCGATGCCCGGATGCGGATCGAATCGATCGATCGCGCCGCATCCGTCGTCCGTTTCACCGGCGACGCCTTCCGGCCCACGAGCTGGTCGATGGGCTGGTACGCTGAGAACGTGGCCGAAGGGCTCACCCAGCCCGGTCAGTGGTATCTGGATCGGGCGACCGGCGTACTCTCCTACTGGCCGCTTCCGGGCGAGCAGATGGATAAGGTGCGGGTCATTGCCCCGGTCGCCAAGCAGTGGCTGCGGCTGGACGGCGACTTCCGCGCCGGAAGGTTTGTCGAGCACGTGGCCTTTCGAGGGCTGGCGTTTGAATGCTCGGCCTGGACGCTGGGCAACAAGCTCGGTTACAGCTATCCTCAGGCTTCGATCGAGCTGACGCCAGCCAAGCCGCTTTGGGTTGGCTGGCAGATCGACGAGGGGCCGAGCACGCCGCAGTCGCAGGTCGTCGTCCCCGCCGCGATCTATGCTCGCGGCGCCCGTCACGTGCGTTTCGAGGACTGCACGATCGCCCGCACCGGGGCATGGGCCATTCACTTCGCGCAGGGAGGCTGCCGCGACAACGCCGTCGTGGGATGCCGCTTCGAGGACCTCGGTGCCGGGGCGATCCGCATCGGCGGGCCCGACACCACGCACGACGACGCGGAAGAAACCTGCCGTACCACGGTGACCGACAACCGCATCAAGGATGCCGCCAGGGTCTACTTCGGCGCTCCGGCCGTGTGGATCGGGCAGTCGAGCGGCAACCGCGTGGCCCACAACGAGATCACGGGAAGCTGCGAGTGGGCAGTCTCCGTCGGCTGGAACTGGGGCTACATGCCGCCCAACAATGCCCGCGACAATCTGGTCGAGTACAACCATTGCCACCACCTCGGCACGGGCGTATTGGGCATGCACGGGGCACTGTACTTCCTCGGCGTGCAGCCGGGAACCGCGGCCCGGCACAACCTCATTCACCACGTCGCCGGAGGCGGCAGCGGCATCGTCCTCGACAACGGTTCCGTGGGGATGGTCGTGGAACACAATCTCGTGCATCACACGGCCGCCCACGCGCTGTTGTTCAACTTCAACGACTTGGGGAACGTCATCCAGAACAACGTCTTCGCCCTTTCGGACGACGCCTTGGTGAACCGGTCGGGCGACGCGGGGAAGCTCGATCAGACGGGAATCTTCTATCGCAACATCTATTATTGGCGGGGCGATCGGAGCAGGCTGTTCCATCCGGACCGCTGGCCCAATTTCGATCTCGTCAGCGACTTCAACCTTTACTGCGATGCCAGCGGGAAGCCGCCGCGGCTGACAACCCTCTCGTTCGACGAGTGGAAACAGAAGGGCCTCGACGCCAACTCGCTGGTCGCCGACCCGAAGTTCGCCGACCCGGACCGGGGGGATTTCTCCCTTGCGCCCGACTCGCCGGCGTTCCGCCTAGGTTTTCGGCGAATCGATCTGCGCGAGGTGGGACCACGGCCAAGCGGCGCCTGGCAGTCGGAGAAATAAGGTCAGCCAACGGTTCATCGGTAATGCCGCCAGCCATTCCCGGGATTTGCAGGCGTGCCGGCTACTTGCCGGGGCGCCGAGATCCAGGCAGCGGTGCTGCATCGGGTGCGGCTTGTTGGCGGCGAAGCGGGGCCGGCTCGTCGATTTTGAGCGATTTTTCGGACGGCTCGGAACTGGCGGGATAGCGGTCGGTGTTGTCGCCCGGCGGCGAGGCCATGGGATAGGGGCGATCGCGGAATACGCGGCCCAGCGGGCCGATCGAGCAGAACCGCTCTTCGACGAAGCGGATCCCGTGCGTTTCCAGGATCGTGCCCGTCTGTTGCTCCAGGTTGGCAAGCTCGGTGTTGTAGCGCGCCAGGGATTGGGCCTCGGCGTTGACGGAATTGCCCCAATTGGTGATCGCCTGGAGAACGTTCAGATAGAGCGTGCTGCGCCCTTCGCGGTAGTCGGCCAGTTGGTAGTCGAGGTTGGTCCACGCGGCTTGCCGGGCCTCGGAAAAGGCCCGGTATTGCTCGTAGTATTGGGCGAGATTGCGCAGGCTTTCGGCCAGGTCGTGGGCCGCGGCGTGGAGCCCCTGCTCCAAGTTGGCCCGGTCGTGCATGATCAACAGCTCCTGCTGCCGCACGGCTGCCCGCTCCCTGCGCAGACCCAAGGGCACGGAGAAGGTCACCCCGAGCTGCCATTCGGTGAAGTCGTTGGGATCGGCCCGAGCGAACGTCCCGTCGGGCAGCCTCCCTTCCAGGCCGTTCCAACGGTAGAGCGCCACCGCGTCGAGGCGAGGGAGGGCCTGGTTGTTGGCGATGCGGAGCCGCTGTTGGTCGGCTTCCAGGATCAGCTTCAGCTCGATCAGGTCGGGACGCTGCTCCGCGGCCAGGCCGAGAATCCTGTCCCAGTCAGGGTCCAGACGTTCCATGGACATGGGCGTGACCGGGATCATGGGCGGCTGTCCCGAGGGGGGCAGTCCCAGCAGATTGCGCAGGGCGGCCTCGCGCTGGAGCACGTTGGCCTCGGCGGTGATCAGGCTGGCGCGGAAATCCGCCAGCGCCGAACGGGCCTGGGCCACTTCGCCCGCGGTCCCCAGCCCTGCCTCCAGCGTCGCCTGGGCACGCTCGAAGGCCTCTTGACCTTGCCCGACTTGCTGTCGCCGGGCCCAGGCTTCGACCCGCGCTTGCACCAACGCCCAGTACCCCTCGACGACCCCGCGGACCATTCGCTGCATGCTGTCCTTGAGCTGGAAGAACGATCGCTCGGTGTCGATGCGGGCAATGACGATCGGGGCCACGTTGGCCGCCACCCCAGCGCCCTGGAGCAAGGGCTGCTTGTAACTCATTTCGGTAGAGGAAGGCGTCCGAGGGTTGAGCGGCTGTCCTGGCACGTTGAACCTATCGCGGGTCGGCGTGGTGCGGACATTCAAGGCCGCCGTGCCGCCCGTGACCGTGTCCTTTGCCAAGCCCATCTGCATATCGTAGGTGTGCCCTGGCACACCGAGGGGCTGGTCACTGCGGAAGAAGTTGTTGTCGAGCCGGAACTGCGGGTCGAAACGGGCCCGTGCGTCGTCGATCTGAGTGTTCGAGATCGCGGGATCGTAAATCGTCTGGCCACTGGAAACTGCCGTTACGCCCGCCAGGACGCGAACGACCTGGGTCGTCTCCAGGGCGGTCCGGATGGCTTCGTCGAGCGACAGACGTTGGGGCTCGGCATCCGCTTCCGCCGCGGCCACCGTGCGCGGCGCAGGCAGGTCGGGGAAGCGGACCTTCGCGAGCTGAGCCGGATCGCGTATCTCCAGTCGCCGCTGTTCCGGGAGCACGAAACGCCAGGGTTCCTGGGATACCCCCGTCGCGGGTGGCCCAAGGGTCAAGAAAGCGCACGAGAAAAGCGCAAAATGAAACGCGATCCGATAATCCCTCATATCCGTTAGGATCGTCAGGACCGTTCAGGGCTATGCAGGGGAAAAAAGAAGAGGAGAGAAGGGAGAGGGGAGACGCAGAGAGCGCATGTTTCCGCGATTCTCCCTTCTCCCCTCTCCCCTCTTCCTTTCCCCCTCTTCTTACGCAGTCGCTTCGTCGCCGTTGATAAAATGGAGAGCTTGGATGGCCTGGGAAATGTCTGGGGTGTCTTGAACGACTTCTCCGTCGCGAAGCACGAGGATTCGCCGGGCACTGCGGGCCACGATGGGATCGTGGGTCACGACGATGATCGTGATCCCGCTCTTCCCATTCAGCTCGCGGAACAGCCCCATGACGTCCTTGCTGGTGCGGGAATCGAGGTTCCCGGTGGGCTCGTCGGCCATGAGGATCGCCGGCTGATTGACGATCGCCCGGGCAATCGCCACCCGTTGCTGCTGCCCGCCCGAAAGCTGCCCGGGATAGTGGTCCATGCGGTCCGCCAGTCCCACTTGCTCCAGCACCTCCTGGGCTCGCCGGCGCCGCTGGCGGGTGCTCATGCGACGGGAATAGAGAAGCGGGAGCTCGACGTTTTCCAGGGCGCTGGTGCGGGCCAGCAGATTAAAATTCTGGAAGACGAAGCCAATTTTCTGATTGCGGAGCCCGGCCCGGACGTCGGTCGACATCTTGGCCACTTCAGCCCCGTCGAGCAGATAGCTTCCCTCGGTCGGTCGATCCAGGCAGCCGAGCGTGTTCATGAGGGTCGACTTGCCCGAGCCCGAGGGCCCCATCAGGGCGACATACTCGCCTTGTTCGATGGAAAGCGATACGCCCCGCAGGGCCTCGACTTTCATTTCGTCGAGGTCGTAGACCTTCCAGATGTCACGAAGCTCGATCAACGACATGGCTGTGCTGCGCCGAAAAAGGCCCTGTCAATTCTCTCATTTGCGGACTTGTGCGTCTCTCGCTCTTTACTGCCTCGGCAGGGCTCCTTAGAACAGGAAAGTTATTGCGGGGTTATCTTCAGTGTATGCTGCGGCCCCGACACGTTCAACATTCCAATCCAGTTCCGGCACCCATTGACTTCTGCACCGGGGGAGTCTACCGTCGTAGGGCAAGCTGCCAGCTTGCCCGTGGCCAGTACCCGGGCAAGCTGGCAGCTTGCCCTACGACTGTAACTTCAACTTCTTTCGGAGTCTCGCCATGAAATCGCTCTTGAGTTGGATAGTGCTGTTGGGATGGGCCTCGTGGGCATGGGCGGCCCAGCCGCAGGACACGGAGTCGGGCTGGGTCAACCTTTTCGACGGCAAGAGCCTCGATGGCTGGAAAGTCGGCAAGAACGCCAACGCCTTCCAGGTCCGCGACGGGATGATCGTCGTCAACGGCCCCGTGGCCCACCTGTTTTACGTGGGCGACTTCCAGAATCACGACTTCAAGAACTTCCACTTCAAGGCCGACGTGATGACCTTCCCCAAGGCCAACTCGGGGCTCTACTTCCACACCAAGTACCAGGAGGAGGGCTGGCCCAAGCAGGGCTACGAGTCGCAAGTGAACAACAGCCACACGGACTGGCGGCGGACCGGCAGCCTCTACGGCATCCAGGACGTTCGCAAAGCCCCGGCCAAGGACAACACCTGGTTCACCGAGGAGATCATCGTGCGGGGCAAACACATCGTGATCAAGGTCGACGGCAAGACGCTGGTCGACTACACCGAGCCGGAAGGCACGACCGGCGATCGCCGCCTCTCCCACGGCACGTTCGCCCTGCAAGGCCACGACCCGGGCAGCAAGGTGTGCTACAAGAATATCCGCGTGAAGGTCTTGCCGGATTAAGTCCGGCGCCGCGATTGGACGCGATCCCTTACACTGCGTTCCGCGTTGAATGCGCCTCGGCCCACGAGCGAAGGCACGTGGCTTGAAAACGCTTCCATGCCGCGTTTGACTACGCGGCGGGCGCGCACTGGGTTGAGGTGGATATAGCGGCTCACTTCCAGGTAATGCCCGTCTTCCTCGATCA
>CAYTJV010000192.1:8971-12272 GCA_964438165.1 uncultured Planctomycetaceae bacterium | reverse complement strand
CTCGGGCGTGGGTGACACGCGGCCGTGGCGCGCGGCAGCTACTGGGCCGCCTTCTCCGTGGAGCCGCGTTTGGGTCCCAAGACCCCCCTCGGCCACGCCGGCGGCGCCCGCATCCCCACGGCCGGCGCGTTCGGGCTGGAATGACGCAAAGGTGGCAGCAATCTTAGCCCCGAAGGGGCGCGATATGATAGCCCAGGGCAACGCCCTGGGGAGACCGGGCCGCAGTAAGGCCGAAGCCCTGAAAGGGCGAGATAGGCGCCTTCGTGGGCTCTTATCTCGCCCTTTCAGGGCTTCCATTTCGTGCTCAACTCCCTTTCCCCAGGGCGTTGCCCTGGGCTTTCATATTTCGCCCCTTCGGGGCTGAGCCGAAGGCGAACGCCTACTTCGGCACGCGAATCTCGATGATACTTCATCTTCGGGAGCGAGGATGGGGATTCTCCGGAAGGACGCGGACGGTTATACTTGTTTGAAGACGGGCAATACGAAAATCCTTGGGCGCAAGGAGACAATTCGCATGGCGACGATCCAATCGAGCGCTGCGGAAGCGCCGACCACGGCGCCTGTGCCGGAGCTTTGCGCAGGCGACCGGCTCTCGCGCGCGGAGTTCGAAAGGCGGTATGCGGCGATGCCGCACCTGAAGAAGGCGGAACTCATCGAAGGAGTCGTCTACATACCCGGGCCCGTATCGCAGGAAGAACACGGTGGACCGCAGTTCCACCTCGTCGGCTCGTTAGGATTCTACGTTTCGGCCACGCCGGGCGTGGAGGGCGGCGACAATGCTACCGTACGCCTGGACCTGGACAACGAGCCTCAGCCCGACGCCTTCCTCCGCATTCGACCCGAATTGGGCGGGCAGTCGCGGGACAGCGGCGATTACGTCGGAGGGGCCCCGGAACTGATCGCCGAAGTTGCCGCCTCCAGCGTCAGCTATGATTTGCACGACAAGCTCCGCGCCTACCAGCGCAACAGCGTGCTGGAGTATGTGGTGTGGCGGGTCTGGGACCGGGCCATCGACTGGTTCGTGCTCCGCGACGATCGTTATGAACGCATGCCGCTGAGCACCGCAGGTTACTATCAGAGCCAAGTGTTTCCCGGGCTCTGGCTCGACCCGGCCCCCCTCATCCGAGGCGACCTCGCCCAAGTCATGGCCGTGCTCCAGCAGGGATTGGCCTCGCCCGAACACGCCGACTTCGTCCGCCGGCTTCAGGCGGCATCAGCACAGCCGTCTTGAATTTCAAGTCTTGTCGAGCGACACGGATATAGCAGGAGATTCGACTGTGGCCACCACCATTCAAGCGGTTTACGAGAACGGCGTGTTGCGCCCTCTCGCGCCTTTGGGCTTGTCGGAAGGACAGCGGGTACGGGTGACCGTGGCTTCCGAGGAACTAGCGACGGCTGAAGGCGCGGCGAGCATCCTCGCGGAGATCGCCGCACTGCCGGTCGAGGGATCCGGCGACCCCTACACCAGTCGCGATCATGATCAAGTACTTTACGGCGCGCAGGGCGAGCGATGACAGACCTGGTTTTCGTCGATAGCGGAGCTTGGTTCGCAGCAGTCGTGCCCTGGGACGCCAATCATGCGACTGGCAAGCAGAAGACGCGGCGTTGTGCCGCATGCCGTCACGCGGCAAAGCCGCGCTCTCGGCATGAACGTTCCCTCAACGCAACAAAAGAGCATGCCGACGAAGACGACGGCATGCCACCCGGCCCGCACAGCCATCGTGAAGTTCAAGTCGTGTCGAACGACACGGGGGTGTGGCATGCCGTCACGCGGCGAAGCCGTGGGTCGGCATGGATGCCCACCCAACGCACCAAAAGAGCATGCCGACGAAGACGACGGCATGCCACCCGGCCGTTCACCTCAGCGTTTCCCGGCCGCTGGTGGCGTCCCACACCTTCACGTCGCTCCCGCCGCTGGCGATCCGCTTTCCGTCGGGGCTGAAGGCCACGCTCGACACGAGGCCTGTGTGGCCCTTGAGCGTGAGCGTTTCCTGGCCGCTGGTCGCGTCCCACACCTTCAGCGTAGTGTCGTGGCTACCGCTGGCAATCCGCTTGCCGTCGGGGCTGAAGGCCACGCTATTGACATAGCCTGTGTGTCCCTTGAGCGTGAGCGTTTCCCGACCGCTGGTCGCGTCCCACACCTTTAGTGTTCCGTCGTAACTGCCGCTGGCGATCCGCTTCCCGTCGGGGCTGAAGGCCACGCTCCACAGGTCGCCTCCCTTGAGCGTGAGCGTTTCCTGGCCGCTGCTCGCGTCCCACAACTTCAGCGTTTTGTCCCCGCCGCCGCTGGCGATCCGCTTCCCGTCGGGGCTGAAGGCCACGCTCCACACGGGGCCTGTGTGTCCCTTGAGCGTGAGCGTTTCCTGGCCGCTGCTCGCGTCCCACAATTTCAGCGTTTTATCGACGCCGCCGCTGGCGATCCGCTTCCCGTCGGGGCTGAAGGCCACGCTCCGCACGCCGCCTGTGTGTCCCCTGAGCGTGAGCATCTTCCGACCGCTGGTCGCGTCCCACACCCTTGGCGTTCCGTCGTCACCGCCGCTGGCGATCCGCTTCCCGTCGGGGCTGAAGGCCACGCTCCACACGGGGCCTGTGTGTGCCCAGACCCTGAGCGTTTTCTGGCCGCTGGTCGTGTCCCACACCGTCAGCGTACCGTCCGGGCTGCCGCTGGCGATCCGCTTCCCGTCGGGGCTGAAGGTCACGCTCGACACCGAGCTCTTGTGTCCCTTGAGCGTGAGCGTTTCCTGGCCGCCGGTCGCGTCCCACAACTTCAGCGTACCGTCCCAGCTACCGCTGGCGATCCGTTTCCCGTCGGGGCTGAAGGCCACGCTCCACACGGTGGCTATGTGTCCTTTGAGCGTGAGCGTTTCCTGGCCGTTACCCGCGTCCCACACCTTCACCGTCTTATCGTTGCTGCCGCTGGCGAGCCGTTTCCCGTCGGGGCTGAAGGCCACGCTCGTCACGCGGCTTGTGTGGCCCTTGAGCGTGAGCGTTTCCTGGCCGTTGGCCGCGTCCCACACCTTCACCGTCGTGTCCTGGCTGCCGCTGGCGATCCGCTTTCCATCAGGGCTGAACCCGACGCTCATCACGCAGTCTAGGTGTCCTTTGAGCGTGAGCGTTTCCTGGCCGTTGCCCGCGTCCCACACCTTCACCGTCTTATCGTTGCTGCCGCTGGCGAGCCGTTTCCCGTCGGGGCTGAAGGCCACGCTCGTCACGCGGCTTGTGTGGCCCTTGAGCGTGAGCGTTTCCTGGCCGTTGGCCGCGTCCCACACCTTCACCGTCGTGTCCTGGCTGCCGCTGGCGA
>CAYTJV010000192.1:0-8871 GCA_964438165.1 uncultured Planctomycetaceae bacterium | reverse complement strand
CCGCTGGCGAGCCGTTTCCCGTCGGGGCTGAAGGCCACGCTCGTCACGCCGCTTGTGTGGCCCTTGAGGGTGAGCGTTTCCTGGCCGCTGCTTGCGTCCCACACCTTCAGCGTACCGTCCGCGCTTCCGCTGGCGATTCGCCTCCCGTCGGGGCTGAAGGCCACTCTCCACACCGGGGATGTGTGGCCCTTGAGCGTTATTTGGTTCTTGTTGAACAGCGTGACAAGGTAGTCGTATTCCCACCCGCGGAGGTCCCCGCGGCAGGCGTCCAAATACTGCCAAGCCGAACCCACGTCATTGGTTTCCCATTCGCGCAAGGCGGAGGCAATTTGATTGGCGTACAACAGCCCCTCTGAGCGGAGAAGTTGCCTTTCCGCCCGCTGCTTTTCAGCCAAAGCTTCGGCGGCGCTGTTGCTGGCCCGCTGCCGTTCATTGTCCGCCTGCTGCTTTTCGTTCTCGGCGCGCTGCCGTTCTTGCACCTCGCGTTCGTACGCGCGCGATGTCTCCCAATAGCCGACCGACGCAACGACGGACGTCAACGCCAGCAGGCTGGCGGCGATGGCCGACAAGGACGCCACCACGGGGTTTCGTTTGCACCAACGCCAGGCGCGGCCGATGGCGGAAATCGGCCGGGCGTGAATCGGCTCGCCACGCAGCCAACGTCGCAGTTCCTCCGCCAAATCCGCCGCCGTGGCATACCGACCCGACGGGCTTTTCTCCAGGCATTTCAGGCAGATCGTCTCCAGGTCGCGGGGGATCCGCGAGTTGAGTTTCCGCGGGCGGGGCGGCTCGTCGTTGAGGATTTGCACCAGTAGCATCCGCGTCTCGCCACGGAAAGGCAATTCGCCGGTCAACAACTCGAAAAGGATCACCCCCAGCGCGTAGATGTCGCTTCGCCGGTCGGCCTCGTGGCCTCGTCCGCTGGCCTGCTCAGGCGGCATGTAGGCCGGCGTGCCCAGCACCTGGCCCTCCATGGTCATGGTGATCTCGCCCGACTCCCGCTTGGCCAGCCCGAAATCGGTGATCCGCGGCTCGCGGGCCGCATCGAGCATGATGTTGCCCGGCTTCAGGTCGCGGTGTACCACGCCGGCCTCGTGGGCCACGTGCAGGGCGTCGGCGATCTTCACGCACAGTTCCGCCGCTTCCTGGGGCGTCAGCCGCTGGGCGCTGAGCCATTCCTTGAGGTTCGCCCCTTCGACAAAATCGCTGACGATGTAGAGGGTATCCCCCTCGCGGCCCACCTCGTGTACGGACACGATGTTCGGATGCCGCACCTGGGCCGCGGCCCGGGCCTCGCGGAAGAACATCGCCGCCTCATCCGGATCGAGTTGCCCGCGGCGCGGGATCTTCACCGCCACCCAGCGATCGAGCGTGGTGTCGTGGGCCTTCCATACGCTGCCGCACTGTCCAACGCCCACTTGCTCGACGAGCGTGAATTTCCCGATGGTCTTGCTGCCCGCTGCGATATGCGGAATGGTGGGCTGTACGCTTGTCAGGCTGAAGTGGCTGCCGCACGAGGGACACGCGATGTCGACCAACGGGTCGTCGGCCACCACGGCCACAGGATGGTGGCAGTGGGGGCAGCGGATGTGCAGAGCCCTGTGCTGCTCGGGCGGCGAAGGGCTCACATCGCTTCCAGCGGGGTCGCTCCCATGGTCTTCCCGGTCCTCTTGCTCAGCCATCGGTCCCTCCCATCACACAAAAAGAACCCTCGCTCCTTCCGACCAGTGTGGAGAAGCGTCGTGTCCGAGTCAACCGGGACTCCAGCCCGACGGCACTGGACAATGAGAAACCCGGATGATTCGGGGACCGGGTGCAATGCGGCGCAGTGTGCGCGTAGCCGAATTCGCCAGAATTCGGGGTAAGTGCTTGCCGTCTCCCGAATTCTGGCGAATTCGGCTACGGCCCGATGAATAATCCGGGAATGCCAAGGCGCGGGCCCGGGCATGGCAGTTTCGCCTTATTTCCCGAAAAATTTCCTTGAGCGACTTGACCGGTGTATCCAGGCCATGCAACAATGGGACCCGACCGTGGTATGACATGGGAGCTGTGTACGGCGCCGGGTACTCACCCCGGGTCAAAGGGAGGATCTCGTGAAGACCATGAAGACCGCGTCGCTGGAACAACTTCAGTTGATCGGCCGCTTTGAGACCTTTCGCCGCATGCTGGTCGGCGAACAGTACGCCCGCCATCTGGAGCGGCCTTTGGCCTATTGGGCCCTGCCCACGGATCGTCGTCTCCCCTTGGCGTTTCTGGGGCGCACGCTGCAAGACCTTCTCCAGACGCCCTATTCCGAATTGGCGGCGACCGCGGGAATCGGCCAGAAGAAGATGCGGTCGTTCGTGAAACTCTTGGCCCGCGTGGCCAATACCGATGCAGTCGACCTGCCGAGCGACCCGGCCTTGTTGCCCGAGAACGGCAAGCGTGCCTCGCTGCACGACTCCGGCGGCAACGGGTTCGATCCGGCCGCGGTCTCGGAAATGGTATGGGCGCAGTGGCGGGCGAGCGTCGTTGAGCACGGTTTCGGCAAAGAGCCCTTGGGAAGGCTCTCGCCCAGCCTCAAAGACATGAGCCGCGTCATCTGGGCCACGCCCCTGGAAACCTACGCCGGCAAGACCCTCGCCGAGATGCGGGCGATGAAAACGCACGGCGAGAAACGCATTGGGGCGATCCTGGACGTTTTTCACGGCATCCACGCCGTGGTCGCTCAAATGGGCGCGCAAGAGCATCTCGCGGTCCGCATCACGCCGCAACGGATCGACTCGGTGGAGACGTGGGGCGGTCAGACGCTCCAACGGCCCGGCATCCCCAGCGAACAGGAAATCTTCGCCTCGTTTATCAGCCCGCTCTTGAAGCAGATCCGCTGCGACGCCTCGCGGCAGATTGTACACCTGGCGGAGAATCGCCTGGGGATCCATGGGCCGGTGACCAGCGTGCGCCAGGCGGCCCGCGGACTGGGCCTGACCCGCGCCCGGATCTATCAATTGCTCAACGAAATCAACGACATCCTCACGGTGCGCTGGCCGCTCGGGCGTCACCAGGTGTACGAGCTCCACGACAAGTTCCAAGCCGAGTTGGAGAGCGTCGATCCGGCGCCCAACCTGGAGCAATTCCACGCCGCGGTCGAGCTGTTCTATCCGGCCGCGCGGCGCGGGGCCGCGGGGCGCGTCGGATGTTCCCTGAACGGGAGTCACGCGGACGAGACTCTCGCAGCCGATGGCCAATCGGAACCGGCGACGGTAAGCCGGTCCTCGAGGGAATCGGTCGCAAGCGGAGTGCTAACCGGCTAAAAGGCCTTAGGCTGCGGCGCGCCGGCGCGCCGCAGGCAATAGTGTGCCCACGGCCTGCGAGGACCGTGCCGACTCGGCGCCGACCCGCTTGCGCAACTGGTCCAACCGGCGGCGGTGGCCGGGCGCGGCCAGTGCGAGGCACGCGCCCACCAACCTTCCGGCCGAGCGCGGCACGATCGACAGATTCAGCATTCCGCGCGCCCCTTCGCCGATCATCAGTAGTCCGTGCGCCGCCACCGAGCGTGCCCGGCCGAGGATCGGCGCCCAGCGCCAAAAGAGCCGTTCGGCTTCCACGGCCTGGCGGAAAGCACCGGCGCGGGGCACGCTGCGGGGCGGGGCCAGCACGCGAGAGCCGGGCTCCATCACGGTGAGCCATCCCAACTGCTCAAGCGCCAAGCCCGCGTCGATTCCAGCCAGCCGGTCGCCGACGGCGGGGTCGAAACCGCCGAGAATCTCGACCGCCGACTTGCGATAGAACGCCGCCGCCGGATGCGGCGCCAGGACCCGCTTCACGCTCAACCCCGCAGAATTCGCCGTCAGCCCCGCCGCTAATGGCACAACTGCCCCGCCGATGTGATAGGCGATTCCCGCTGCCACGATCCGGCTTGGGACATCGGCGTCCAGCACGAGCGGAGCGACGACGGCGATGCGCGGGTCCGCCAGACGCGCCAAGGCCGCGTCCGCCCAACCTTCTTGCACCTCGGTTCCGCACAGCAGCACATGGATCACCGGGGCACTTGCCAGGTGAATGCCGTGATTCACGGCGCCGACCACCCCTCCCCGGGGATCTCCCTGAACCAGTCGCACTTCGTCCTTCACCTCATACGGATCCTCGTAGGGCCGCAAGAGGACTGCGAAGATCTCGGAATCCTCCGGGCGGTTCGCCAGGACGGACGCCAAGGTGTTTTCCAGCGCAGGGGTATCCCCCAAATAGGGGATTATGATCGCCAGCCGTGACACACCAGATCGCCTGATTGAAGGCCTACTCGAAGCGTACAGGCTTGTCGGAAAATCGCCTTCGATAAACTTGAGCGAAAATGCGGAAGACGGCGACCTTAGCGAAAGAGCCGTCCCGCGTGAATCTATGTCGGTTCCGCGGGAGGGCGAAGTTTACCCGAAGCCATCTCGGGTTGTACCGGCGCGGGACTAAATCACGCAATGTCTCGCCATTCTTCCCAAGCCTCCGCCCATGTCTGCACCAGGGCGACAAGCCACTCGCCGGCGGCGAGCATTTCTTCCAGGCAGGTCCATTCGACCGCTGAATGAGGGGAGTGCTCGCCCGTCGCGAGATTCGGCGTGGGGAGGCCCATTTCGGTGAGCCGGGAACCGTCGGTGCCGCCACGGACGCTGGTGAGTTTGGCGGAGCGACCGAGTTTCTCAAGCGCCCGCTGGGCGTAGGCCACGGCCCTGGGGTCGCGGGCGAGGCCCTCGGCCATGTTGCGATATTGCTTCGTGACGGTCAGGCCGATCTTCGCGCCGGGGAACTCGGCTGTGGTGGTGGCGGCGGCTTGGCGCAGCAGATCGGTCCAGCGGGCCAGGGCGGCGGTGTCGAAGTCCCGCACGAGCGTGCGCAACGTCACTTCGGCCACGCCACCGTTGATCTCGAAGGGGTGTACAAACCCTTCCCGGCCCTCGGTGGCCTCCGGGCAGCCGGTGGTCCGCGGCAGACGCGCGATCAGGTCCGCGGCCACGCGCAGGGCGTTCAGCATCCGGCCTTTGGCGATCCCAGGGTGGATGTTCACGCCGTGGATCTTGAGCACCGCAAGGTCGGCGGAAAAAGTCTCCACGTCGATGGTGTCGGCGCCTTGGCCGTCAAGGGTGTAGCAGACGGCGGAGGCGAGTTGATCGAGCCGGAGGTGGTCCACGCCACGGCCGATCTCTTCGTCGCAGGTGAAACAGAGCCGCACCGGGCCGCGGGGGATTTCCGGGTGCTCGATGAGCCACGCGGCCGCTTCCGCGATCACCGCCACGCCCGCCTTGTCGTCGGCGCCCAGGAGCGTGCTGCCGTCCGACGTGATGATCGTCCGGCCAACCAGGGCGACCAGCTCGGGCTGTTCCGCGACGCGGATCACGCGGCTCGGATCGCCGGGCAACAGCAGGTCGCCGCCGCGGTAGTTCTCGAAGACCTGGGGCTTGACGCCGGCCCCACTGGTTTCCGGCGAGGTATCGAGATGGGCACAGAAAGCGATTTGCGGGGCATCGGGAGCGGCCGTCGGCGGCAGCGTGGCCAGAATGATGCCGTTTTCGTCCTGCCGGGCATCGGCGATGCCCGCCTGGCGCAGCTCATCGACCAGTAGGGCCCCCAACTGGAGCTGGCCGGGCGAGCTGGGGTAACGTTCGGCCTCGGGGCGGGCCGTGGTGTCGATCTGCACATACCGCAGGAAGCGGTCCAACAAACGGTGGCTGTTCATGGCTGGATCTATGAGATATCAAATTGACAATTGCAAATATCAAATATCAAATATCAAATATCAGACTGTAAATTGAGAAGCCTGCCCCCTTTCGTGCCCCAGAAGGTTTACAGCGGCGCGCCCCAATTTGATATTTGATATTTGCAATTTTCAATTTGCAATCCCACCCATCTTCCTCGATCCCTACCCGATTTGGTAGGCTGGGCGGGGAAAAGGAGACACATCCATGGCTGCTGCCGGAGTTGGGTACCTTGTGTTCGATGTCGAGAGCGTGGCCGACGCGGCGTTGGTCGCCCGAATCCGCTATCCGCGGGAGCCGATCGAGCCGGCCGAGGCCGTGCGGCGTTATCGTGCCCAACTCATGGAGAAGTACGAGAGCGACTTCGTTCCGTACACGTTCCAGGTTCCGATCTCGGTGGCCGTGGCCAAGGTCTCGGAAGAGTTCCAGTTGATCGACCTGGTGCTCTTGGACGAGCCGGAGTTCCGCCCGCACGCGATTGTCGAGAAATTCTGGCGCGGATGGGAGGCGTACCGGCGGCCGACCCTGGTGAGCTTCAATGGCCGGACATTCGACATCCCGCTCTTGGAGTTGGCCGCCTTCCGCTACGGGCTGAGCCTTCCCGGCTGGTTCAACGCGACGGGCAAGTCGTTCGAGCAGCCGCGGGGCCGCTACAACACACAGGCCCACCTCGACCTGTGCGAGTTGTTGACGAATTTCGGCTCAACGCGCTTCACCGGCGGGCTCAGCCTGGCGGCGAACATCCTGGGAAAACCGGGCAAGATGGACGTGCAGGGCGACATGGTCCAGGACATGTTCGACGCCGGCCGCCTGGCGGAAATCAACGACTACTGCCGGTGCGACGTGCTGGATACGTACTTTGTCTTCCTGCGCAGCCGGGTCCTTGTCGGCCAGCTCACCCTGGATGCGGAGCAAACCCTCATCGCCCGCACCAAGCAATGGCTTGAGCAACATGCACCGCAGTTCCGGGCCTATCAGCTTTACCTGGAACACTGGGGCGATTGGCCCAATCCCTGGGGCGCTTAGTACTGCACGAAAAGCACCACGGTCATAGGGCAAGCTGCCAGCTTGCCCTGCTCAGCACTGGGCAAGCTGCCAGCTTGCCCTACGAGCGCCAGCGATTTGGCATTAGCCGGAGATAGCAAACTTCTCACCGGGCTGAAGGTCTCCTTCGTAGCGGACCACCACGGGAAGGGCAATCGCCCAGACCCGGAGCCCTTGGGCCCGTGCCGTGCGGTTGAATGCCGTGACGTAGCAGGCCGCCTGGCGCGCGGAGAGAACCCCGTCTTCAGCCGGTTCAAGGGCAATTGCTTCCGGCGGTCGGTCCCGAGCATGTTTTGGCCGCCAACCGTCGCAGGCGGCAATCCACACGCGAAACCCTGTCGCCCGACCCCGACCCGACCTCTCCCGACTTCGCTGCGGACACATCGCACCCCTCCACGGTAGGAGAACAAACGCCGGCCCCCTCTTGACAGACTCGTGGGTTAAGTATACAAACGTATATTATCGTGTCAAGCCCGTCGAGGAGATTTTCCATGCCCGATCACTCCGGCGACAACCTTCGGCGGCTGATGACCCGGCTCGACATGACGATCGACCAGGTCGCGGCCCGCACGCGACTCGACCGGCGGACCATTAAAGGAGTCCTCGAGGGCGCCGCGCGGCCCCACGCCCGGACCCTTCATCGTTTGGCCGCCGGTCTGGGGGTCTCGCCCGACGAATTCTTCGTCGACCCGGCCCAGTTGGTCTACCGCTGTTTCGATCAGGCCACCAACCCGGTGGTGGCCGACGTAGTGGAGAGCCACCCCAAGCTTTTCGGCGGCTGGACGGAGGCCGATTTCGAAGAGCTCCACAGCCGTTTCGGCACCGGCGGACCGCTGACCGTCCAGGGCGCGCTGGAGGCCGTATCGGCCATGAACCGCAATCGGACCGCGCACGAGAAACTCGCCGTGCTCCTGGAAAGCAGCCAGGCCGAGCTGATCCGCGGGATCGTCGAGGTGATCTACGACAAGCTGGTCGTTTATACGAGCGAGTCGAAGAGCCGCTGCCAGCCGGACCAGATGGCCGCGGGATCGGCCAGTTGTTCCTCGAGCACGCGCCGGGCTCGATGAGCGATTTCCAATCGCAGATCCTCGTCGTAGGCCACGCGTGCGGCGTAGTAGGCCAACTCGTCGTTGCTGTCGGCCAGAAAGCCGGTTTCGCCGTGGCGGATCATCTCCTTCCATCCCCACTGGTTCTGGGCGACCACAGGCACGCCGCAGGCCATGGCTTCCAGGCCGGACCGGGGCCAGTTCTCGTCGGCCCCGCCGTTGATCTGCACCATGCAGTGCAAGCCGGCGAGAAACTCCTGGGGCGATTGGGCCAGCGCAGGGAGGCATTCGGCCCAGGGGGGCGGCGGGCCGAGCTTGCGCGAGATCGTATCGTCCCAGGCCATGACCCGGGCCCGGATCGGATGCGGGACCCGCCGGTAGATCGCCCAAGTGGCG
The DNA here is from genome assembly GCA_964438165.1 of uncultured Planctomycetaceae bacterium. Lineage (GTDB taxonomy): Bacteria > Planctomycetota > Planctomycetia > Pirellulales > Thermoguttaceae > CALFBP01. The sequence continues at coordinate 665 of CAYTJV010000192.1, read as the reverse complement.
GCGGAATACTTGTCCGCAGCCGCACGGCTGATCCGCCCCACGACCAGCGGCGTGCCGCGCTGGTGCGCCAGCGGCCGGAAGGCGACTTCACGGCAATCGAAGGCCCCGCGGATGAGGAAGCACTGCCGCGGCGCCACGCCGAACTTCGCCAGTTGCGGCAGCAATTGCTGCTCTTGGTATTGGCTTTGAAAGACGTAGGCGTCCAGCGGTCCGCGCCGCTGGTAATGCGTGCGCTCCTGCGGAAAGAGCCACGTCATGCAGCCGACCCAGACGATCTTGCAGCCCAGGTCGCGAAATCGGTCGGCTTCTTCGAGAAACCTGGAATTGCAGAACGAGACGACGAGGCTGCCGGCCAGCCCCGGCACGCGATGCAGATCGGCCGGACTCGCGGCGATCGTCGGGCAGCCGATCTGTTCGAGCCGGGCCTGCCAGCGGGGATCGGGCCGCCACGTGGGGATGCACCGCACCGGCAACCCGAAGCGGCGCCACAGGCGCAGCGTGTGCCAGCACCCAGTGTTTGCCCCGCCCACGTCGCCGGGATAGCCGATGACGAACAACGGCGGCCGCCCCGGAAGGGCCGTAGGGCCAGCTGCCAGGTTTCCGCCGTGTTGTCCAAGAGGCAAGGCGGAACCTGTCCCCCGGTCGTCTCGGCCCCGTTTTTCCCC
>CAYTJV010000191.1:0-12338 GCA_964438165.1 uncultured Planctomycetaceae bacterium | reverse complement strand
CGGCGTCTCGGCTTTGCCCTCCTGGCCGACCCAGACGATCATCTCGCCCGGCTGGCGGTGATCCCAGGCGTAGTATGGGATCGCCGTCACTGTGCGGCCGGTGCGGTCCAGCCCGCGCAGGACGGTCACACCGCCCAGCAGATCAGGCTTGTGCTCGGCGGTGAATTTGGGATCGCGGGCCAGCACGATGTTCTTCACCGGGCCGCCGTTGTCTACCGCCTCGAAGCAGTAGACGATCGGCCCGCGCTGAATGGCCACCCGGCCGGCGTCGGCCTTGACCAGCGGATGGGCTTCCATGCGATGGACAGGCATCGGCAAATCCAGAATGATGACGTCGCCCGGGTTCCACGCGCGGCTCAACCTGGCGTAACCCTTGTGCATTTCGAGCTTGCCGTGGACGCCGATCCTGGCCGCTTCGTGGACGCCGATGCTGGCCCCTTTACACCAATCGGGAATGCGCAGGAAAATGTCGAACGTGGCCGGCTGTTCCGGCTCGACGCGGATCATCACCTTGCCGTCCCACGGATAGCGAGTCTCCTGCGTGAGCTTCACCTTGCCCGCCTTGCAGGCGATCGTGCCAGTGCCGGCCGCGTAAAGGTTGACGACGACTCCAGCGTCGTTCTGGGCGTACACGTAGCCCGGTATCGAAGGCACGAAGCGGACCACGTTGCTCGGGCAGCACGCGCAGCCGAAGAACGGCTGGCGATGGTGCTTGCCGCCGGAGGCCAGCGGGTTGACGTAGAAGAAATGCTGGCCGTCCAGGGCGATCCCGGAGAGAATGCCGTTGTAGATCGCCCGTTCCAGAACGTCGGCGTATTGGGCGTCGCCGTGGAGTAGGTTCAGCCGATGGGCCCAAAAGGCCAAGCCGATGGCCGCGCAGGTCTCGCAATAGGCCCTGTCGTTGGGCAGCTCGTAAGCCTCGCCGAACGCCTCGCCCTCGTGTCGCGCGCCGATCCCGCCGGTGATGTACATCTTGCGGTGCACCACGTCGTGCCAGATGCTGCGCATGGTGTCGAGGAAGCCTTGGTCGCCGGTGTAAGAGGCCGCGTCGGCCACGGCGGAATAGAGGTACATGGCGCGGACTGCATGGCCGGCGATCTCGCGCTGCTGGCGGACCGGGATGTGATCTTGCGCGTAGGCGCCGAAGAGCTTGGCTCGTTTCGACTTGTCGCCGCGGAGGTCGAGGAAGAACTCGGCGAGCTTGAGATAGCGGGCCTCGCCGGTCGCCTGGTAGAGCTTCACCAGGGCCAGCTCGATTTCCTCGTGCCCGCACACCTCGTGCCGCTTGTCGGGCCCGAAGGTGGCGTCGAGGTGGTCCGCCAGCTTCGTGGCCACGTTCAGAAAGGTCTTCTTGCCGGTGGCCCGGTAGTGAGCGACCGCCCCCTCGATCAAATGGCCGTCGCAGTACAACTCGTGCTTCACGGCGAAGTCGGTCCATTTCTTGTCGGGCTCGGCCAGCGTGAAATAGGTGTTGATGTAGCCGTTGGGCTGCTGGGCGGCGGCGATCTTGGCAATCACCTCGTCGGTGGCCTTCTCGAGCGCCGGATCGCGCTGGTCGGCCAGGGCGTAGGAGGCCCCTTCGAGCACCTTGTACACGTCGGAGTCGTTGAAGAAGATCCCCTCGAACTTGCCCGGCATGAGTCCGGCGGCCTTGGCGAAGTTGCTGATCCGGCCCGTCTCTTCGCACCACTTGAAGTTGTGCGGCAGCGATTTCTCGCGATTGGTGCGGATCCGCGGCGCCCAGAACTGGTCGCTAAGCTTCACGTCGGTAAACGGCACGGCCGAAAGCTTGCGATGCTTGGGCGCATGCGTCTCGGCAGCGAAGGAAACGCCGGTCGTCAGCAACACGGAAACGATGGCAATCTGCTGTAACCTCATGGAATCACTCCGGTAGTTCATAAGGATTCACCACGGAGGCACGGAGAACACGGAGGCTAGAATTGATCCCCGTCTCCGCGTCTCCCTTCTCCCCTCTCCCTTCTCCCCTCTTCCCTCTACCCGCGCTCCGGGTAGATGCCGCGGAGGAACTTGTAGTGCGCGGCGTAATCGCGCTTCACGCCGTGCGGGGCCGCGGCCTCGATCTGGATCCAGCCGCTATAGTCGATCTTGTCGATGGCCTGACGGACCTTCTTGAAGTCGATTCGCCCCTGGCCGAGCATGTGGCGGCCGTCCTTGAAGTGGAACTCGCAGATTTCCTTTCCGAGGAGCGGGATTTCCTTGAGCACGTCGCGGCCTTTGTCGGTCGAATTGCCGACGTCGTAGTAGACCTTCAGGGCCGGCGAGCCGACGCGCTCGATGATCTTCAGGTTGTCTTCGGCGCTCAAGTAACTCTCCAGGCCGATCGTGATCCCCTGCTTCTCGGCCTTGGCGGCGGCGTCTTTGAGCACGCCGACCAGGTGGTCGATCTCGCCGGTCTTGGCCATGTCGAGGTCGCCGTTGCCGAAGCAGGCGGGCATGACGATCGACCGGCCCATGGCCTTGCACACGTCGATCGCGTCCAAGAGCCATTGGGCTGCCCGGGGATCGCTCTTCAGCGGCACGCTATTGGTGGCCCCGAGGGCGATCGAACCGATCCCCATGCCGGTTTTCTTGGCCATTTCGAGATAGGCCTTCTGCACCTCGGGTCTGCGAAGGGGCAGATCGGCGGCCGGCGAGCCCATGTCGACCTGGATACCGTCGAGCCCGATCTCCTTGGCCAACTCCAACGACGACGGGTCGGCCTTGCCCAAGTTCCACTCGCACGCCCCGATCTTGAACCACCGCGATGTCGGGGCGGCAAACAGGGGCGCCATCCGGCCCGCCGCCACGGCCAGGGCCGCTGCCTGGGCTCCCCGCGTTAGAACCTCGCGCCGCGTCACACTCTTCTCGAAGATGCTCATCGAATACTCCTTGTCTATAGGCCTGTAGGGAACGCCCTCCGTGGCGTTCCGAGAATCGCCATGGAGGCCGCAACGTCGCATCCCGGAACGCCACGGAGGGCGTTCCCTACAGGCCATCCTCCAAGATGGCCCGAGGGGAATTAGTGTAGCGGTCCGCCGAGGCGATTGCCAGCATCCCGAAACGCAGGGCTACGGTTTGCCGGGAGTGCCCTACCCCTCCACGGGTAGGCCGGCGCCAATTGACCTGCCCGTCAGCGGAGTTAAGATAGCCTTCGGCACCTTGGTGAGACCCTGAAGTGAACCAGCGCACGCGCGACCGTTTCGATCGGCAATTGGAGCAGGTCCTTGCGGCCATGCCGCCGCTGGTGCACGAGCTGTTGGAGAGAATCCCTCTTCATGTCGAGGACTACCCTTCCCGGGACATCATGGAGGAGAAGGACATTTCCGACCCCGAGGAGCTTTGCGGTCTGTTTACCGGCGTGGCGATCACGGAGAAGAGCATCGAGCACTCGTGTACGCTTCCCGACGTGGTGACGATCTACCGCCTGGGCATCACGGCGGCCGCGAGCGACCGGCGGGGCCGGATCACGGCCGCAGCGTTGCGCGAGCAGATCCGCATCACGCTCCTGCACGAGCTGGCGCACTTCCACGGCCTCGACGAAGACGAACTGGAGGAACTTGGCTATGGCTGACCGAAGCAACTGCGGCCGCGCAGACGGCGCCGCCGCTCGCCCCATCGACCCGCGGCTGCTACAACTCGCGCCCGAAGACAACGTTGCCGTGGCCAAGACCACGATCCCGGTCGGCCAGTCGATCCTGATTGCCGGCGAGCCGGTGGTCTGCGTCCAGGCGCTTCCCACCGGCCACAAGGTGGCGATCGTGCCGATTGCCGCGGGGGAGAAGGTGGTGAAGTACGGGGCCCCGATCGGGTCCGCGACGCGCGATATCCGGCCGGGGGAATATGTTCACACGCACAACGTGAAGAGCGACTACCTGCCGACCTACACTTATGAGAACCTCGCCCCGGGGTGAGCCTTTGACAGGGTAGGTGGAGCAATTCGGCATCCGCGTCATCAGGCCGCAAGAGTTTCTCAATATCGTAGGAGTGTTGCCATGAGCACGATCAGCCTCCGGCTTCCCGAGTCGCTGCACAAGCGGGTGCGAGAACTGGCGAAGAAGGAAGACGTTTCGATCAATCAGTTCATCACCACGGCCTTGGCGGAGAAGATGTCGGCACTGTTGACCGTGGAGTACCTTGCCCAACGGGCGAAGCGAGGCAGTCGCCGGAAGTTCCAACGTGCCCTGGCAAAGGTCAGCAAAACGGCCCCATCTCCGGAAGATGCGATGTGAGGTGCAACGATAATGCAATACCGAATGGGTTTTCTAGCGTGCCTGGCATCCGCTGGCTTGGTTGGTTGGGGCGACGCGCGTGGAGTTCCTGCCGAGCCGCGGAGCGAGTTTGCCGACCCGCCGCTGGCCTTTAAGACCCGGCCGCTTTGGTTCTGGAACGGCGCGCTCACGCGGCAGGGGATCGAGGAGCAGATACAGAAGTCGCGGGACGCAAGCGGCTACTATGGCTTCGGCATCCTGCCCACGCCGACGATGACTCCCGCGTATGCCACGAAGGACTTCCTCGACCGCTACGAAGAGGCCGTGAACAAGGCCGCGGCGCTGGGCATGAAGATGTGCCTCTACGACGAGTTCTGGTTCCCCAGCGGCTCGGCCGGCGGATTGCTCGCCGCCAAGCACCCCGAGGCCACGGCAAAGCGGCTCGACCTGGTGGAAGAAAACGTGACCGGGCCGGCCGGTTACAAGAAAAAGATCCCCCCGGGCACTCTCATGGGCGTGGTCGCCATGAGCGCCGCCACCAAAGAGCGAATCGACGTCACGCCGCACGTCGCGGCCGGCTCTCTTTCCTGGGCCGTGCCGGCCGGGACATGGAAGGTGATGATCTTCGTTTGCGTGCGCGACGGCTGGGATCGCGTCGATTACCTCAGTCCCGAGGCCGTCCAACGGTTCATCGAGCTGACCTACGAGCGGTTCTACCAGCGGCTCGGCAAGCATTTTGGCACAACGATCGACAGCGCCTTCTACGACGAGCCCACGTTCTGGACAGTGCAGGGAGGCCGGATGTGGACCGAGTCGTTCAACCGCCGCTTCCAGGCCAAGCACAGGTTCAGCCCCGTGCCGTACTATCCGGCGCTTTGGCACGACATCGGCCCGGAAACCGAGGCCGCCCGAAACGCCCTGTTCGGGTTCCGCGCCGAGCTGTTCAGCACCGGCTTCGCGAAGACGATCAACGACTGGTGCCGGGCCCACAAGATCCAGCTCACCGGGCACGTGGACCAGGAGGAGATCGTCAATCCGACCGGGCTCTGCGGCGACCTGATGAAGGCCTTCAAGCACCAGGACATCCCCGGCGTCGACCAGATCTTCCAGTATGGCCGGGCGTCGAAGGCATACAAGATCGTCAGCTCCGCGGCCTACAACTACGACCGCCCGCTGGTGATGACCGAAACCTATGGGGCCATGGAGAAACTCGACCCCAAAGGACTTTATCGCGAGGCCATGGACCAGTATGCCAAGGGAATCAATCTCATGGTCCCCCACGCCGTTTGGTATGATGCGGCCCACGTCGTGTTTCCGCCGGAACTCTCCTACCGGCATCCGGTTTGGGGGCCGCTCTTGCCGGAGTACAACAAGTACGTGGGCAGGCTCAATCTGCTGCTGCAATCGGGCCGCCACGTGGCCGACGTCGCCGTGCTCTATCCGATCGCCACGCTGCAGGCGGCGTATCATTTCGGACCCGGGAACCCATACCTGGGCGGCCCGATTCCCGAAGAGGCCGACTACATGGACGTCGGCGAGCTTCTCTCCACGGGCGTGCGTCGCGATTTCACGTTCCTGCACCCCGAAGTCCTCGATGGGAAATGCGCGGTCCGCGGCAATACCCTCGTGCTGGAGAACGCCGAGAACCGGGAAACGTACCGCGTGCTGGTCGTGCCGGGCTCGAAAACGATCGCGGCGAGCAATCTGGCGAAGGTCCGCCAGTTCTACGAGGCCGGCGGCGCGGTGATCGCCACCACGCGGCTCCCATGGAAGTCGGCCGAGATCGGCGGGGACGAGAAGGTCAGGGAATCCGTTCGTGCGGTCTTCGGCGTCGACCCACTCGCCCCCCCGGCCCCGGCCAAGAACTCGAATGCCCGCGGAGGCAAGGCAGTGTTCGTCCCACGCCCCACCGAAGAGGCGCTCCGCCGGGCACTCGACGAAGTCCTGCCGGTTTACGACGTTCAGTTGGGCGACGTGCCGAAGCTCAGCGGGGGAAACCTCTCGTACCTCCACAAGGTCCGCGACGGGAAAAACGTCTATTTCTTCGGCAATTCCAGCGACACACCCGTTCATCCCCACGTGCAACTTCGGGGCAAGCTCGCGCTGGAGGCGTGGGACCCTCACTCCGGCACGATCGCTCCCCCCGATTTTTCCCACGCGACGGAACAGGGCCAGGACGTTACCCGGGTTCGATTCGCCTTGCCGCCGGTGCGATCGTTGTTCCTCGTGGAGCAGTAGGCGTCAGATTCCTGACAAGCGACCTTGCGTCAAGCGGCCCCTTCGGCTAAAAGATCGCGGCTTACGGTCCGGTTGCCGGCCTCGGCTCAGCTCCTCCTCCAAGAGGCCCTTTTTTGCGATGCTTGCAAGGCCCTGTATAGCCGCGATGATCTTCGCGGGCATTGTGCTAGCATGGACCAGCTCCGCCCATGCGCAGGAGCGGCTCGATCCGGAGGCCCTCAAAGCGGCCCTCAAGACGACCACGATCGAGGAGGACAACTACATCGCGTTCCTCGTGACCCTGGTGGACCAGTCGCGCCTGCCGCGCGTGGCGTTCGACACGTCGTTCCGTTGGGCGCGGCGCAAGAGCTATCTGCGATTTCAGTTCTTCAAGCGGGCCGTGATCGCTCAAGCCGATCGGGCGGGAATCGCGCTGCCAAACGAAACGCCCCCCCTCCGACAGAGTATTCAAGGCAAGGTCGTGCAGCGGCTCCTGCTGGTCGACGTGCCGGTCCCGTTCATCGACGTGCAGCTTGTAGGAACAACCCGCAAGACGAAAACGAATCTCCGCGGGGAATTCACCTTCTCCGACCTGCCCTGGGACGCGTACACGGTCGAAGCCGACGGCAGCGCCGCCCAACTGTTCCGCAAGATCTCCGGTCAAGTGAAGCTGCCGTACTTGCCCAACGACCTGACCACGCTGACGCTCACGTTCCGATAGTCGCTCGTTTTTGGAGTGCGATGACTTGTCATCGCTTTCCCTCTCAGCACGAGGGGGCAACACACAAGAAAGAAAGCGGTAACAAGTTGCCGCACTCCAAAAGGCTGGCGATTGCGAACTTCCAGGCGATGGAACACCACGTCGGCCTGGGCGGCGAGGCCGAGGGCGCTGCGCGAGCCGATCGCCCAGTCTTTGTGCAAGGCCAGCGAGGACGCCGGGCCGCGATAGAAGACCAATGGCCGGCCATGAGTTCCTTGTCGCGACGCTGCCACTTGCCCGTCGCGCCCCGCTTCTTCAAGTCAACCGACTTCAGCACATCGACCCACTGACTTGGCGCCGCCGCTTGCCCCCGCCCGCCGGTCTTGGCAGATCACCGGAGAATCAGGAATGACCCCTAAAGAGCGGATGCTCGTCGCTCTGCACCGCGAGAAGGCCGACCGGCTCCCCGTGACGATCCACCAGTGGCAGCAGTATCATCTCGACACGTACATGAACGGCATCGACCCGCTGGCCGCCTTCCAGGTCACCGGCATGGACGCGGCGATCCAGTATTTCGAGGCCATGGGCCAGTTCTGGATCCCCAACGCCGAGCGGTACGCGTTGCAAACGCCGCAATGGCGCGACGAAATCACCGTGGTCGACCCGAACCCCGACAACAAAATCGTCCACCACCGCATCGTCACCCCGGAAGGCGAGCTGGCCTACAAGACCGGCGCCAACCGCACGACCACGTGGATCACCGAGTATCTGATCAAGCGGCGCGAAGACGTCGAACTAATCGAGAAGTACATGCCGATCGCAAAGCTGGATCATAAGGCGATCGAGCGCGAGTATGACCGGATCGGCGACGCGGGCATTTTGCGGGGCTTCGTCTGGGGCGACCAAGCTGGCTGCTGGCAGCACGCCTGCTGCTTGATGGAAGTGCAGGCCCTGATCCTCGAGACCTTCGAGAACCCGGACTGGGTCCACCGGCTCCTCAGGGCGCTTCTTGAGAAGAAGCTCCGTTTCATCGACGAGTCGCTGCGGGGCGCGAAGTTCGACCTGATCGAGACCGGCGGCGGGGCGGCCAGCGATACGGTGATCTCCCCCAAGCTGCACCGCGAGTTCTGCCTCCCGTACGACCGGCGGATGCACCAGGCCCTGCACGACGTGGGCCTGATCTCCACGTATCACACCTGCGGCGGGATGATGAACCTCTTGGACTTGATCGTCGAAAACGCCACCGACGCCTCGGAGACGCTCACGCCGCCCGGCTGCGGCGGCAACATTACCGAGCCGGCCATGGTCCGCGACGCCTACGCCCGCCGCGTGGTCATGATCGGCGGCATGGACCAGTTCAACGTCCTCGCCTCCGGCACGCCCAGGCAGATCCGGACCGAAGTGCACCGGCTGTTCGAAGGATTCGGACGCGACGGCGGCTACATTCTCTCCGCCTCCGATCATTTCTTCGACACGCCCGTGGAGAACCTCCGCGCGTATGCCGAGGCGGCCCGGGAGTGCACGTACTGATTTCCTGAGTTAAGTAGCAGGCACACTCCGTGTGCCGTCCGCTGCTTACCGCAATGCTTTCACCGGTTACGGCACACGGAGTGTGCCTGCTACTTTGCAAATGAACGAGCGACTCGCGGTCATTTTCGATATGGACGGCGTGCTGGTCGACAGTTACCGGGCGCATTATCAGAGCTGGCAGAAGGTGGCGGCCTCGCTGGGGCGGGGCATGAGCCGGGAGGAGTTCGACGCGACGTTCGGGCGGACCAGCCGGGAGATCATCGCCGCGCTGTGGCCGGACGCCGTTTCGAGCGAGGAGGACATCGCCCGGCTCGACGCCCAGAAGGAAGCTGCGTACCGCGACATCCTGGCCGCCGACTTCCCGCCGATGCCCGGGGTCAAGGAGCTTCTGGAATCGCTCCACGCGGCCGGCTTCGCCTTGGCCATCGGCTCTTCCGGACCGCCGGAGAACGTCGAATTGGTCCTCGATCGGCTGGGGAGCCGCGCGCTGTTTGCCGCCGTGGTCGACGGCATGGACGTGATCCGGGGCAAGCCCGATCCGCAGGTCTTTCTTCTCGCGGCCGAGCGGCTCGCCGTCCCGCCCAAGCATTGTGCCGTGGTGGAAGACGCCCCGCTGGGAATCGCCGCGGCCAAGGCGGCCGAAATGGTGAGCGTGGGCTTGGTGAGCACGGGCCGCAGCCGGGGAATTCTCGCTGCGGCCGACCTGGTGGTCGACTCGCTCGCGGAGCTTTCTTCGGCGGTCTTTGAAAGCCTGATCGCCCGCCGACTGTAGGGAACGCCCTCCGTGGTGACTCGCGGTTACAGAAACGGATTGATGACGGTGACGGACTCGTACCGCGTGCCGCTGCCGAGATCCTCGCTATAAAGCGTATGCACGTCCGCGCCTATGCACGCCGCCACCAACATGCTGTCCCAGTGAGACAGGCTGTACCGCGAAGTGAGGTCGAGCGACTTCCTGAGAATAGTCTGGGTAGGCAAGACGTAGCGGAACATTGACTCCAGCCGATCAAGGTGTCCAAGGATTTCCTGTCGGGTAATCCGGCCTTCGCTTTCCCAGCGCCGGAGACAGCTCAGGAATTCGCCGGCAACCTGCCAGAGGAGAACCGTTTCCACGTCCTCCTCGCCAAGGCGGTCCAGAAGTTCAGTCGCTTTGGCCCGCTTCGCTGGCTCCTCCCTGTCGACGTGGTAAACGAGCACGTTGGTATCAACGGCGTTCATGTAATTCGTCCCGCGTGTACCGCCGACCACCCGAGTAAACCGGATGCTGTTCGCAGAATTCCCTCCAGGATTTCAGGCCCGCGCTGAACCTGTCCTTCCAATTCTCCAAGGGCTCAATTGCCACGCGCACACGGATTTGGTCCGGTAGGTGAAGGCGTTGGTCGAGTTCCAGGCCACCGTCGATCACCGTCGCTGTGGTTTCGGTTCTCATAGGCCATTCCCCATGAAGCCTGTCAACAATATAATCGCATCCCGCGAATTGCCAGGAGCGCGGTACGCGGCTCTCTCACTTCAATTCTACTCGACCGGCCGCCGCGGAAAAACGGCGATTCGTGCCAAGCCCGAAGAACAAAGCCCCAAGACCTAAGACCTATTCTCTGATCTCGATGTCCTTGAACATCACCAGCATGTCGTTGCCGCCGTGGAGTTGCAGGGCGATGTGCCCCTGGGTCCACTTGCCCGGATCGTTCTTGAGGTCCGCCGTCGTGACGCCGTTGACCGTCACGGTAACGTCGCCACCTTGGGCGGAGACGACCATCTCGTTCCAGTCGTTGGATTTGAATGCCTTTTGGACGACCTCCGGCTTGGGCTGGGCCACCCAGGCCCGGCCGTTCGTCTCGTAGAGTCCGCCGGTACTGGCGTTGGGATCGATCTCCGCCTGGAAGCCCGACACGCCGCTGCCACCCTTTTCCTCGATGCGGAAGTAAAAGCCACTGTTTCCTTGAAGAGCCTTGAACTTCACCCGCACGGTAAAATCCTTGAACTTGGCGTCGGTCACCAGGTGGCCGAAGTTGGGATCTTCTTTCTTCTTGCGCCCGACGATCGCCCCGTCTTCGATTGTCCACTGGCCCACGCCGATCTTGTGCCAGCCGGCCAGCGTCTTCCCATCCCAGAGTTTCTTCCAGGGCCCTTCCTTCTCATCCGCCGCAGCCGAAGCCGCCAGCCCAATCACCGCCAGCGCGAGCCCCGTCAACGTTGCCTTGATCCACTTCATGCCTGCGTCCTCCAACGATGGTAATGCACTTGGGTGTCGACAATTCAATGACCGTCGCGCGCCTCAAGATAGAGAAGACGGGGAGCAGAGTCAAGACCGGCTCGGGAGAGCAGATCCTTAGTCAGCCTTCCGCCGGGCGGGCCCGGCGGTGAGGTGGCGCGGCGGAGATCGATCACGGCCGCAGGCCGTATTTCTTGATCTTGTTGTACACCGTGACCCGATCGACCTTGAGGATCTCGGCGGCTCGCGTGACGTTGCCGTGGGTTCGCTTCAGCACGTCGGCGATGTGGCGTTTCTCCATTTCCTCCAGCGAGTCGGCCGCGGGGATCTCGCTTTGCGCCAGTCGCGGCAGGGGCAGGTCCTCCGGGCGGATGACCGGCGGCTCCCCCACCACCATGGCACGCTCGATGGCGTTGGACAGCTCGCGCACATTGCCCGGCCAACCGTACGCCGTCAGCAGCGCCATGACTTCGGGGGCGATGCCCGTAATGCGTTTTTCCATCTTTCGCGCGAAGCCGTCGAGAAAGTAGTGGGCCAGGGCCGGGATGTCGGACCCGCGGGCCCGGAGCGGGGGCAGATCGATGGTGAACACGTTGATGCGATAGTAGAAGTCCTCGCGGAACCTGCCTTCCTGGACCGCCAGCTCCAGGTTCTCGTTGGTCGCGCAGATCACGCGGAAGTCGGCGGTGATCGGTCCCGCGCCGCCGACGCGGGTCAGCTCCTTGGTCTCCAGCACGCGCAAGAGGTCGATCTGCATCTTGGCGTTCACGGCCCCTACCTCGTCCAAGAAGAGCGTCCCGCCGTCGGCCATCTCGATCTTTCCCTTGTGACGATACTCGGCGCCGGTGAAGGCGCCCTTTTCGTGACCGAATAGCTCGCTCTCCAACAGGTTCTCCGGCAACGCGCCGCAGTTGACGGCAACGAGGGGGAAGTACCGCCGCTTGCTCTTGGCGTGGATGGCGCGGGCGATCAGCTCCTTGCCCGTGCCGCTCTCCCCGCGGATCAGCACCGTGGCATCGGTCTTGGCCACGTGCTCCACAAGTTCCATGACCTTGCGCATGGCAGGGCTCTCGCCCACGATCTTGTCGGCCGACACCAACTCGTCGATCGTCTCGCGCAGGTGCACGTTCTCTTCCCGGAGGCGCCGCTCGTCCAGCGCGCGGCGGACCAGATGACTGAGCTCGTCGGGATCGACGGGCTTGGTGACGTAGTCGAAGGCGCCGTGCTTGAGAGCCCTCACCGCGGTGTCGACTGAGGCAAAGGCGGTGATGACGATGACGGCCGTCTGCGGATCGGCGCGGTGGATGTGCTCTTGGAGCTCCAGGCCGTCCATGCCGGGCATCTTGATGTCGATCAGGGCGACCTCGTAGGCGTGGCCGCGAATCGCCTCCAGGGCTTCCGCGGCGCTGGGGACCGCCTTGACGTCGTAGCCCTCTTTGCGGAACCAATGGTAGAACGAGTCGCGGACGGA
>CAYTJV010000190.1:0-12343 GCA_964438165.1 uncultured Planctomycetaceae bacterium | reverse complement strand
ATACGGGCCGGCAGCGGACCTTCTTGCCGTCGGCGAGCGTCACTTCGACCGCGCCCTCCAGGAGGGCCTCGCCGACCTTGGATTTCGCCCCCACCTCGTCCCGCGTGAGGGCCAGGGGCTTGTCCGTTTTCGCGTCCCACCAGACGAAATCGCCCCACTCCTGGCGCATGGCGTTGGGAATGAGCATTTCCCGCTGCGCGCCGGGCGGGGGCTCCTTTTCGCCCTCGGCCAGGACGCGAGTGGCGTTGGTCAGGGGCGCCGGCTTCGTTCCAAAAACCTCTTCGGCGCGGAGGTACTTGAGCGTGTCCATGCGCACGAGGATCGGCAGGTCCGTCCATTGGCGCACGTACTCGGCGTCGTAAAGCTTCTCGCGGAGGATCACGTTGGCCAGGCCGAGGGCCAAGGCCGGCGTGGTGCCCGGGCGGACCACCAGCACGTCGTCTCCCTTGCTCGACGTGGCCGAATACTCGCAGGCAATGACCACCACGCGCGTGCCCTTGAGCCGGGCCTCGGTCAGCCAGTGGGCGTCGGGCATCTTCGTGGTGATCCAGTTCATGCCCCAGACGACCACCGTCTTGCAGTGCTCGACAGCCGAGAGATCAAACTCGACGGTCTGCTGGCCGGTGACCATGGGATGGCCGGGCGGGAGGTCGGTGTGCCAACTGTAGTTGTCGAATCCCTTGGCGCCCACGGCCTTGTCGGGCGGGACTTTGCGGATCGCCGCGTCCAACAGGGCCATCGAATTGGCGAAGCGATACATCCCGAAGATCCGCGTCATGCCCAAGAGCGGCATCCCCCCGCGGAACTTCAACACCTGCGTGCCCGCGCCCTGGGTGGCCTCGATCGTCGCCGGGTCATAATGCTGGGCGGCCAGCCGCTTCTTGCCTACATCGCCGGTGTAGTTCTCGGCGATGTTCTTCAATGCGGCCGCGACGATCTTGGCCGCCTCATCGTGCGACATGCGGATCCACTGGTCGCGGGCCCGCTGGAAGTACTCCTTGGGCGGAAGCCCGTCTTCCCCGCGCGGAAACTTGTCTTCGTACCAGCGTTTGAACCCATCGCGAACCATGCACTGATTCACGCGGCGGTCGCCGTAGAACCGCCGGGTCAGGGCCAGGCCCTTCTGGCAAACGCGAGGGTCCCAGCGGTGGGTCGCGCGGTTGCCTTCCAAGTCGGTCGCGTCCCCGTAACGCATCGTCGGACCGATCCGCGTCACGACTCCGGAACGGACGTAGGCGTTCAGCAGACAATTGTGCGTGTCGTTGGGGGCGCAGAGGAAGGTGAAGGTGGAGTCGTACTTCCAGAGGTCGCGGTAGACCCGCTCCCAGCCGCGATCCGGGTAGGCGGCCAGCGGATTGGCGACCGCCTCCAAGCCCCATGCCTTGGTGGCCGACGCCACCAGCGCCCCGAAACCGGCCGCGGTGGCGGCGGCCAGGAAGTCGCGGCGGGAGAGATCCTTCGTGCTCATTTCTGCGTCTCCCAAGTGCGGATGAATGCGACGATCGACTGGATATCGGCCTCCGAGAGGGTCGGATGGACCGACGACGGATTGCGGAAGCCGTTCATGTCCGTGCCGCGGCGCCCGCGGCCGATGGTCTCGACAAAGTAGTCGTCACTGGCCGCCGCCTGAAGCACGGGGTGATTGAGCGCCGGAGCTTGGAGGCCCTCGCCGTTCAAACCGTGGCAGCCGGCGCAGTGCCGGGTGAAGAGCTCCTGGCCGGCCTTGGCGTCGGCATGTACCCAGCGGCGCTGGGGATGCGCCGGCTTGGGCTCGGCAACGCCGCTGGCGCGGCGCAGATGGGCGATGATTTCCTGAATTTCCTCGGGGCGCAACCCGCCCGCTTTCGCGTCCCAAGCCGGCATGCGCCGGCCGGGTCGTCCGCGGCGGATCGTCTGGGCGAGAAAGTCGTCGCTGGCGGCGGCGAGGAAGTCGGGGTTGCCGACTGCCGGAAAAGGTATGGCCCCAGGGAATCGCTGCCCCTCGCCCGACCGGCCGTGGCAACCCGCGCAGAACGTGCCGAACAGCGTGGCGCCGTCGGTGCCGAACTCGCGTTCGCCAAGACGCTCGGCGCGGATGCGGTCCTTGGGCCAGTAGGCCTCGGGAAAATCGTTCCGCCGCAGCGAGAGGAGGTAGAGCGTCAGCAGGTCCACTTGTTCTTCGGAGAGTCCCGCCTTGGGCATCTTCGAGTCAGGGACAATCTTGGCCGGGTCGCGAAGGTGCTCGGCGTGCCATTGGGCGACGGTCCGCTCGCCCGCCACATGGGAAAAATTGAGCCGGGCGGGGTCCTTCTGGCCGGCGTGCGTCAGGTCGGGACCGTCGTCGCCGCCGACGCCGCCGACCTTGTGGCAACCGAGGCAGCCGAGCGTGTGGAACACCGCCTTGGCCTCCACGAGTCGCGGAGCGCCCACGCGCGACGCCAGGAAAGCTTCGATCGCCCTGCGGGCATTCGGCTCGACCGGACCGAACGCGCTCGCCCATGGGGCGTCTTTAGAGCCTATCCCGAAAACTTCCGAAGTCTTCAAGACTTCGGCAGTTTGCTGCTGCCCGTCGCGCTTTTGGGATACGCTCTTAGCCCGCTGCGATTGCTCCAGGTGCTTCTCGTACCATCGCGGATCGAATCCGGCGGCTCCGACGCGCGAGAGGTTGGGCCCTTCCATGCCGCCCACTCCCCCCGGCCGCAGCGTGCCCCCGCGCCCGTCGATCCGATGGCACGCCAGGCAGTCGTGACGCTCGACGAGGTTCCGCCCTCGCTCGAGCTCGGCAAGGCTCGGCACATTGAGGTACGCGTGGCAAGCGCCGCAGCCTGCGTACGCGTACCGCGTGGGAATCATCGGCTCGGCCCAGAAAGGAACATTCCCGTGGGCGTCGGGCAGCGCGGTGGCCGGGCCCTGTCCCTGGTGGCAGATCGTGCAACCGAACTTCTTGGGAGGATGGCTGGCGAAGAAATCGCCCGGATGCGCGCGAAACGGCTGTTTCTCGTCGATCAGCCTGGGATCTTCGACTCCGGCATGGCAGGTGACGCACCGATCGACCCTCCGCAGCTCGCGGAGCACGTATTGATCGGGATCGATCTTGAACTGACCGGCGATCACTTGGCCGCGGGCATCGGTAGCCTCGCGCTTTAGGACCTTGGCATATGCCAAGCGCGTCTGGCGCCACTGCGGATAGACGTTCTCCGCAAGCGCGGCAAGCACCAGCAGCGCCAGCGTGGCCAGGCTCACCGCCAGCAGCCACCATTTCACCCGGCGATCCATAGCCTCGATGTCAGCTTTCAATGAATCGGCCACTGACTCTCACTCCAGTAGAAATCCCAGTTCGGGCCGCGCAAGAACGTGCCCACGTAGGTCAGGATCGAAAAACCCACCATCGAGCAGGTGAACAGGGCGATGGCTCCCATGCGGGTGGAACGGGTGCGGCGCATGACGGCCAGCGACCAGACCATGTAGGCCGCGGTCACGAGGCTGCCCGGATTGACCAGCACGATCACCAACTGCGGGATGCCGGGGAACCAGTTGCGGAGCCAACCGAAGTGTACCGGAATGGCCACCGCCAGGACCGCGGCCAGGACGCCGAACACGGCCGCCGCCAACACCTCGCGCCGACCCTGGCGACCGCTGAACCAGACGCCGCCCGGCTCCCGCTCCCGGTCTAGAAAGGGAATCAGCCCAAGGCCAATGACCGCCAGCGTGGGAATGCCAACCCCGCCCAGGAATGCCGAGTAGGAGACCAGCTCCTGCAAGCCGAGGAAGTACCAGGGGGCCTTGGCTGGATTCTCGGGGACGGTCGGATTGGCAAGCTCGCGCAGCGGCGCGTCGAAGAAGTACCCCAAGGCCACGCACGCCAGCATCGTCAGCATGAAGACCAACATCTCCGCGCGGAGCAAGTAGGGCCACGAGGCAACGGTCTCGTCCGGGTCCTTGCCGGTGTGGGGCGATTGGTCGCGGACCACGCACATCAGTCCGTAGGTTTTGCGCGGCGCCTGGTCGGCCGTTTGCCCGGCTGGCGCCATCGAGGCCGCCCCTTTGCCGGCCGGCGTGGGCGTGCCGTCGGGTCGGGCCAGGCCGCCGTCCTTGCGGATCCGCCAGATGTGGGCTGCCATGGCCATCCCTGCCAACAGCGGCAGAAAAACGCAGTGCAGCGTATAGAATCGAATCAGCGAGTGCTGTCCGGGTTCTGCGGAGCCCAGGAGCAACTCCTTCACGAGATCCCCGACGTGGAAACTTTGCGGCAAGCCCAGGGAGTGGGCCAGCTCGTTGGGCGACGCGGCAATGTTGGCCGCGATCATCAACGCCCAATACGCCAGTTGGTCCCAGGGAAGGATATATCCGGTGAACGACAGCGCGAGGGTCAGCACCAGCAGAATCATTCCGATCAGCCAGTTGAACTCGCGGGGCTTCTTGTAGGAAGCCGTGTAAAAGACCCGCATCATGTGCAAAAGCACGAAGAGCACCATCAGGTGCGACGCCCACCGGTGGATATTCCGCATCACGCGACCCGTGGGCACGATATAGTGCAGGTCCTTCATCGAGTCGTAGGCCAACTCGGTGGACGGCATGTAATACACCATGAGCAACACGCCGGTGACGGTCAGGATGATGAACTGCGCGACCAGCGACACTCCCAGCCCCCAGGTGGCGGTCGGCCGCAAGGAGTGCGGATGCACTCGGGCGGAGTGAACGTGCAAGAAGACGTTGCTGAACACGGCCTGCGATCGGGCCCGATCCGACGTGGGCGCGCCGTGGCGGAAGATGGCCCCCTTGATATTCCTCGGCAGGGTCCTGAGGTTCTCCCAGAATGTTGGCGACTGGGGCACGGACATTCGGTGTGACTCCCTAATGTGCGAAATCACGCTGTTGGTTTGTCGGAACGAATAGCGAATACTGAATTCAGAATTCGCAATTCCCCACCGGCCTCGTGCCGGTGGAACGGGGTTTGGAAACTACCGTCGACCTTTGTCATGGCCCATTTCTCTTTTCCCCACCGGCCCCGTGCCGGTGGGAGCGGGTTTGGAAACTACGGCCGCCACAGTAGTCGTCAAACCCGCTTCCACCGACGCGAGGTCGGTGGGGATTTCTTGGATCGTTTTCCTCTCGTGTAGTTGCCAAACCCGTTTCCACCGACGCGGGGTCGGTGGGGATTTCGTCGGATAGGTTCTTTCTCTCCTTCCAGCGTCCGGCGAAATCCATTCTGCATTCAGTATTCGCTATTCGTTTGCTTTGTTGCGTTATCATGCCACGTGCTAGCTCGACGCCCTATACAGCGCGCCCGGACTGACTTCCTTGCCCAGGTCCACCTGGAGCGTGCCGTCGGGGGCCTGGGATACGGCCAACCAAGGCAGGGGGCGGGGCGCCGGCCCTTGTCGCACCTCGCCTCCCGGACCGAACTTGGAGCCGTGACAGGGGCAGTCGAATCCTGTTTCCTTCTTGCTGACAATGCAGCCCAAGTGCGTACACACCAACGAGATCACGCCGATCCCCTCGTCGCCGGCAACCACGCACACCTTCTCCGCCGGCAACGGGGTGACAGAGCCGGGGGGAAACTGGCCCGGTTTTCCCAGGCGAATCAAGCTCAGCACGTCGGGGAGCACGCGTGGCTTGGGCAAGCGCAACATGCCCATCGTCGAAAACAGGATTGCCGTGGCGGCCGACCCCGTGCCCGCCAGGCCCAGCCAGTCGCGCCGCGAAACCGGTTCGGACTCTATTCGTTCCCCGCTCGACGTCGTGGGGCCGCAAACTTCCGAAGTCTTCGAGACTTCGGAAGTTTTTGGGATAGGCTCTAAGCGATTGCCGTCAGACATCGTGGTCTCTCCTCGAAACTGAATCGTTCCATGGTGATCGCCCCGGTGGGACATCGCTCGGCGCACAGGCCGCAGCGGATGCAGATCGTCTCGTCCTTGAGGATCGCAGAGGCCGCTTCGGCCGGGAACGCGCCCAACTGTCCGGCCAAGGCGCGCTGGAGGTCGTCCTGCGGCGCCATCTGATCCAAGGAGACGATCCGCAGGCATCGCTCCGGACAGACGTCCACGCACCCGCCGCACAACACGCAACGTTCACCGTCGAAGATCGTGTTCACTCCGCAATCGAAACAGCGTCCCGCCTCCCGGCATGCCTGCTGCGGGGTGAACCCCAGCTCGACCGGCATGTCCATCGTGACGAAACGCGCGTCCAACGGGAGCGTGCCCGGACGAAGCCGCCGTCGTTTCTCGTAATCGGGCTCACGATCGTAGGTGGGCAAGGGGAAGTGCAGTTCCATCGCCTCCGCCGTGATCCGGCGTCCGGTCAGTCTCTCGTAGATGCTCCGGGCCACGGCCTTCCCGGACGCCACGGCGTGGATCAGCAACTTCGGCCCGTGGGCCAGGTCGCCGGCGACAAAGACGTCCGCGGCCGACGTGCTCCCGCTCTTGGGATCGCAATCGATCCGGCCGTCCTTGGTCATCGGAAGGCCGTCGCGCTGGGGATCGACAAACGAGAGGTCGAAGGTCTGCCCGATGGCCAGGAGCACGCTGTCGCACTCCATGAAGAATTCCGATCCCTTCATGGGAACCGGCTCTCGGCGGCCGCTGGCGTCGGGCTTGCCCAACTCCATCTTCTGGCACCACAGGCCGCGCACCTGGCCGCGCTCGTTCTTCTCGATGCGCACGGGGTTCGTGAGGAGATGGAAATGGATGCCCTCCTCGTGCGCCTCCTCGATTTCCGACTGGACGGCGGGCATTTCGGCCCGGGAGCGTCGGTAAACAATGTGGATCTCGTGCCCTCCGACGCGCGAGGCCGTGCGCGCGGCGTCCATCGCCAGGTAATGCTCGCCTTGCTCGCCGGCGTTGTCCTCTTGGGCCGCTCGGACTCGCAAGGCGGTCCGGGCAGCGTCCATGGCGGCGTCGCCCCCGCCCACCACCACGACCCGCTGACCGAGCGGAGGCCGCGTGCCCAGGGCCACGTCGCGAAGGAACTCCACGCCGCCGAGCACGCCCTCGGCATCGCTGCCCGGATACGTTGGCCTGCGCGATCGCTTCGCTCCCACGGCGATCACCACCGCGTCGTGCCGCTGGCGCAGTTCCGGCAGCGAAACGTCGCGGCCCACGCAGCAATTGGTCACCGGCTCCACGCCCAATCCGACGATGGTTTCCACTTCGGCCCGAATCAGGTCGCGGGGGAGGCGGTAGTGCGGGATGCCCACGGCGAGCATGCCGCCGAGCACGGGCTCGACCTCGTAGATGGTAACGGAAAATCCGAGCAAGGCGAGATCGTGCGCCGCGGCGAGCCCCGCCGGCCCGCTCCCGATAATGCCCACGCTTTTTCCCTCGGCAAGCGGAATCTGTCCTCCCGTCAATGCCCGCAACAGTGGAAGCAACTCTTCCTTGTCTCTGCACGGGCGCAACGCAGTTCGTAGTTCCGCCTTTAGGCGGCTTCCTGCTACGAAACCGCCTGAAGGCGGGACTACGAACGGTGAGAGGTTCTTGAGGTAGTCCAACAGGCCCTTGCCTCCCTCTGGCCGCCCTTCCGGTCCGAATCGCTGGCACGCGTGGCGTTTCAGGGCTCGGATCGCAATCCCCTGGTCGTAGTCGGCTCGCCGGCACGCCGCTTCGCACGGAGCACCGCACACCCTGCCGCAGATGGATGCCAATGGATTGGGTCCGCGGGCAATGAAGTAGGCGAGTTCCTCGTTGCCCTCGGCAATCGCGCGCACGTAACCACGGGCGTCGGTGTGTACGGGGCAAGCGTCCTGGCACTTGATCTGCCGACGCCAGTATTCCGCCGTGGGAACTTCCACCTGGTACTGCACGCGGTCGGTCCTATTTCATGAGGTGCTGCGAACGCGAACCCCGGCTCGCCTGGGCCCTGGCTCTCCCGACTCCTCTCTCCCGCTTCGGAAGAGGGGCACCACCGACTCCCCTCTCCCGCTTCGGGAGAGGGGCAGGGGGTGAGGGCAACTCCGCCCGTGCGGCGCGCATCGGGCATGGCCCCAACGAGCAGCGGATTGATCCGTCCTGATTGGCCTGCGGGCGGGGCTGGCGGAGGAATTCGGCCAGGTTCCAACGCGAAAGCACCCCGACGATCGCTTGGTGCAGTTCCGCCCCGGCCTGATGGAACGCACAGGTCATGGCCAAGTCCGTGGTTTCGCTACAGAAATCGCCGAGCACCGCCCCTTGGCACGCCTCCACGATCGCCAAGAGCGTGATGTCTTGCGGATCGCGATTCAGCAGGACCCCGCCGGCAACCCCGCGGTGCGCCTTGAGAATGCCTGCCCGCACCAAATGGCGTACAACCTTGGCCAAGTAGGTGGGGGATTCACCCAGGTGCTCGGCCATGGATCGCGGGGACCACGGCTGGTCCCGGCGATTGAGCCCCAGAAAAGTCAGGGCCCGCACAGCCGATAGCGAGGTTCTCGTGAGCATGGCGCCACTCGGAAGTCTTGGAGGGACGGGGGCGCCTGAAGTGGGGGTGCGGGACTAATTAGGACAATATATGTCCGCATTATCCTTTAGTCGGCACGATTGTCAAGAGGCTAGAAACCGGATTTTGGAGGCCACCACCAATGGGCCATGCGCCCGGGCGAGTTTTCTTCAGAATTGCGGCCGTCGAAGACCAGCGGCGTGCGGAGCAGGGCCCGCATGTGGTCAAAGTCCGCGTGAACGAACTTCTTCCGCTAACGGACCGCCTTCTCCTGCCCGCTCGCCGCTCGGAGCCGGGCCGATTCTCGCTGAAAGACCCAGTAAACCATGGCGCCGACCGGCACCGGCGCCAGCCAGCTTCGCGATCGGGCCGGCTTGGGTTCGGTCAGCACGTAGAACAGGTCGGCCAGCACGGTGTCGTTGCTGCCGTAGTAGGAGTGGCCCACCAGGCTCGTATCGACGTTCGAGACGTCGATCGTATCCACGCCGTCAACGACCACCAACTCGGCCCCCGAGTCGCCCGCCCGCGGATACCCATGGAGCCGCTTCGAGAGGGCCAGGGCTTCGTCGTTGGAAGAGGCATAAAGGGTCACGCGCTGGGCGGTGCGCGTGATCGCGGGCGCGATGTCGCGTTGGAACACGTCGGCATCGATGTCCGGCGCCGTGAGCACCACTTCCCGGAACATGGGGGCCTCGTTCCTCATCTCGGCGGCCAGCGCGAGCAGGGCCGACGTGAGTGCCCGGTTGCCCATGCTATGCGCGACGAGGTGGACCGACTTGGCCCCCGACCGCCGGACCACCGCGACCATGAACTCCTTGAGGTGCGGCACGGTCCAGGCCACGTTGGTCTCGTCGACGGCGTACTGCAGCAGGCCCCCTTGCGACGGCCAACTGAAGAAGATCGGCGCCCCGTCGAACTTCAGGTCGTAGGCCAGTTGCGCCGTGCGCCGCGCCGCGCCCTCGAAGGTCACGTTGTAGCCGTGAACGAACACCAAGGCCGCTTGCTGCTGCGAGCCTTGCACCTTCGACTTCAAGGAGGCGTAGAAGGCGTCGGGCGGCTCCGGCTGCACGTCCAGGAGCACCACGTGCTTGCGCGGGTCTTCGCGGAAATCGAGCCGCAGGATCGAGGGCCGCTCCACCGTGCCTACCTCGTGGTACTTCGGAATGCTCACCTGGCACTCGCCCATCTGGACCTCGCCGCGGTCGTTGCCGTAGCCGATGTGATTGCCCGGGTTGATCTCCTCGCTCCGCAAGCGAGCCATCGTCGTTGCCACCCCGAGCAGCACGGTGATCGCCAGGCCAGAGTACGCGGCCACCTTGGTCCTGCGGCTACGGCTGTATTTCAGCGATGCCACGGCGAGGAGGATCGTCGCTGCGGCGCAAATCGCCGTGAGGAAAAACCAGTCGTCATATCCCTCGACCCTCGCGTCGGACACCGCCACCGCCTTGCGATCGGTGCCGTAAAAGACCGTAACCACGGTGTAGTCCTTGGCTTTCGCATTGACCGGCGTGTTCCCCGGTGACTGCGAAGTCCCTGCGCCACCACTGTCGGCGCTGGACGGCTGCGCCGGGGCGATACGGGCGACAACCGGCGGCGCGGCTTCCTCGGGCACACTGCCTACGTTATTCAGGGGTGCGGTCTCTTTCATGACCGGTCTCGCCGAGCGCGTACCCAATGGGACGGCCGAACGGGCCTTGGCCGGCATGGGTGTCGTACTCGGCGCGGCTGGCCCCGAGGACGCGGCGGCGACCGGCGCGTCGCCGGAGATGGGGGCTGGCGGCGTACCCGCGCTGAGAGGCCCCGACGAAACGGGGACGGGCACCTCTCGACGCCCCATTTCTCGCGTGTTTTCCCCCGAGGGCTCGGAGCCAGCCCCCGTTTTCTTGGGGCCGCTAGGGCTTGACGTGCGGCCGTCGTCGGACGCCTTCGACGTGGCCGTCGCACCGACTCGGACCGCGTCGGGTGCTTTGCGATCCGCAGGCGACTTTCCTTGCGACCCGCATCCCGAGAGGAGCACCACGAGGACGCAAACGACTGTGAAATCGGCAAGAAGGAGAGAGATCGGTCCGCGCCGCATGAGATCGGACTCCCGAGAAAGGATGGCGAAGTCAATCGCCACTCTGGGACCCTTGTACCCGAGGGGGCGGGTTCCTTTGCGTCTTAGCGCCTTTGCGTGAGTAAGAAATGGGTCTCACGCAAAGGCGCAAAGACGCGAAGGGAAATGACGGACGCAGAATGATCCGTCATCCCTTATCCTTCATCCCTTATCTCTCATCCCTCCCTTTGCGTCTTAGCGTGAGACCCTGGGACGCTTGTACCCGAAGGGGTGGAAGATTAGCAAAACGGGCCAGTTCGCCCCAGGTCAGTTTCACAGCTTGTTTTGCGGACTTATAATTTCCATCATGGGTATTCGCTTCAATTGTCCAAACGGCTGCAAGATCCATGTCAAGGCCTTCCAGGCAGGAAGGCGGGGTATTTGTCCCCACTGCGGAACCAGTGTCGATATCCCCTTGCAGCGCACCAGAGGCAGCTCGAAGGAGAAGCGTAGATCCAAAGGCCCAAGAACCGGATCTTCAGCGGGAAAACCTTTGGGTGGAGCTGTCGAAGAGCCGGGAATTGGTGCGGAAGGAGGAAACGACGAGGAGACCGAATTGGTGACTCCTCCATTGGAAGGGGGAACTGAACTTGGGCCGGCCCAAGGTACTCCTCCCCCGATGGAACCGCCGTCCTTGCCGGAACCGATTGCGGCCAGTGCGTCCGCGGATCTACCTCGCATTGACCTGCCTCCCCCCCTAGTGGACCCGTCTTTGCCGGGGATCAACCGGCAGGGTTTTCCCGTGAGGTCGCCTAACGAACCGGACCCGCTGCAAGACGCACCCGACGTCATTTGGTACGTTCGCCCTCCGACGGGCGGTCAATACGGGCCGGCAGGCCGCGACGTGATGCGAGCCTGGCTTGCCGAAGGACGGATCACTCCGGACTGCCAGGTCTGGCGCGAAGGATGGCGCGACTGGAAGGAAGCTGCCGAGGTCTTCCCCGAAGGAGCGTTCCCCCAGTTGCGAATCCCCGATGCTGTGCCCGGGTTGGAGCGGATCCTTGACGACGCCGACTCCGCCGCTGCCGCCGGTCGGCGTCATGTCGACCGCGCACGCACATCGGTGCTCAGCCAACTCTTCATCATCATGGTGCTGGTTGCCCTGGCGGGCGGGATCCTGGCGGCGGTCTACGTCTGGGCGCGGTTCTATTGAGCGCCATCGCGACTACAGCGCGTAACGCAGTTGCAGTAAGGACCTTGGGATTCTATATTGGATGATCGAATCTCGGAGATTATAGTCACGATGCGTATTGCGGTTGGAAGCGACCACCGCGGGGTCGATCTGCGGCGCAAGATCGTCAGCCTCTTGGCTCGCCTTGGCCAGGAGGCGATCGATGTAGGCACCGACGAACCGGGACCGGTGGATTACCCCGACGTCGCCGCTGCCGTGGCCAGGCGCGTCAGCCGCGGGGAAGTCGAGCGCGGGATTCTGATTTGCGGCTCGGGGCTGGGGATGTGCATTGCGGCCAATAAGTTCCCCGGCGTCCGGGCGGCTCCGTGTCACGACGACCTGACCGCGGAAATGAGCCGCCGTCACAACGACCTGAACGTGTTGTGCCTCTCTGGCGACATTCTGGGCGAGCGGCTGGTGGATCGCCTGGTGGCGATCTGGCTGAAGACCGAGTTTGAAGGCGGAAGGCACGCCCGGCGGGTCAGGAAGATCGCCGACCTGGAGCATGGCAACGGCAAGCCGTAGCCTTTGGTAGCAGGCACACTCCGTGTGCCGTTCGCCGGTTACGGCACACGGAGTGTGCCTACTACTTTTGCCGCGATGGAGACCCTGATGGAAAGTGCCGGTCACCGTTTCACGTCGTTGGATTGGCTCGTCATGGTCGGCTATTTCGTGGGGATCACCGC
>CAYTJV010000189.1:0-12349 GCA_964438165.1 uncultured Planctomycetaceae bacterium | reverse complement strand
CGGCCTCGGCGGGCCTTGCGGCTTCTCGTGGCGACGGGGTGAAGATCGCTCGTGGCCGGGCGGGATCATCGAAAGCGACACGCGGCGCCGCTGCTTGTCGACCTCCATCACCCATACCCGCACAATGTCGCCCACGGTGACCACGTCGTGCGGGTCGCGCACGAACTTGTCGGCCAGTCGGCTCACGTGCACCAGGCCGCTATCGTGCATGCCGATGTCGACAAAGGCCCCAAAATCGACCACGTTGAGCACGGTGCCGGTGAGCTCCATGCCCGGCGCGAGATCCTCCAGCTTGAGCACGCCGCGCTTGAACACCGGGGCGGGAAGGTCCTCGCGAGGATCGCGGCCAGGCCGGGCCAGTTGACTGACAATGTCCTTCAGCAGCATCGCCCCTACCTGAAGCTCGGCGGCCAGCGCGGCGGCGTCGATCTTGCCGATCCGCTCCGACATGCTGGCCGTGCTCTGCGTGGATACCAGGTCCGACGGGCCGATGCCCAGCCGCTCCATCACTCGGCTGGCGATTGGGTAGCTTTCGGGATGGATCCAGGTGGCGTCCAAGGGATTGTCGCCGCCGATGATCTTCAAGAACCCGGCGGCCTGCACGAAGGTCGCCTCGCCGATGCCCGGCACCTCCTTGAGCTGCTCGCGGTTGCGGAAGGGGCCGTGCTCCAAGCGGTATTCGTAGAGCCGCCGGGCGGTCAACTGGTTGAGCCCCGACACGTAGCGCAACAGGGCCGGGCTGGCCGTGTTGACGTCCACGCCCACGTAGTTCACGCACGACTCCACCACCTCGTCGAGCGACTCGCGGAGATGATTGGCCTTGATGTCGTGTTGATACAGTCCGACGCCGAGGTTCGGCGGGTCGATCTTCACCAGCTCGCTCAAGGGGTCTTGGAGGCGCCGCCCGATGGAGATCGCGCCCCGCACCGAAGCGTCGTGCTGGGGAAACTCCTCGCGGCCGAGGCGGCTGGTCGAATAGACGCTCGCCCCTGCCTCGTTCACGATCACGTAACAGGCGCCCTTTTCCTTCAATTCCTGCCCGATCAACTCGCCGAAAAACTCCTCGGTCTGGCGGCAGGCGGTGCCGTTGCCGATGGTCACCACGCTGAGATCGTGCTGCTGGATTATCTCGACCACGGTGCGCCGGGCCTCGTCGCGCCGCTCCGGCTTGCCCACCAGGTAGATCGTCTGGTGGCCCAGCACACTGCCAAACTGGTCCATGGCGACCAGCTTGCAGCCGCTCTTGTAACCGGGGTCCACGGCCAGGATGCGGCGATCGCGAACCGGCGAGACCAGGAGCAGATTCCGCAGGTTGCGTGCGAACACGTCCACCGCGTGCACCTCCGCGCGCTCGGTGAGCTCGCGGCGGATCTCGCGCTCCAGGCTGGGGAGGATCAATCGCGCGAGGGCGTCGCGGGCACAGCCGCGCAGGAAATCGGCGTGCGGGTGATCGGGCGGGACGCACAACTCGTCGGCGACCTGATCCATCGCCTCCAGGTCGCTCTCGATCTTGGCCCGCAAGACCCTCGCCCGCTCCCCGCGATTGATCGCCAGGATCCGGTGCGGCGGGATCTTCCGGATCTCCTCGCGGTAGTCATAGTAGTCTCGGAATGCCTTCTGTTTGCGCTCGTCGACCTTTTTCTTTTTCTGATCCTTCTTCTCGCGCAGTTGCTGGGCCTTGGTCAGCCTTCGCGGCGCGGCCGGCGCCGGACGAGGCGCGGCCGTGGCCCCCGCGGTGGAAGCGGCTGGTTTCGGGTCCGCGACGGTCGACGGGGTTGCCGAAATGCCTGCGGAGGCTTCCTGACCCGGCACTCCAGCGTCGACGGCCTCCGAGGCGATTTCCGTCTCCACGCCCGGTAATCCCGCCGGGATGGGAAACGACTCCGTGTCGGCCGGCGCCACCGCCAGCGCGCCGGCGGCCGGCTCGGGCAACTCGCCGAGGCAAGCCACCGGCTCCGGGGATGCCGCGGACGCGGCGAGTTCCGCGGCGGCGACGCAGTCCGCACGTGGTCGCGTCACTCCGTGACGCGAAATCTCGGTCTCGGAGAGACCGAGCCACGTGCCGTCCGGCGATGGGGCCGGGGCCGGCAGCAATTCCATCGTGTCGTGCGAGATGACGGCCTCGTCCGGAAGGTCCACCCAACCCGCCGCGATCTCTTCGAGGAGCGGATCGGCCGGCGCCACGCCGATCCCCGCGCCGACGGTCGTCTCCGCGGAGAAGAGGGTGAGCGGCTGTCGCCCGGCCGGCCCCCCCTGCCCTGCCGCGGCTCGATCGGCCTTTTCGCCGACCGGCCTCGGCTCGGCGACGATCGGGCAGCACAAGAGCTTGCCCGAGCGCTGGAGAATCTCTCGTAAACGATGGCGCAGCTCGGCCCGCTCGCCGAACAACTCGGTCAGGATGTGGCCTGCGCCGAGCAAGGCGTCGGCAGCGGTGGGCACCTGCCGATCGGTGTTGACGAAATCCCCCGCGCGCCTGTCCAGATCCTCTTTACGGACCGTCGCATTCAGGATCTCGTTGGCCAGGGGCTCCAGGCCGCGCGAGCGGGCGACGGTGGCCAAAGTCTGTTTCTTCGGCTTGAATGGGAGGTACAGATCTTCCAACCGCTTGGTCGTCCCGGCGGCGAGAATCTGCTTCGCCAGCTTCTCGGTGAGCTTCCCCTGCGACTCGATGGAACGAAGAATGGTCTCCTTGCGTTCCGCCAACAGCCGCAGCTTCTTGAGCCGCGATTGGATCTGCCGAATCTGCTCCTCGTCCTGCCCGCCCGTCGCATCCTTGCGATACCGCGTGATGAACGGGACCGTATTCCCGTCATCGAGAAGCTCGACGACCGCTTCCACCTGTCGCAACGGGATGCCGAGGCCACGGGCCACGTGCCGCAAGTCAATGGTTACGGGATCGGCCATACAAGGTTAACAGGCGCCCCATAGAGACGGGCGCAAAAGACGGTGATGGGGACTCCCTGCCGTAAGCGAGGGCAGCGTGGAATGATCGTTCCAACGTCCTCCGGAAACAACCCGCGAGTCGGCGCCGCACCGCTTCGCGATCGGGCCGCAACCTCGCCATGATGTCGCACTGTAGGGCAAGCGGCCGGAGATGTCAAGGGTGTGCGCCCTCGTTCCCACGCTCTGCGTGGGAACGCACGGCGAGGGCCGCTCCGCGGCCCGGGCGAGGAAGGACGCAGAGCGTCCCCAAACGGACGTTCCCGCGCAGAGCGTGGGAACGAGATAATCGCGTCATCGGCGCCACTCGGGAAAACTGTCATTTTCGGAGAAAAAGATCAAACCCCTACGACACTCGCTGCCGATAAAGGACGCGGACGACAGGGTGGGCCATTTTGCAGACACCGAATCGCCGCGGGCTGCCAGCGCCCCTGGCCTAGATCGGAGACTGGGATGTCCTCGGCCAGAAAAGGATGCAAGTCAGTGAAATCACCCCATCTTCGTGTTTACAGCGGCCCTCCTGAAGAGGAATCTACGGTCGACGTTCTCCAGACCAAGGCCGCCACCGTGACCGTCCCCCTCGGAGAAGTCCTCCCCATGCTCGCCGATGCCGTGCGCTCGGACCGAACTTGGCTGCGGGACTTCCAACAGGAGGAGATCACGATCTCGATGGATCTGTACGAAGTCATCCTAGCTTACCAATTCTACCGGCGTCCCTCCGCTTGACCGGATGATTCATGGTGGTAGCCGAATTCGCCAGAATTCGGGGTAAGTGCTTGCCGTCTCCCGAATTCTGGCGAATTCGGCTACGGCTCCATGAATAATCCGGGCTTAAACGCCGCTGACCGCTTCGCCGCGCGTGGGGTAGATCGGCCAGATCGTATCGAGGTGGGAAACCCGAAGAACCTCCTGGCAGAAGGGATGGACCGCGCAGAGGGCCATGGTGCCGTTGCGATTCTTGACGCGCTTCCACGCCCGGACCAACAGCTCAATGAAGCTTGAGCCGATGAAATCGGTCTCCGACAAGTCGATGACGAAGCGCGGCGGAGTGGTCTGGGAGACTTCGGAAAGAAGGACCTCTCCGAACTCCTCAAGCGCACGGAGTTCCAGCCCGGTGTAACTCGGACCGGCGACGAGAACTGTCACGCCTTGTTCTTGAGTCACTTGCACCATACTCTGAAGTTTAGGAGAGTCGGCGGCGATCCGCAATCCACTGGGTGGGCGGGTCCCGATTTAGACTTATGGGGAACGCGCTGCGTGGCCCCCCGGGATGCGACGAGAGAACCCTGCCTCCGAGGCCACGCAACGCAGCTCGCCGGCTACAGACCGTTCGTTGAGCAGGGGTTTGTCCAGGCTGGTTCAAATTCGGTCATAACTCATGTCGCACCAATATCTTGCGACGGATCGGTCAAGTTCTCCCGGCTGGCTCGTAAGGCGCAAATCGCTTGGGTCGGCTACGCATTGGATTATAATCTAAGAGGCTGCCCGAAAACGGGGTCTGGCTCCCGGATGTTGTGTGCTCGGTCTCACCTTGCACCAAATGTAGGGTGCCTGTCGGGCGTTTCCGGACAGCTTCTAAAGTGTCTTTCCCCAGTCCGGGGGAACATGTCTTTGCGCCCCTGAGGCAATTCGTGGATCGATCAACTCCTCAAAACGTTCCTTCGCCCGCAAAGTGTGCTTTACCGCTCCCGACCCCCGAGACCGCCGGCAGCGGAGCGCCCCCCTACCCCACCTCCAGTCGGCTCGACTCGGCCGGCAATGTGGTCCCGTCGGCCCATGTAGCGGATCTCATCGATCAGATCAAACACGCTGCGGAGCAATTGGCCCGCGACCAGGCGAGCCGTGGCGATTTGAAGATCCTCAGCCGCACGCTTCGCGAGCTGCGGTATGCCTTCAAGGTGTTTTCTCGCTACCGCTCCAACCGCAAAGTGACGGTGTTCGGCTCCGCGCGGACTCCTCGCGATGCGCCGGCTTACCTTCAAGCAGTCCGCTTTGGCCGGGCGATGGCCGAGGAGGGCTGGCTGGTGATCACGGGGGCTTCCGCGGGAATCATGGAGGCGGGGCACGTTGGGGCGGGCCGGGAGAAGTCGATGGGGTTGAACATCCTCCTCCCCTTTGAGCAAGCCACCAACGCCGTGATCGCCGGCGATGCCAAACTCGTGTACATGAAGTACTTCTTCACGCGGAAGCTGATGTTCGTCAAGGAGTGCCATGCCATGTGCCTGCTCCCCGGCGGCTTCGGCACGCTCGACGAAGGCATGGAGGTCCTCACGCTGCTGCAAACGGGCAAACGCGACATGGTTCCCGTAGTTCTCTTGGACGAGCCCGGCGGCGACTACTGGCGCGAACTGGCGCAGTTCGTCGACCGCCAACTCCTCGGCCGCGGGATGATTTCCCCCGAAGACCGCGCGCTGTACCGTATTACCGACCGCGTGGAGGAGGCGGTCGCCGAGATCCTGGGGTTCTTCCGCGTGTACCAGAGCATGCGTTACGTACACGATCAGCTCGTGCTGCGTCTGCGCAGGCCGCTGCCGCAAGAGTTCCTCGACAAAATCCACGCCGAATACGCCGACACGCTCTCCGGAGGCCGCTTCGTGCTCAGCGGCCCGCTTTCCGAGGAAAAAGACGAACCGGAGCTGGCCGAGCTGCCTCGGCTGGTGTTCCGCTTCAACCGGACCACTTTCGGCCGTCTGCGGCAGTTGATCGACGAGATCAACCGTTGCGGGTAGGGGATAGGGGGCAGGAGTTAGGACCGTGCGGCAAACGTTGCGCCTACCCCCTGACTCCTACCCCCTACCCCCTGCCCCCTGCCCCCTATCCCCTAACTCATGCACCGCTTCCACTAGTGCGAGCACGTTCTCCACCGGCGTTTGCGGGAGCACGCCGTGGCCGAGGTTGAAGATATGGCCGGGACGTCCGGCAGCCTGATCGAGGATCTCCTTGGCGCAACGCCGGATCTCCTTGGGATTGCTCAGGAGCACCGCGGGGTCCAGGTTGCCCTGGATGCCTTTGGCGTAGCCGATCGCCCTCCAGGCGTCATCCAGGCGGATGCGCCAGTCGATGCCGATCACCGACCCGCCCGCCTCGCTCAACAGCGGCACCAGGCTCGGGTTGCCCGTGGCGAAGTGGATCACCGGGGCGTGCGGGCCGATGGCGGCGATCGCGGCACGGCTGTGCGGGAGCACGTAGCGCCGATAGTCGTTTGGACCCAAGCACCCCACCCAACTATCGAACAACTGCACCACCTGCGCCCCGGCGTCGATTTGGGCAAGAAGATACCGCGCGACGGCTCGGGCCAGTCTTCCCAGCAGCGCGTCCCAGGCTCCCGCATCCTGGTACATCATCGCCTTGACGCGAGTGTAGTCCCGGCTGGCGGAGCCCTCGATCGCGTAGCATGCCAGCGTGAACGGAGCGCCGGCGAATCCGATCACCGGCAGCTTGTCCGAGAGTCCGGCGCGCGTCTTCCGCACTGCCTCGACCACGAACTGGAGGCCATCCATGCTCTCCAATTCCCGCACCCGATCGACGTCCTCGGCAGACCGCACGGGGTTGCGGATGATCGGGCCCGCCCCCGCGGTGAATTCCAGTTCCAGCCCCATCGGCTCCAGAATTGGCAGGAGGTCGGAGAAGATGATCGCGGCGTCGACTCCCAGTCGCTCCACGGTGCGGAGCATCACCTCCGCGCAGAGGTCGGAGTTCTTGCACAGTTCGAGGAATGTCGTTTTGCGGCGTATGGCGCGGTACTCGGGCAAATAGCGCCCCGCCTGACGCATCAGCCAGATCGGCACTCGGCCGGCCGGTTCGCCGCGGGCGGCCTTCATCAGAGGGCTATCGTCCCAGGGGCGCCGAAGGTGCTGGAGATTGTCTGCCATAAGGGTTCAGGGTTCAGGATTGGGGTTCGGAGTTCAGGGTTCGGGATTGGGGGTCGGGGGTCGGGACTTCCGGAAGACGTCGATCTCAGAACCCCGAACCCTGAACCCCGAACCCTCAACCCCGAACCCTGACCGCGTTCATGGTAACAAGAAACAACAAGTCCGCCGAGGAGTCCCCGGCGGACTTGTCTTTCCTACTGGCTCTGGAGGCGCCAGAAATCTAATCCCGTGTTGCAGTCAGGCCTGGGCCTGAGTGCTGCTCCGAGACCGCACCCATCAAGCCGAAGGATCGGGCTTCGGGTTGGGAGCGATCGGCAGGGGAGCCATGTCTTCCGAGACCCTGTTGGGCGCCGGGGCCGGAGCGGCGGCCGGAGCGCCACCACCGCCGCAGGCGGGGGCTACCACGCCACAGCAACCCGGGGCAGCAGCCGCACAAGCCGGCTTGCACTCCTTGACCTTGCAGCAGGGCTTGCCGAACAGGCCTTCGAGGAGCGCCACCACCGCTTTGCGGACAGGGGTCCGCGGGCAGCGGCAGGCCTTCTCGCAGCCTGACTTCTCACAGCAAGCGACCGGCTTCTCGCAGCACCGTTTGCACCGCGGCTGACGGCACGGCTTCTTCGGGCAGCAGGCAGCCTTCTCACACGCGGCGGGGGCCGGGCAGCACGCGGCGGGCTTTGGGCACGCCTTCTCGCACACGGCAGGGGCCGGGCAGCACGCCAGCGGCTTTGGGGCAGGCTTCTCGCACACGGCGGGGGCCGGGCAGCACACGGCGGGCTTCGGGGCAGGCTTCTCGCACACGGCCGGCTTCGCGCAGGCCGGTTCGCAGGGCTTCGGGCAAGCCGGAGCACAGGGCTTCGGGCAAGCCTTCTCGCACGCCGTCGGGGCGCAGGCCTTCTCGCAGCCGCATTTCACCTTGCCGCACCGGCGGCAGGCGAACAGATCTTTCATCCCTGCGAACAGGTCGCGCTTGCAGCAGGTTCCACAGGCCGGCTTGCCGCACGTCGGGTCGGGCGCGCAGCTCTTCACGGCCGGCTTGCAGGCGGCGGGGGCGGCACACGGTTCGCATTTGCCGCAGCCACCGCAGTTCAGGCCCCCCATGCGACCCATCAGGTCCAGACCGAACCCTTGGCTCGCGAGGGCCACGCTCACCAGGAGCGCTCCAAGTACCATTTTGCCTTTCATTGAGCAGACTCTCCTTTACTATGAACTGGGGTGATTCGCATCCCGATCGTTCAACCGAAAACCGGAGCTTCAGCACGCGGCCGTTGGTGCGCTGGTGGGCTCCTTGGCTCCGTGGGTTCTCCCATGGGATAGAACCGACGCGATCGCGGTTGAGGGCGGGGAAGGTGGGTCGGCTCCCTCAGTTCACATGGTGTTGATGCGTCAGGGCCGTCGAGCCGCTCCATGGCCCGAAACACTCACACTCGGCATTCTGACGCGCCCCCAAAATGTGCCTCCATGGCACGTGCTTCTCTTGAAGGGCCAACTTCGGTATCGGCTTTGCTGTAAAGGACCCTTGAATCCATGGAAGTAGTTTTCCCCAAACAAGTTATTGCAATCATTGCGCAAACCTTTCGGCGCCCGTAAGGCAGCGAAACTTTGACGGAAAAAGGGCCGCCGTGGACCGATTCACCGCCCCTTAAGTCTGCCCCATCGCCTCAGGCGTCCGCGATCGAAAAACTCGCCGCCAATTGCCATGGCCACGCAACCGTAACCGTCCACTTCATGCACCCCTAGATGGCGGGCCGTAGCCGCCTTTGGTAAAATGCCGAACGCCCTACGTGGTCGCGTCTTTCCGTGACGCGCAAGTCCGGTCTCGGAGAGACCGGGCCACATGCCGTCGTTCACAACCGATTGGTTTGGCTCCGACTACAACCATGGCCACCCAAAAACCCTGGATCGTCGTCGACTTCGACCAGCTTCCCGCCGTCGATTGCCCTTGCGGGACCTCACAGCGGGCCCTATTGGATGCCCCGCAGTTCCCCGGCACGATTCACCGCACGGAAATCGGCGTCGAGGCCAAGCCGCACTTCCACCGCCGCTTGACGGAGACCTATTACATTCTCCGCTGCGACGACGACGCGGCCGTCGAGCTCGATGGCCAGCGGGTCGCCGTGCGGCCGGGCGTATGCGTGGTCATTCCCCCCAACGTGGTCCATCGCGCGGTGGCACGGATGACAATTCTCAACATCGTCTTCCCCAAATTCGACCCGACCGACGAAGTCGTGATTGAGGATTAGTTGCCCCAAACACTTCACAATCCTGACAGTGCAGCAAGAAATGTGGAAATCTGATTCACCTGCCGGGCGAGCCGGCAGGGGTCCATCCCTTACGACAGTCTTCGTTTTTCTACTTTTGCTTTCCGTTGTTCCGCCAGACGAGGCTTGGGCTGCGCCGGTCGAACCAATTCCCGCAAACGCGGGCCTCCTCGCTTGGCCGCAATGGGGAGGGACGCCCTGCCGCAACAACGTCTCCCAAGCCAAGCAACTCCCCACCCAATGGGACGCAGGTAAACTGGACCGCAAGACCGGTCGATGGGCAGGGGCATCGAAACAAATACGCTGGGTCGCCCGGCTGGGAGGCCAGTGCTACGCGACCCCCGTCGTGTCGGGCAACAAGGCTTTCTGCGCCACGAACAACGGCGGGGCTTACCTGGCCCGCTATCCGGCCTCGGTCGACTTGGGTTGCTTGCTCTGTTTCGATCGGGCCGACGGCCGTTTCCTCTGGCAGCATTCAGCGGAGAAACTCAAGGCGGGAAAGAACGTCGATTGGCCGGAGGTGGGCATCTGCTCCTCGCCGCTGGTGGAAAAGGATCGCTTATGGATCGTCACCAACCGCGCCGAGGTCCTCTGCCTCGACACCGGCGGCGCCGGCAACGAGTCGAAGGTCGTGTGGGCCTTCGACATGATGCGCGAGCTGGGCGTCGTGCAGCGCTACATGGCGAACGGCTCGGTCACGGCTGCCGGCGACCTGCTCTTGGTGAGCACGTCGAACGGCCGGGACGTCGACAACAAGGTGCCCGCCCCCCAAGCCCCCAGCTTCATTGCCCTGGATAAGCACACGGGAAAGCTGGCTTGGGCCGACAATTCGCCGGGAGAGAACATTCTGGACGGGCAGTGGGCGTCGCCGGCGTTTGCCGAGTTGGGCGGCGTGCCCCAGGCGATCTTCGCCGGCGGCGATGGCTGGCTGTACAGTTTCGAGGCTGCGCCTACTGCCGACCGGAAGGCGAAATTGCTCTGGCGATTCGACTGCAACCCCAAGGAGTCGGTCTGGGAAGGGAGCGGCTCGGGCGAGCGCAATACGATCGTCTCCACGCCGGTGGTTTACGGCGGCCGCGTGTACATTGCCACGGGCCAGGACCCGGAGGCGGGCGAGGGTCCGGCCGATCTCTGGTGCATTGACCCGACCAAGCGCGGCGATACGAGCCCGACTCTGGCGGTCGATCGCAACGGCAAGCCGGTCCCGCCGCGATGCCGTCAGGCGATCGATTCCCATGCCGGAGAAAAGGCCGTGCCAAACCCCAATTCGGCAGCGGTTTGGCATTACCGGGGCAGCAAAGCCGCTGGGGCCGAGCGGGCCTCCGACTACCAGGAAGGCGCCGCCAGCGGAAGCGGCGTGAATGCCGAGTTCCAGGGCGTTTTTCATCGCTCGCTGGGCTCGCCGGCGATCAAGGACGACGTGCTGGTGATCGGCGACTACGCCGGCCTGGTCCACTGCCTCGACGCCAAGACCGGCCGCGCTTACTGGACGTGTGACCTGCAATCCGCCGTCTGGGGCACGCCCATGGTAGCCGACGGAAAGATCTACCTCGGCGACGAGGACGGCGATGTGGTGGTATTCGAGTTTGGGACGAAGCTGAAGATCCTGGCCAAGAACAACATGGGCAGCCCGGTCCACAGCACGCCCGTGGCCGCCGACAATGTGCTGTACGTTTCCACTGCGACGCACATCTTCGCCATAGGCTCCGATTCACCGGCGCGGTGAAGTCCAGGAGAAGCCAACAAAAGAGGTCAGCTCCCGCGATTGACGGGTGAGGCCTGACCCAGTAACCTGAAGGAGGAGAACTAAACTAGGAGGATCGAGACATGGGTGTCACCCACGTGACCACGCGGATATCGAATCTCGCCCAAGATGCGGAACCTTGGGAAGCGGATTTCTTGGTTGACACGGGCTCCATCGATTGCATGGCGCCAAGAGATCGACTCATCCAGGCAGGGATTCGATCGGAGGGAAAGGCCGTTTATGAACTAGCCAACGGCGAGCCGGTCGAGTACGAATATGGTTTTGCGCGGGTCTCGTTTCTGGGCGCGGAGACCGTGGCGCAAGTCATCTTCGGCCCCCCGGAGACGGAACCGATTTTGGGCGTTGTCGCTCTGGAGAACACCGGCGTCAGCGTCGACCCGGTAACCAGAACACTCCGCAGAATGCATGCAAGGCCGCTGAAGTAATGGCGTGAGGCCGTGACTCCAGAGAAGATCCAAGAGCATCTTCGGCGTCAACCGTTCCAGCCCTTCCGGGTGTTCTTGTCGGACGGATCAAAGCATGACGTCCGCCATCCGGAAATGGCGTTGCTCACGCGGCGCGAGGTCATTATTGCCGTGCCGCAAGATGTCCAAGATTTCCCCGAACGGATAGTAATCTGTGATCTGCTGCACGTCACGCGCAGCGAGCCAATCGACGGCAAGGGTGCCAAGACGCGGCCCAAGACGCAACGCTAACCGGAGGCAATTATGGTCATTCCCCTTCACGTGCCGGACCATTTGGAGAGTCAATTCCGTCAGAGCGCGGCGCGACGCGATGTGGA
Source organism: uncultured Planctomycetaceae bacterium (assembly GCA_964438165.1). Classification (GTDB taxonomy): domain Bacteria; phylum Planctomycetota; class Planctomycetia; order Pirellulales; family Thermoguttaceae; genus CALFBP01. The sequence goes on along the minus strand of CAYTJV010000189.1, from coordinate 733 downwards.
CACCATGCGGCGAGTGTTATCGGAGGCTATCGATCTGAACATTGAAGCAATGCTCCATGAGTCGCAAGAGAAGGAGTTGACGCTCGAGGAGTTCGAGCGGTTGGCGGACGAATTGGCCGACGGAATTGCCGAGGAGCGCGGTCCCCAAGCCCAACCCTTGTCGGAGTACGCCGTCAGCCGTGAGGGCCTCTACGAGGATGCGCCGTGACTTACCTCGTGGACACGAACGTCCTCCTGCGGTTTGCGGATCGCCTCGATCCGCTTCGCCCAGTGGTGCGCAGCGCGATTCGCGCGCTGCGTGCCGACGGCCACGTTCTGCAGGCAACTCCGCAGAACTTCGCGGAGTTCTGGAACGCTGCGACACGGCCCGCCGACAAGAATGGCTGGAGTTTGACACCCAGGTCAGCCGATCGCTGGCTGCGCTGCGTCGAACGCATCTTCCGCCTCTTGCCGGATTCGGCCTCGGTTTACCCGGAATGGCGCCGCTTGGTGGTCGCGTTCGGCGTGTCCGGAGTGAAGGTCTACGATGCCCGCCTCGTGGCGGCGATGGTCGTGTGCGGAATCACTCACATCGTCACCCTCAACCCCGCCGATTTTACCCGTTACGCTTCAATCGGCATCGTTGCCGTGGCCCCACGGGCCCTAGCGCCCACCCCATGACAGAACTGCCATGTCAACCCTTCCGGGCGTACGCGGGCCGGGCCGGTGAAGTAACCCCCAAGATTCCAAAAGA
>CAYTJV010000188.1:0-12371 GCA_964438165.1 uncultured Planctomycetaceae bacterium | reverse complement strand
TCGGTTCGTTGGCGTATCATGGCTCCAGAGGCCAGCCGTGAACAGGTATTCAAGTTTTACTTTTCCGTCCATGATTTCAATCTTGAAACCAGGGATACGCTCCACCATTTTGCGGACGAAACTACGAACGCCTTTCACAAGCGCCCCAACCAACTCGCCGTTCTCCCGATTCACGTAGACTGTCACCAGCGAATCGACTCTTTCGGCGCGATAGCTGTCGTCCGACAAGAGCACTTCAATGCAATCCCCATCGGGATTAGGGAACACCTTTGGTCCAGACCAAGGTGCCGTTGGTACACGCACCACCACTCCTTGCTCGAACGCATCATGCAGATCAATCTCGTTCGCCATTACAGCACTCTCTCCAAAAAACGACTGTCGTAATCGGCGGGGAGATGACAATCGCGACTATCGGACTCACACCAATACCAGTTGTAAACCACCCGTTCATCAGTCACAAACACCAGGAACACCTCACCAGGCCAAGGGGGACGTTTCGCGCCTGTTTTGTGATCGTAGGCATGGCCAGGATTCCCAACATAGCAAAGCCAGTTATCTTCAGAAATATCCCTCTCTAACTCCCGAATCCCCCGGAATAAGGCCCGCAAATGGAGTAGGGTGCATCGAACCGTGTCGGCCAGTTCCATGGCTGCCCCATGACCTTGTGCCGCAACATAATCCATCTTAGTATTAGACAGCAGGACTTGCCACTTTTCGCCATCATTCGGGTCGATGGCGTCGATGGAGGAATACCCTCGGCGATGCTTCTTCTTGGGTTCTCCGGGACTTTGCTCTGTTTCAGCCACGTTGCCCCCCAAATGGCGTTAGACACATTTGGTGGCACGATACCACTTCCATGTAGCCCTGTCAACTGCCGGCTTTCCCGTTCCCAGGATTTCCATTTACACTCTGGATTCTGGGGCTAGAACTGTCCATTACCCAGTCCGCGGACGGCTTGTCAGGGCACCGCCCGGCCGATAAACTACGTGTTTCGACACTTCAGGTACGCTTGCGAGTTGGCGAAGATGAAGACATACATGGCCCGGCCGGGGGAGCTTGAGCCGAAGTGGTGGGTGGTCGACGCCGCCGGGAAGGTGGTTGGTCGTTTGGCGAGCGAGATCGCGATGATCCTGATGGGTAAGCATCGCCCCACGTACACCCCGCACGTCGACACCGGCGACTACGTGATCGTGGTCAATGCCGAGAAGGTTGTGTTCACCGGCAAGAAATGGGAAGACAAGCGCTATACCTGGTACACCGGGTGGACGGGCCTGCGCACGGAAACGGCCGGCCACCGCATCGTCCGCAAGCCGGAGCGGATCCTCAAGGACGCCGTGCGGCGAATGCTGCCGAAGAACAAGCTGGCCGTATCGATGCTCGCCAAGCTGAAGATTTACGCCGGCGATCAGCATCCTCACCAGGCCCAGCAGCCCGAGCCGCTCGATTTGCCCGTCAGGAAGAGTCGCCCAAAGACGGCCAAGGCGTCTTCGTGAGCCCCGGCGCCCAGGTCGCTCGGAAATAGATAACCAGCCTGCCTTTAGAGACGTCAAGAAGGATTTCCATGTCAGAAGCCACGACAGCCCAAATCACCGGCGCCGGCGAGACGCTCGGGACCGGTCGGCGCAAGACCGCGGTTGCCCGGGTGCGGATTCGTCCCGGCCAGGGGAAGATCGTAATCAACGAGCGTCCCTTGGACGAGTATTTCCCCAGCGATCAGCAGCGCCGCGCGGTGCTGGCCCCGCTGGAGAAGTTGGGCCGTCGCGAGCAGTTCGACGTCAAGATCCACGTTCACGGCGGCGGTCCGACCGGCCAGGCCGATGCGTGCAAGCTGGGCATTGCCCGGGCCCTCAAGACTGTTGACCCGGAAAGCGACAAGACCCTCCGCGACGCCGGGCTACTGACCCGCGACAGCCGCATGAAAGAGCGGAAGAAGTACGGCCTGCACGGCGCCCGCCGAGGCGTCCAGTTCTCGAAACGTTAAGCCGGCGAGCGGGAAAAGAATTCACGTGGTCGCGTCTCTCCGAGACGCGCTCTTCCGGTCTCGGAGAGACCGGACCACGTGTTATTTCGCAGCGGGCTTATTTGCCGGCGCACGGAACTCATCCAATCCGCCGCGGATTTTCTGCCCCTCGCGGAACACCTTTCCCCCCAGGTCGACCCAAGCCGGGGCCGTGTTCGACACCAGCTCGCAGTTGTGGATGTGCGTTTCCGACCAGGGGAGCGTGAGGAGTTGGGCAAAGCCGTTGTCGCCCACCAGGCACTGGTCGAGATCCACCAGCGACGCGCCGCCAACGGCAATCCCGCTGCGGCCGTTGCCGCGGCAGGTCACCCGCAGCACGCGGACCATGCGGCAGCTATCCAGGGCATTGATCCCGTCGAGGTGGAAGCCCTGGATGACGAAATCCTGGATCACCACGTTCTGGACCGCCAGCAAGCTGATCCCCGCCGGTTTTGCCGCATAGCTCAGCGGATAGTCGCTGGGGAGCTTCTGGCGCTCGACCGCAAAGTAGATGTACCCTCGGTGGAGGCACCATTGGAGGGCGTCTAGCTTCGGCGGCTCATCGGCCGCAGCCCCGGCGGCGACCCGGGGGGCGGGACGGCCGTTCAAAAACAACTGCTGGTACTGGACCCGCGGCGGCTGAAAGCGGAATACCTCGCCACGGTGGTTTTGCCATGTTTCGGCTGGCACGGGGGCTGAGCCGTCCAGAACCGCTCCGTTTCCGGCCAGGACGAACGGCTCCAGCGAGTATCCGCTGTGCCGGCTTCCCACCAGGCTGAGGCTCTCGCGGTACGGCTCGCCGGCGTTCTCGACCTGGATCCGGTCGCCTTGTTGCGCCAGGCGGAGGGCCTTCTCAATGGTCCGCACGGGCCCGGTGCCGCCGGGCGCGGTCGCCCGCTGGTGTCCGGTGAACCGGTCGTCGCCAGAGCGATTATTGACAAAGATGTCCCGGGCCGCCGCACCCGAGACTGCCAGACACGTTGCTGCGAAGACCGTCAGAAAGGGGGGCCACGTCCGCATGGCGGCTGCCTCCAGAGGGTTTTTCCATGGATGCCCGCGTTGAATAGCATCGGGTGAGGCAACAGGGGGTCGGGAGTCCTTTTCGATGTCGGCGGCAACCGCTTTCGTGCGTGGATGGATTTCACCGCCGACATGGAAAAGGACTCCCGACCCCTTCGGCCGATTCCCACCGACCGAGCGGCGCGACCGCAAGAATCACCACAGACGGCAATCTCGTACGGGCTGTCGATCGCTCGGCTTCAGCCCCGAAGGGGCGGCATACGACAGCCCAGGGCTAGGCCCTGGGGAGAGAGCCCATCACGAGATCGGTAGCCCTGAAAGGGCGGAATAGAGGTCCGGCCGAGGCCGGATTTCGCCCTTTCAGGGCTTCGGCATCTATTCCGACTCGCTTCCCCAGGGCGTTGCCCTGGGCTTTCCTATTACGCCCCTTTCGGGGCTGAGGAGCGCTGCCGGACCTGTCGAGAATTGCACGGCCGCAGACCCTCGGATACGATAAAGTGCGATTGTGAGGCCCCGGGGCCTCGTTGGACGGGAGAAATCGGTCTCGTGTGAGAACAAGCCAAGCGACCCATTCCGGAGGACAGCGACATGACTCAATATCACTTCACGCGACGCGACGTGCTCAAGGCGGGCGCAGCGGCAATGGCCCTGCCGGCACTGGTGCCGGCACGCGTGCTGGGCCTGGACGATTCCGCCCCGGCCAGCGAAACCGTCCGCGTGGGCGTCATCGGCTGCGGCGGCCGGGCGCGGTTGATTACCGAGGCGGCCGACGTGAAGCCCTTCCGCGTCGTGGCCTGTGCCGATGTCGAATTCCCCAAGGCCGAGCAGTACGCCAAGGAACTCTCGCACGGGGCCAAGTGGGGCGTTTATCAGGACTTCCGCCAGATGTTCGAGAAGGAGAAGCTCGACGGCGTGATGGTCGAAACCACCACCCACGCCCGCGGCTTGATCGTGATCAAAGCCATGCAGGCCGGGCTCGACACGTATATCGAGAAGCCGATGTGCCTGACCATCGCCGAAGGCCGGGCCATGGTCAAGGCCGCACGCCGCTACAATCGCGTCACGCAGGTCGGCACCCAGCAACGCTCCATGCCAATCAACAATTGGGCCAGCGACCTGGTCAAGAACGGCGCGCTGGGCAAGATCCTCACCGTGCTGGCCCCAGACTTTGTGGGCCCGGACCGGTGGACCAAGACTTCTTCCAAGGACGTCAAGGGCCCGGTCGAGCCGTGGTGGGACGCATGGACCAGCCAGGCCGAGCTCCGGCCGTACGATCCCCAGATCCACCGCGGCTGGGCACGCTGGTGGGACTACGACGGCGGCGGCCTCTGCTTCGGCGTGACCGGCTGGGGCACGCACTCCTACGACCAGATCAACCGCGCGTTGGGCACCGACGACACCGGCCCGGTTGAAGTGCTGCTGGAAGAGCCGGTTGCCATCCGCGACACGGGCAGATTCGTCGGCCGGAAGACCGTCGGCGGGGCGGTGATCGGCGATACCGGCGATATCGACACGGGCACCGACTACCACGGCATGGCCAAGCTCACCGGCCCGCGGGCCAAGATCACCATGACCTTCGCCAGCGGCACGCAACTGAAGCTCCACCTCGACGGCGACCGCGGCCCGGGCCTGGGGGCGATCTTCGTGGGCGAAAAGGGCAAGATCGAGATCAACCGCAACAAGCTCGCCAGCAACCCCAAGGAGATCGTCCGCTCGCCCGACAACCCCGGCCCGAACAAGCGGCCCGAAACGGCCTACCACATCGAGAACTGGGTCCAGTGCATCAAGAGCCGCAAGCCCTGCAACGCCGACATCGAGATCGGCCTGCGGGCCACCACGCTCTGCTACCTGGTCAATATCGTCCGCGACGTAGGCCGCGTCGGCGAGGCGTTGAAGTGGGACCCGGTCGCCGAGCGCTTCACCAACTGCGACGAAGGCAACAAGCTGCTCGACCGCGAGCGCCGCAAGGGGTATGAGCTGCCGAATATCGGTTGAGAATGAGAATCCGTTACTCCACCGCGCTGTGCGCGGGGCTCCCGACCCCGCAGACGTACGGACCGTAGGTCTCCAAGAGCAAAGGAGACCTGCGGTCATGGCCTCGGCGGGGTCGGGAGACCCTCGCCGAGCGCGGTTTCAGTTCAATGACGGGCGGGACCGTTGAAGCGTATAATACGAGCAGGGAGGTTTCGGGAACGCGAAGGAGGGAATATGAGTACGGTCGACATCACCCTGTCCATTCCCGAGGAATCGCTTGTCGCGCTTCGGGCGACTCCCGAGCACGTTGGCGAGCAGTTGCGGCTCGCAGCGGCGATCAAGCTGTATGAGCTCGGCCGCTTGTCCTCAGGGGCCGCGGCACGGCTGGCGGGCGTTCCGCGTCCATTGTTCCTGATGAAGCTTGGCGAGTACGGCGTGCCCACGTTTCGCCTGACCGAGGAGGAACTCCGCAGAGACGTGGAAAATGCCTGAGGTCGTTTCGAATAGGTCGGCAGTTGATTCTCGAGAAATGGCACGAATTCAGGTGACTTATGGTGATAAGACTTGGCCCCGAACTGGAAGCCGCTTTGAACGAGTCCGCTCGTCAGCAAGGGGTGCCGCCGGAGGTCTTGGTACTCAGCGTTCTGCGGAACCGGTTCTTACCCTCCGGCACTTCGTTTGCGCCCCAGGATGAATGGGAACGAAAGCTGGTCGACCTGGCCTCGGATTGCGGCGTGTCGCTGCCCGACTCGGCTCTGAGCAGCGAAGGGTTGTATGAGTAATGGCCTACCTCCTCGACACGAGCATTTTGGGCCGTTTGGCGAACACGGCTGACACGTCGTGTCCGATCGCCGTTCGCGCCGTGCTGGAATTGCACCGGCGCGGCGAGGTGTTGCATATCACCCCGCAGAACCTGGTCGAGTTTCGAAATGTGGCCACACGGCCGGTGAAATCGAATGGCTTCGGTTTGGCCCCAACGCAAGCAGAGGCGAAGGCTGCGGGGTTCGAGACGGAATTTCCGCTGTTGCCGGAGACGCCGGAAATCTACCCGTTGTGGAAGGCTCTGGTGGCAGCGCTGGCAGTGGTCGGCAAGAACGTGCATGACGCCCGACTCGTGGCTGTCTGCCACGCTAACAACGTCACACACTTGTTGACCTTCAATGTATCGCACTTCGCTCGTTTCGCCAGTTTTGGGCCCGGAATTACGGTCCTCAATCCGGCCGCCGTGTGAGGGTTGATCATCGATGTGGAGGAGTCGGTCGAGCTTCGGGAGTCCCAGAATATGAAGGTGAAGGAGCTATCCAAGGCGCAACGCCTTGCCGAGGAGAACAGGCAATTGATTTTGGAGAAATGGCATGAGCACCTTGGTTGACAAGGTGAAATCCGCCGTCTACCAGGACGGGCACATTGTCGTAAGTATGGAAAGCGGTGTGGAAATCCGCTTTCCCGTCGCCGGCAATCCCCGCCTTGCCAAGGGCACACCCGAGCAACTCAACAACATTGAGGTCTCGCCGTTCGGCCTGCATTGGCCCGACCTGGACGAGGACTTGTCGTTCCGAGGGTTGCTGGAGGGTGATTACGGCCAGGACAGATCTTGCCGGCCAGGAAGAGATCGCGGCGAGGCTTCGGCCCGACGGTGACGTTTGCGCTGGAGTGGCATGCGCGCACGGCGCCCAGCGCTGGGGAAGCATGAGAATAGAGATTGTTTGTTCCATGCCGACCCGCGGAAATACCGCGTGACGGCATGCCACCCGGCCGCTAGGATTCACATTGCGAGGATTCGATGGAACTACGCGACGACAATCTCGTGATCAAAGCAGGCCCTGGCACGCGACAGCAAGCGCTAGACTACGGCATCGCGCGCTTTCGTGAACGCGAAAAAACTAAGCGGATCCTGATTATCGCCGTCACGGCTCTTGCTATCGCTTCGGGGATTCAGATCGTATTCGCGCCCGAAGGCCGGGAAATTGTCGCGTGGATTATTACTCCAGTTCTCCTTGTGCTTTCCCTCGGCGCGATTGGCGCGTCCCGATTTGTTTTGAAAACGCCCGCCGCGGAGATTTCGGCGGATGAGTCAGCTGATAAACCGGACCCTAACGCGGCATAATTCGCACTTAGGCACCTTTGCACTCGACGGACGAACCATGAACGAACCTTCTTTGGGGACTCTTCGACCCGTTGATCCTCGCACTATGTGGCCCAACGAAGCGGCGGACTTCACGCCGTGGCTTGCTGATCCCGACAACATCCAACGGCTTGGTGAGGCGATCGGACTCGAGCTTGAGGTCGAGCACACGGAAGTGGCTGTAGGACCGTTTGCGGCAGACATTCTCGCCCGAGACTCGGCAACCGGCAACTATGTGGTCATCGAGAACCAGCTTAACCCCACCGATCATGACCACCTTGGGAAGTCGCTGACATACGCAGCATCTCTTGGCGCCAAGACGGTGGTTTGGGTCGCCCCTACGTTCACCGACGAGCATCGGAAAACCTTCGACTGGCTGAACGACAACAGCATTGAGGACCTCTCGTTTTTCGGTGTGCAGGTAGAACTTTGGGTTATCGACGAATCGAAGCCGGCTGTGCGGTTCAATGTGGTCAGTCGGCCCACGGAGTTGCGGCCGGTTGTGGTCATTGCCAAAACTGAACTCACACCAACCCGGCGGCTCCAGCTCGAATGGTGGACCGCTTTTCGAGAAGCGCTCCTGACGGCGAAGGCGCTGCCCAGCGTTCAAACCCCAAGGCCACAGTATTGGTATAATATCGCGATGGGAAGAACGGGCTACCACCTTTCGGCGACGGCGAACGTGGATGAATCCCTCATCGGCGTCCGAGTTTACATGATGAATCGGTTCGGCGCCGACGCTGCGCTGAACCAGTTACTCGAGAGTCGTGCGGAGATTGAAAAGGCCGTAGGAGAACCGCTACTTTGGAATCCCAATCCCGAGGCGAGCGACAAGGTCATTTTGCTTCGAAGAAAGGCTGATATCCGCATTAAAGATCAATGGACCGACCACCTGAAATGGATGGTAGATGCTGTGGTGCGGCTTCGTAAAGTCTTCGGGCCGAGGATCAAGGCGCTTCAAATCGAGACTATGGCGAATGACGTCTCAACTGTCGAAGCGGACGAGGGCGCTTAGCCAACGGTCGGGTGGCACGTCCCTGAGGCTTTGCGAAGGGCGTGGGGTGATTGGTCGACGCGCGGGTGCCCTTGCTTGGCCGATGATCGGTTTCGGGTCGGTGTGCCACTGATTCGCGGAAGCAGTGGGATGCGGGACAGGAGCCAGAAAGCGAACATCGCGGCTGGGTGGCATGCTATCGCGATGCGACGCCTCCGTTCATCATGCGAATTGCGATTCCCGCTTCCATGCCGACCCTCGGCTGCGCCGCGTGACGGCATGCCACCCAACCCGTGAGAAATCGGCGCCATTGATTTGCATACGTTGGCGTTGCGCGGTACGCTACGGGCCGATACGAACAGAATGTAGACCGCGTCCCCGATGACCGCAAATTGCAGATTGGGAGCCGTTCAATGAGCGCCAACGATTTGGGCCGTTCGCAAGATAGTCCCGCTGGTTCTTTCCAGCACGAGTGTGACCGCCGCGAGTTTCTGAAAGTCGTCGCGGCGATTCCGGCGGCGTTGGGGGCCGCGGGGGTTTGCGGCGCCGACGCGTCCGCAGGCGAGGCGAAGCCGGGCGACGCCGCGAAGATGCCGCACATTTCGCTCGGAAAGCATTCGATCTCGCGGCTGATCGTGGGATGCCACGACATCGACGCCGGTACGCACTTGGGCCCGATCCACAACAGCGCGGCACGCGAGTTCTATACGCAGGAGCAGGCCGTCAAGACCCTCCGCCACTGTGAGGAGGTGGGCATTGACGCCTGGCAATCGCACCAGTGCGGCACGCTGTTGGAGATCTTCCAACGGGTGCGGAAGGCCGGGGGAAAGATGGTCATGCTGGGACTGACCGGCTACCAGGAGGAGATCAAGCCGATGGCCAAGATCGACGGCTTGATCGCCGTGGCGCATCATGGAGAGCTTACCGATCGCCTGTTCAAGGCGGGGAAACTCGACCTGATCCACGACTGCTTGAAACGGATCCGCGACGCCGGCTTGGTAGTCGGCGTTTCCACCCACATGCCCGCCGTCGTCGAAGCAATCGAATCGAAAGGCTGGGACGTGGACTACTACCAGACCTGCGTTTACGAGCGGCACCGCAGCGCGGAGGAACTCAAGAGTTATCTCGGGCACGTCCCGGTCTCTCCCGGCGAGGTGTATCTCCGAGACGATCCGCCACGGATGTTCAAAGCGATCCAGCAGACCAAGCGGACTTGCCTGGCGTTCAAGATTCTCGCCGGCGGCCGCCGCTATGACGTGGAGCAGGCGTTCCGCGAGACGTTCGCCGCGATCAAGCCGACCGATGCGGTGATCGTCGGGATTTACGACCGCTACAGCGACCAGGCCGGGCAGAATGCCGGCCTGGCTCGCCGATTCGGTTCGCGGGGGTAGAATGGAGCGTAATCCTCTGCGTCCCCCGTGTCCTCTGTGGTGAACTCAAGAATTTACCACGGAGGCCACGGAGGAACACGGAGGTGGGGCCGTTGCAGATTTGTTTGGATGGGCCACAGATCCATGAACAAGATTGAACGCGTCACCGCCGTGATCGAAGGTCGCCGGCCGGACAGGCCGCCCGTGTCGTTCTGGTATCACTTCCCCGCCGAGTGCGCCGCCGGGCCGCGGGCCGTCGAGGCTCACGTGCGGCATCTGGAGACCTACGACCTTGACTTCCTCAAGATCATGGACGACAACCGCTATCCGCGCACGGCCACCTCGACCGGCCTGATTGCGGGCGTCGGCGACCTGGAAAGGCTGTCGGTCCTCCGCGGGGACGAGGACAGCTTCGGCCGGCAACTGGAGTTGATCGGAGCGCTGGCCAAGCGCTACGCCGGACAGCTTCGCATGGCGACCACGGTGTTCAACTCCTGGAGCACCCTGCGGCAAATGACCGTGCCCGATACCGGCATCCACGGCCCGCCGGTGATGGATGCCGGGAGGGACCCCAAGGACGCCGCCATGGCACAACTGCTCCGCGAGGCCCCCGAGGCGATGGTCCGGGCGCTGGAGGTCGTTGCCGAGTCGACGGCGAATTTCGCCCGGCATTGCCTTGCGGCGGGCGCCGACGGCGTCTATCTCTCGGTGCGCGACGATTGGGTCGACGCCCCGGAAAACGGCGCCGGCACGTACGACCGCCTGGTGCGGCCGGGCGATTTGAAGATCCTTGACGCGGTGAGGCAAGGGACCTTCAACATGCTGCACGTTTGCGGCAAGGCGCTGCATTTCAAGCGATTCGCCGGCTACCCGGTGCAGGTGCTCAGTTGGGCCGATCGGTCGGCCGGACCGTCGATCGCAGATGCAGCAGCCTGGGTCCGGCCCGCGCTGTGCGCTGGCCTGGACAACCTTGGCACGATGGTCACCGGCTCGCCGGAGGATTGTGCCGCCGAGCTGGCCGACGCGCTTGAGCAGGCCGGGGATCGTCCGATCATCGTGGCGCCCGGCTGCACGTTCGATCCCGAGGGCGTCCCCGCGGCGAATTTGCACGCGATCCGGCAGGGGGTCGAGCGCGGCGGAAAGGATGGCCCATCCGAGTGAATCTGCAACCGCCCTCTCCGTGTCCCTCCGTGACCTCCGTGGTAGATCTTTGACTTCAGCACGGAGGACTCAGAGGATATGTTATGAGCGATGAGTTGGGTAAGGCCAGTGCAGTGGAGGATCCGGTCGCCTTCGTGCTCCGGCACACCGAGGTGGCGACGACGACGCTGGTGCCGGAGATCCGCCTTCGTCTGTTGCGGGCCGATTCGCCGCTGTGGCGTGCCTTTGGCGACGAGCCCGATGCCGCAACGATCCGCCGCCCCTACTGGGCGTTTGCGTGGAGCGGCGGGCAGGCCCTGGCCCGGTTCTTGCTCGACCGGCCGGAGCGGGTTGCCGGCCGGCGGGTGTTGGACTTTGCGGCGGGTTGCGGCCTTGCCGGAATCGCGGCGCTGCGATCGGGGGCGGCCGAGGTGAAGGCAACGGAGATCGACACGGCGGCCATCGCCGCCATGGGTCTGAACGCGGAACTGAACGGCGTCACGCTCACGGCCGCGTGCGATGACATCATTTACAGCCCGAACCAGGGTTGGGACGTGGTTCTGGCCGGCGACATCTGGTACGACACGCGCCTGGCGCGGCACGGCCTGAGTTGGCTCCAGTCGCTTGCCGGCGAGGGCGTTGACGTGCTCACCGCCGAGCCCGGCCGGCATTACTCGCCCGCCAGCATCCTGGAAGAGCTGGCCTGCTACCGCGCCCGCAGCGTGCCCGACCTCGAACATCCTCGCCTCCAGGAAGTGCGCGTCTACCGCGTACCGCCGGCCTGATAGCGCCCGACTCTTCCGGCGCCTGCCACTGCTTGCTCGCCGCGGGGAAAGCGTTGCGTTTCCCGTCGACCCGTCCTCCCGGCGGCGAGCAAGCAGTGCCACACCGCACCGTCGCGGCCCGCCTGCACAATCCCGACTCGCGCACTTGCATTTCACGCTTACTCGTGCTACTCTTTCCGCCAGAGCGGGGACCTGCATCCCGCAATCGGGCGAAACGATTCGCCTCGGTGCGATCCCCGGACCGTGCGACGATCTGCGGCAAAACCTCAGCGACGAGGGAGTTCAACAATGCCTGAAGCAGAAGAACGATTCACGGTTGGCTGTCCCAAGTGCGGCAAACGCTATGTGCTCACGTCGTCGGCGATCGGCAAGAAGGCCACCTGCAAGTGCGGGCGGTCGTTCATCGTCGAGAAGCCGCCCGAGGATGAAGACGACGACGATGGCGGAACCTACGACGTCGCATCGAGCTGATCGTCCGAACGTGGTGCTGTTTGGCGACGCCATGGCCGAGCCGGCCTGGTCACTTCCGCTCTTAGCGTGCGGGGATCGATTCGCCACGGATGAGGTCGTCGAAGGTCTGGCGGCGGCGGATGAGGTGGGCCTGGCCGCCTTGGAGGAGCACTTCGGCGGCCAGGGGCTTGGAGTTGTAGTTCGAGCCCATCACGAAGCCGTAGGCCCCGGCGCACTCGATTACCAGGTGGTCGCCGACCGCGGCTGTGGGAAGGCGTCGCCGGACCACGAAGCCGCCTTCGCCTTGGGTGAAGATATCGCCCGACTCGCACAACGGGCCGCCCACGATCACGTCGATTTCCGGCCGCTCGGCGTCGCTATCGGCAGGCGCGATCGACATCGGATGATACGCTCCGTAAAGGATCGCCCGGGCCAGGTTGTTGAAGCCGGCGTCGAGAAGGTAGAACGTGTTGCCAGCCTGCTTCTTGACCGCGCGGATCTCGGCAATCAGATC
>CAYTJV010000187.1:0-12373 GCA_964438165.1 uncultured Planctomycetaceae bacterium | reverse complement strand
CCGTAGCGATCGACCAGCCATTTGAGCTCATCGACCGCGCGCCGCGGGTCCTTGCTGCGGAACGCCAGCGACGCCCCGTTCAGGCCGCAGAACGCGCAGTGGTGCTTCTGGCCCCACCAGCAGCCGCGGGAGGTCTCGAAAAACAACAGCGGCTCGATCTGCCCGGCAAGCGGGCTCGACTTGAGCCGGGCGAAGTAGTCGTCGAAATCGGGATACGGCAGCTCGTCGAGCTTGGAGACCATGTAGTCCTCGGAGTGCTCCACGAAGGGCAACTCGCAGCAGGCGGGCGGCAGGGCGGCCTCCAGCCCCGAGCCGGCCACGACGCCCGGCGGCAGCGTCACCGGCTTGCCCTCCAGAATTTGCTCGACCACCGGCGGGAACGTGAGGTCCGCCTCGCCGAGGAACGCGTAGTCGATTTCGGGGAACCTCCGCGCCAGCTCGATGCCCATGGCGCCCTCGCAGGCGGCTCCGCCAAAGACGATCTTCACCTCCGGCCGGACCTCTTTGATCCGCCGGGCGAGGCACATCGAGGGCATCGTCTGCTGAAACGTGGTGGCAAACCCGACCACGTCGTAGCGCGACCAGTCGACTGCGGTCATGCACGTATCGAGGAACGGGGCGACGTGCTCTTCGGTGGCCTGATAATCGCGGCAATCGTCCTCGGTAAGGCCGGGATCGGCGGGCAGGAGCACGTCGCGGAAGTAGCTCTCGTCGTCAAACAAAGGGGTCAGAACTGTTTTTTCCGACGAGCCCGCGCCCGGGGCAGATAATAGTTCTGACCCTTTTGTGAAATAGCGCTTGGCAAACAGCCGCTCGCCGCCGAGCACGAAGGCGAAGTAGTCGGCGATCCAGTAGTAGTGGTCCAGCCCGACGCGCTCGGCAAAATCGAAATTCAAGTACGCGATGTCGCACCCGATGCCCCGCGTCACCAGCGCCGCCTTGAGCAGGCTCGGCCCCAGATTGGGCCAGCGAAGATTGGAGAACGGCATGTTGACGATCAAGACCCGCGATGCGGCCATTTTCGCCCCAACAATCCCCGATGACACGGAAGCTCAACTTTATGCGTCATTCGACCAACCGTCCAGTGGGAGGCGACCCCTTCTCGGGGATTCCCTCCGTGTGCCCCACAGTTTATGATAGATAAGAGCACGCTTCTGGAGGACTGGAAATGCCCGTTCACGACTGGACCCGCGTGGATGCCGGAACCTTTCACGACTTCCACAATGGATGGATTATCCACTTGAAGGAGACCCTCAACGGCGGCCTCTTGCCGCCCGGCTATTATGCGATGTCCGAGCAGTGGGCGGGGCGCGCCGTAGCCGACGTGCTGACGCTGCAAGCCCCCCCCGCCGGCCCGTCGCCAACGCCGGGAGAGCGGGGCGTGGCCGTGGCAGAGACCCCGCCGCGGGTACGCCGCAGACTCTCTCCAGCGTCGACCCCACGCGCGATGCGGCGCACGGTGGCGATCCGCCACGTCAGCGGACATCGTGTGGTTGCCGTGGTGGAGATCGTTTCGCCTGGCAACAAAGACCGTGCCGTCCATGTCGCGGAGTTCGTCGACAAGGCGGAAACGGCCTTGTGGCAGTGCATCCACTTGTTGCTGGTAGACCTGTTCCCACCTAGTCCGCACGATCCCCAAGGGATGCACGCCGCGGTCTGGGAGCGGTTTGACGACGAGCCGTACGTTCTTCCCCCGAACGAGCCGCTGACGCTGGCTTCCTATGTTGCCGGACCGCGCCCGGAGGCCTACCTGGAACATCTCGCGGTGGGCTCGCCGTTGACGGAGATGCCGCTGTTTTTGGATCCGGACCGCTACGTCAACGTGCCGCTGGAACCGACCTATTCGGCCGCCTATCGGGGCATGAGCGAGTTCTGGCGAAATGTGGTCGAAGGAAAGCAGCCTTCGCCGCCGTCACCCTAGAGAACATCGGCAGCCTTTTCAACGATCAGGATTTCTTCTTGTTGTAAGTCCCGCTTCAGGTCTTTTTCATATTCTCTCACCCGCCGTGACTCCTTCGCGAGTGAACGTGTGCGCATCGCTCGATAGGACCACAAAGCGAATCGCCGATTGGCGCAACGCCTCCGCCGCCTCTTGCGACACGACAAACGTCCGATTCGGCAGGGCAACGCCGGGAGAGTGTCGCTGAAGCAGCGCCCAAGCCTTGGCGTCGTCGGCTTCGGCAACCTGAATCACCATTCTCATGGGGTTTTCTCCAGATCAACCTCCGTCAATGGAAGCTATGCGGGAATTCTTTGATTGTTACGCGTCATTCCGCCCCTCGTCCAGCGGGGGCGAAGAGGATCCATCTTCTTATCGGTATTCATCTTCCTGTCGTATCAGTCCGTCCGCCTCACCTCGATCGGCTCGCCCGGCTTGGCGATTCGCACGTCGCGCCATCCTTGCTTGACGAGCTGCTCGGCCCGGGTGGTCAGCTCCCACGGGCCGCCGTGTACCAGGATGACCGTTGCCGTGCGGTGGATCTTGGAAAGCCAGGCATCCATGTCTTTGGCATCGCCGTGCCCAGAGAAACAGCGAAAGTACTGCACTGCCGCGCGCATGGAAATCTGCCGGCCGTCGAGTTCCAGAACGGCAGCGGCCGGCGGCTTCGACGGGTCCTTTGGAGGAACCGCGGCAGGGCGGGTCAGGGATGCCTGGTCTCGCGTTCCCTCGCGCAACAGCCCCGCGGCCTTCATCAACATGCCGCCCGGGCTGGCGGGGTCTTGGTAGCCGACCAGAAAGATTGTCGCCGATTTCTCCGGAATAAGCCGGCTTATGAGCGTCCGGGACGTGCCGTGGTCAAGCATCCCGCTGGTGGTAAGGAGCACCGAGGGGCGGGGCAGATTCTTGGGCAATCCGGCACTCTTGCGCAGTCCCTCCGGCGTCCAGGCCGACGGATCGCCCGCCACCGGGTCGCGGAACCATCCGTCCTGCCGATGCTGCCGGTAAATCGCCGTGATCTCCAAGGCCGTCGAGGAGGTGCAATAGATCGGCACCCGCTGCGACAGGATCCCTTCCTGCTGGGCAAGACGCAGTTCGTGAAGGATTTTCTGAGTGCGGTCCAGGGCGAACACGGGGATCCACGCCACGTGGCCGCGGTCGACGACTTTGCCGACCGAGCGGCGGAACTGTGCCCGCTCGTCTTGCACCGACGGATCGCGGAAGGTCGGCCCGTAGGTGGTCTCGACGAACACGGCGTCGACGTCCGGGGCCGGCTGCGGGCCGGCGAAAAGCGGCGACAGCTCGTTGCCCACGTCGCCGGAGAACAGCACCCGCCGCTTCTTGTCCTCCACGCGCACTTCGAACAACACGCTGGCCGATCCCGGGATGTGCCCGGCGTAAAGCAGCGTGACGGATACCCCCGGGGCGACTTCTGTTGGCTTATCGTATGCGACGCGCCGGCACAAGGCCACGATCGACGCCACCTCCGCATCCCCACATCGCCGGCAGAGAGTCGCCTCCACGGCCTGATCCTGCCGCTCGAAGCGGGCCGCCAACTCGTCGAACGACAATCGCGCCGACTGGAGGTTCTCTTGGGCAATCGCGCCGCGGTACGGGCAGTCGGCGTGCCAATGGACCGTCACCGGTCGCTCGCCGCTCCGGGCACGCTCGTAAGCCTGTTTGGACCACGTCCAATTCCGCGGCCGGCCCTCATCGTAGCGGATCTGCATGCGCAGCATCAGCGGTAGTAGCTCGGCCGTGGCGTCGGTCAGGTAAATGGGGCCGCGGAATCCCCCTTCAACCAACAGCGGCAGCCGGCCGACGTGGTCGGTATGCGCGTGCGTGAGGAAAACCGCCGCGATCGACCGGCCATCGACCGGCAGCGGCGCCGATTGGTGCGCGGCGGGCTCGGGCCGCTTCTCCTTCTCGCCTTCTCGCTCCGGGGCCAAGGCCCCGCAGTCGATCATCCAACGGGCATTGCCGGTATCCAGCACCGACATCGAGCCGGCCACCTCGCCAGCAGCGCCGTAAACGGTGGCCACGATGCGGGAGGGGGGCGAGGCGATCTTGCCCACGGCTGGCGTCGGCTCGACCGCGTAGCCCTTCGTCAGACCGAGCAAAACGAGCGCTATCCAAGACCCACGGACGATGATCGGCCTTATCCCCATCGGGCGCTTCCCAATTCACGGCGCCAATGCGCCATTCCGACGACGATCATGGCATGTTCCTCCTGTGAAAACGAACTTTCACAGGCGGGGGGCGATGTTCGCATCCTAAACGGAGACCGAAATGCTTCGGTTAGGGGGGGTGGCAGCGGCTTGGAAATCCGTATTCGATTCCCCTTGACAGTGACAACTCCACCAGCTTCAAGACATCATTGTACTTCCGCCGATACGCGACCTGAAACTCACTCGTCGCCAGGCTGTACACACTCGTCCACATCGTCCAGTTCTCGACCGAGATGGAAGACATGATCTGCATCATCGTATAGTGTCAGGGCACAGCTTACGGCAATCTCGGGGGCTAATCCGCATTGCGGGATTCGCCGTCAGAGGGGGAAGGTGCTCTGCGGCGGCGAGGGCAGCGACTGGTTCTTCGATTTCAGCAAAGCGGTGCGCGGCTGCGCCGATGGGGTGAGGGCCCCGTGTTGGCCAGTCACGGAGGCTCGTGGTAGACTACGGGGTCCACTTGGTTCTCCGTGCCGTCGGTTATGCTTCAGTTCGCCGCACCCGATACACACCCGCCGCTTCCTCTATTGATTACCGGGATCACCGGTGTGGTGGGCTACCATGCGCTTCGCTTCTTTCAGGCGCGGCACCCGGGCCAAGTGATCGGGATTCGTCAGGAGGACGACCCGCGGCTTTCGGGCCCGGGCGTGGTAGCGTGCAATGCCGAGGATCAGGAGGCGTTGGCGAGGCTCTTCGACCGCTACGGCTTTGCCTCGGTGTTGGATTGCGCCGGCAACTGCGCCCTGAAGGCGTGCGAGTTGAATCGGGGTTTGGCTTGGCGGCTCAATGTCGAGGGGGTGCAGAATCTGCTGGCCCAGTCGGTTCGTTTGGGAGCCCGGATGGTACACCTTTCGGTCGATCTGGTGTTCTCCGGCAACAAGGACGGCGACTACCTGGAAGACGACCCGCCCGATCCCGTGACCGTGTACGGGAAGACCATGGTGGCTGGAGAGCAGGCGGTGCTGGAAGCCGACCCGGGGGCCTGCATCCTGAGGATTTCGCTGCCGATGGGAAAGAGCCTGAACGGGCACGCCGGGGCAATCGACTGGATCTCCTCGCGGTTCAAGAAATCCCGCCCGGCCACGCTTTACGTCGATGAAATCCGCACGCCGACCTACACCGATTGCCTCAACCGCCTGTGTGACGTGGCGCTTGCGGACCACCTGACCGGGATCTACCACGCCGGCGGACCGCGGGGCTTGAGCCTCTATCAGATTGCCCAAGTGATCAACCGGGTGGGCGGTTACAATCCCGCTTGCCTGTTCGGCATCCCCCGAGGACATGCGGGCCCAATTCCCCCACGGGCGGGAAACGTGTGCATGAACTCCGATAAACTGGTTCGCGTCCTGGGGCATCAGGCCTTTGTCCCCTGGCCGGCAGACGAACGTTGGGTGCCGACCCACCGGAAGTGGCACTATGAACGCCCCGCCGACGAGCCGCGATCGACGCAGTTTCTGGATCAAGTGCTATGCTTGTATTGAGCGTGGGTTCTCCACGCGATCCCGGAGGAGGTGGCACCGTGAAGCGACTCCTGCAAGCCCTAGCTGATGAACGCGCCGTCACGGCCGTCGAATACGCGGTGATGCTGGGTCTGATCGTGCTGGTTCTGCTCGGCTCCGCGGCGTTGGTTGGAGAGCAGAGCAACGGAATGTGGTCGAGCATCCATACCAATTTGACCCGGAGCGGCGTGTTCAAGTAGGTTATGCTTCAGCATATCGCAAGCGCCGGAGATATGCTGAAGCATAACCTACGTCGGCTACGTTCGCGGGCGGAACAGCTCGACGTAGAGCAAACCGATCAGGGTCTTCGCGTCGTCGATCTGGCGATTGCGGGCCAAGGCCAGGGCCTCTTCCCACGGCAGCACCAGGGGCTCGATCTGCTCATCGGCCTGCAAGTCGGTCGGCCCCGGCTCCAGCCCCGTTGCCAGGAACAAGTGCATTCGCTCGTCGAGGATCCCCGGCGAGGAGAGAAAGGACGTGAGCAGCTCCATCGACCGGGCGCGATAGCCGGTCTCTTCGGCCAGTTCGCGATGCGCTGCAAGAATCGGATCTTCATCGGGCTCGAGCGTGCCGGCCGGCAATTCGATCACTTGCCGTCCCACCGCCGTGCGGTAGTTGCGGATCAGGACCACGCGCCCGTCGGCCAGCCGCGGCAGTACGACGACCGCCCCGGGATGGCGGATGATCTGCCGCACGTGCTCGCGGCCGTCGGCGCCGACGGTCCATTTGCGCACGACGTTAAAGATCCGGCACGGCAGCAAGAGTTCCTCATCGTCGCGGGGCTGCATCATTCGATCTCCAGGAGGGAGTCCACTTCTCCGTCGCGCTGGAAGCGGGCCACGAGCATCTCGGTGGACAGGTTGTGGCCAAGGAGCGTGCGGTTCGCCTTGGCGGCCAGCGAGCGATAAATGAGCCACTGCTGCCGGCCCACCCGAGCGCGAAAGCCGACCGCCGCGTCGTCCGCCACGGCTTGGAGGTTCTCGGCCACGGTCAGACGCCGCCACGTCAGCTCGCGGCCGAACCGGCGCCCCTCCAGGTCGAAAAACAGCGGCGCGAACATGCCGCGCCCCTCGGCCGACTGGCACAACTCCAAACCGTGCTCGGTTTGCGCCAGCGAGCCGAAACGACCGTCGGCCCGCCATTCGGGCAGGGCCAGCGGCAACACCATCGCCCGGCGACAGCGAGCGGCCAGAAACCCTTCGCGGCTCTCCTCCGCCCCGTGGAAGCCGACCGCCGCAGCCAACGGCAAGCACGCCCGGTAATCCAGCTTCGCCGACTGGCGGGCAAGAATCGCGTCGGCAAGGAAGAGAAAGCGATCCTTTCGGGCAAGCAGGATTTGCCGCTCGACGCGAAGCCCCTCGCCGAGCTCGCTCGCCAGATCCAAGTAGTCGACGTTTTCGTCGGAGACCCAAAGCACCTCTTCCCACTCGGATACGGGTTTCGCGAGGCGGCCGTTGCGGCGGACATCGAGTTGCCAGACGCCCGACCAAAGCACGTCGCCGCGGCAGCGGAGCTCCATCTGGACCTGCCGGTCGCCGTAGACCACTCCCAGCCATGGGTCGCCAGGTGATGGTCCGGCTCGGAGCACCGCCGTGCGGGCTTTCTCCGAGTGCATGGAAGCGGCAGGCAGACTCAGCCCGGCAATCGTCGGGCCCTTGGGGCCTTTTGGACAATGGTTCGCGATTGAGGATCGGACGGTCGCCATGCTTTCGCAACTCGCTGGGTTTCGCTAAGATGGGTCCAAAAGACGATCCCACATTCTATGCGAGGCGTGTCGGCCATGGAACTGTTCTTTTTCGCAGTAGGACGGCCTTTCCAGGCCGTCCAGAACGGCCTGGAAAGGCCGTCCTACATGACTTACCTGGTCGCCGGATTAGTTGCGGCGGCGCTGGTGGTCGCGGGCGTGTTTGCGGGCGAAGCTGTCGCCGCGGAGACTCAAGCGCCTTCCCGGCAGGCCAAGGCGTCGGCGGAAACCGGCGAGCCGCGATTGGAGTTGACCATCACGGGCCCGCAGAAGGCCGCCGTGGGGAGTCGAGTCACCTTCGAGTTGGAGGTGACCAACGCGGGCAAGTCGCCTGCCGCCAAGTTGCTGGTGATCGACGATTTCGATCCGGGACTCGCGCACGACGTCGCCTCCAGCCCCATCGAGCACGATCTGAAGGACCTCGGCCCGGGCCAATCGCAGCGGTTGGGGTTGACGTTTCGCGTCACGCGGCCGGGCAAGCTCGCCCATCAGATCCAAATCACGCAGCAGGGAAAGGTCATCACCACCGCCAAGTCGTCCGTGATCGGGGTCGAAGCGGAGAAATCGTCCGCAAACAAAGCTCCTCAGCCGGAGACTGTGGAGAAAGAGCCCGGCAAGGAGAGTTCGAAGAAGGCCGGCACGGCCAAGCAGAAAGTGCTCAAGGCCGAGGATCTCGACTTTCCCGAGATCCCACCCCGCGACGAGCCGCCGAAGGAAGAGAAGATGCCCGACTTAGGGCCGCCCCTGGTCGAGCATCCCGAGAACCTGAAGCGACTGAACGAGAAGTATCCCGTCTGGATCGATCGCACGCAGCGCAGCGTGCTCCTCGTCGGCGTGGTGTGCCAGCGCCAGTCGCCGCTGGAATTGTTCGCCTGCCTGAGGGGCTCCAAGGAACACGAGTCAGTGCTGTCGATCTCCACGAAGGCGGCCTTCATCCACGCCGCATTGTTGGCAGTCGGCGCCGAGGCCGGCGCGCCCGTCCAGTTCCGGCCCAAGTACGTCCCGGCCAGCGGATCGGAGATCGAGATTACCTGCGTCTGGAAGGATGCGCAGGGCAAGCGGCAAACCGCCCGGGCCCAGGACTGGGTTCGCAACTCCAAGACCGGCAAGCCCTTGGAGTACCCATGGGTGTTCGGCGGCAGCCGGTTTGAGAAGAACCCGGTCACCGGCGAGACCTACTATCAGGCCGATGCCGACGGCGACCTGATCTGCGTGTCGAACTTCCCGGGGGCGATGCTCGACCTGCCGATCCAGAGCACCGCCTCCGACGCCGCGCTCATGTTCGAGGGCTTTGCCGAGCATATTCCGCCGCGCGGCACGCCGGTCACGCTGATCCTCACGCCCAAGCCGAAGGGCGATAAGAAGAATGACAAAAAGATGAAGTGACAAAAAGATGGATCGCGCCCGTGGCCCACTCCATCTTTTTGTCACCCATATTTCTGTCATTCATGTTTCTGTCATCGCGCTGCCGAGAGCCGCTTCGCGGCCGCCGATCCGGCAGTGGGCCAAGATGTCTTCCGCCGAGGCCAGATACCCTACGTAAAACGGGCCGAATTCGGCGTACCGCGCGCTCGCCTCGTCGAAACGCATGCGGTAGACGATGTCCTTGAGGAACTCGGGGTTGCGGGCCCAAAGGGTCACTCCCCATTCCCAGTCGTCCAGACCGAGTGCGACCGTGATCAGTTGGGTCACCTTGCCGGCGAACTTCATGCCGCTCTCGCCGTGCTGGCCCATCAGCCGCTGACGCTCGGGTAAATCGAGGAGAAACCAATTCGCATCCGCTTCGCGCCGCTTGTTCATGGGATAGAAGCAGACGGCCGGCCACGTGGGAAGATCGGGGGTCAGCCGCTGCCGGTGCATGATCCCCAGGCGGCGCTCGAACTGCTTGAGCTTAGTGCGGTAGTCCGGCCCGCCGGCGTCCATGCCCTTCGCGACCAATTCCTGCCCGTACTGCTCCAACGTAGGCAGGTATTCGGAAACCTCCGTCAAGGAGATGAACGACCACGCGGGCGTCAAGGCGGAGCCCAGCGGGGAGGAGAGCAGGCGCTGGTGGACGCCGTTGACCATCAGCGGATCGGCGTCCAAGGCGATGACCGCGAAATCGGCCTTATGACCGCTGGTGACGAGCGTTTGCAGCCGCCCCGGGGCCCCGGCGCCGGCGGGATCGAGCACCGCCGCGAACTCTCGACAGCCGTCGCTCAACTCGCTCGGGCCGAGAATGCGCAGTTGCGTGCGATCGAATCGGTAGAAGTAGTGGCCTACGTGCCAGCCCGTTGCCGGCCGCAGCGATATCTCGGCAGCGCCGTCAGGGTTCATAGTCGTCATAATGGATCAGGCCAAGAGCCGGCGGACGCTCTCCATCAACCGGTCCATGGCAAACGGCTTGCGGATGTAGTCGTCCACGCCGAGCATTTCGGCGTAGGCCTTGTGCCGGCTCCCCTCATTGGCGGTGATCATAATCACCCGCATGGGTACGCGCCGGGTCCGACGCAGCCGCTCCAAGACCAGAAACCCGCTCCGCTTGGGCATCATCATGTCGAGGATCACCAGATCGGGGTCCTCGCGTTCGGCCATGGCCAAGCCTTGGTTTCCGTCCCGGGCCACCAGGATCCGATAGCCCTTGGTCTCCAAGGCGAGTCGCATCGACTCCACGATTTCCGGATCGTCGTCGACCAGCAGGATGCGTTTGGCTTGCTCGTCGTTGTGTTCCGCTTGGTTGGATTCCTCAGCCATAGCTTTCAACCCTCCAGGCACCGCAGTATCGTTCGCTCAAAGGATCAAGCTCACCTGCCATCATGGTCAGGTGCAGGGTTCTGTTACAGTTCGCTTGGCCGCTCGTAACGCGGGGGCGACGGTGTTAGATTTTGGTGTTGGACTTTGTTGATCGCGGCACTTGAGACATTTCGGACCACTTTCTTGATTATCTCCCAACTCTCACGGTGGTAGTGCTCTGGGACTTCCAACCTCTCTCCCGCCTTGCACCTAGCTCGGCTTCCCGCTTTTTCGAGGTACGTCGCGTTGGCTATCCCTTTGCTGTGCACGAGGATGTCCCGCGATGCTTTGATCTCAGCGAGCTGCTCGGTCTCGTCAGACGTAGGACAGCCGAGCTTCGTCAGCCTATCGAGATATGCAAACCAGTCAGCCACTCGCTTGTACTTGAGTTCGTTTAGCTCTTTGTCCACGACGGCCAATACGATCGAGGATTTGTCAGGTGCTTCCAGGATCGCGTCGAGTTCCACCTGCTTCTTGGACAGGCTCTTCGGATAAGCCGCAAGCCATTGGCGAAGCAGGCCGAAGAAGAAGTCCTCAAACAGGGATACAAAGTGCTGGAAGGTCGACGACATGAGGTAATCGGTCAGATAACGCTGTGCCAACCCAAGAAGGACCTGCTCGTCTACCTGTGTTCCCGTCGTGAGGTTTCGGAAAGCGAACTTGCGGCCCTCCTTCACGATTTGTTGGAGCAACCGCCACACCCTTTTCGTGTATGTACAGTAATCGTGGATCGCGTCCAGGTCACAGAGGATGTCGTTCGCAAGATCCTGGATTTCGTCGGCCAACGCCATGCCAAGGGTCTCTGGCCTCTCAGGGAATGCTGTCCAGAAGCCGTTGAATCATAGTTGGGTCGCTTCGCTGACCGAGATTGACGACGACGATTTCCGGCTTCCCGTCAAGCGAAATCGCCTCCTCATCCACCCAGTAGGGGACCTTGTTCGAGTCGAGTATGGCTATCACCTTTTCGAGTTGGCCTATCGGCACGATGATGTACGGCCCCGCGCCTCCGTCTGTCGAGACGCAAAGCGGCATCTGAGTTGTCGCATCGATCATATCGCGCTCCCAATGCGATCGGAATCCCGCGCCGATTGCTTTACTTCCATGTATTCTCGCCATTCCGGCGCGCCCGACAAGGCCAAGGCCGGGCCGAGGAACAAACCATGCGGAAAAAACACTCTATAGAGGGTAGTTGTTTCCCACATTAGTCCGAGACAATCCTGCCCTCGCGAAGCACGATTACCCGCTGGGCATATCGCGTCAACCAGTCCTGGTGGGTAACGAGCAGCACAGTGCCCCCATCGTGGTGGTACGCGGCGATCAGGTCGAGAATCGCAGCAGCGTTCTCCGGGTCGAGGTTCCCCGTGGGCTCGTCGGCCAAGAGCAGTGAGGGCTTGTTCAACAGCGCCCTGGCGATCGCCACCCTTTGGCATTCTCCGGTGCTCAGTTCGCCGGGCCGGTGCTTCAACCGATGCTCCAAGCCGAAACGGGCCAGCAGCTCGCGGGCACGGTCCTTGGCCGTGGCATACTCCCCAGGGAGGGCGGCCAGAGCCACGTTGTGCCAAACGTCGAGATACGGCAAGAGATGAAAGGTCTGAAACACGAATCCAATTCGCCGGGCCCGAAATGCCGCCCTCGCGCCGGGCGACATCGCCGCTAGATCCTCCCCTGATACGCGCACATGGCCCCCCGTCGGGGTTGCCAAGCCGCCAATGAGGCTCAGGAGCGTCGTTTTTCCGCTCCCGCTCGGCCCCCGTACCATGGCGAAGTGGCCGGGAGGAATCTCCAGATTCACGCCAGCCAGCGCGCGGACCGGACCGGCCGAGGCGCGATATGTCTTGTCGACCTCTTCAAGGTGAAGCATGTTGCAGCCTGCGTAGGAGCATAAAACCCACCGCCAGCACGATGGCAGCCACCCCGGCCAGTCCCAAGCCAAGCTGCCATCGCTGCCGCACGGCAAATCCATCGGAGGAGCGGTCTTGCTCTGAAAGCTCCGTTCCCGATGCCTGGCTCTCCGCTGCGGCCGAAGCCGGTATGCCGGATGCGGACGCCACTTGAGTCTCCGTCGCGGTCGAAGGGGGGCTGCTGGACACGGTCGGCGCACTGGGCGCCGAAGCGGGTTGGGCGGCTGAGGGCGCCTTGTCATCCTTGGCTGCCGGTGGGGCGGCTTCCGCCTGTCTGACGTTGCGGGCCG
>CAYTJV010000186.1:0-12410 GCA_964438165.1 uncultured Planctomycetaceae bacterium | reverse complement strand
TGGCTGAGGAAATAGCCGTCCGGCTGGAGATTCTTCTGTACCTGGGCGACGTGCCAGCGGAGGATTTCGTAAATCTTCGGCTCGGCCATGCAGCACATCACCTGGCCCGAGTGGATGATCGCCGTGTGGTAGTAGCTCACGAGCACCGTCTGGCCGTCGCGGATGCGGCTCCCCTCGGGGATCTTCACCACCGGCTGCTCGTGCCAGACCGTGTATTCGCCGGGCCAGGGGACGGCGCCGAGCTTGGGATCCTCGATCTTGGCGAAGTCCTGGCCTTCGACGAACTCGGTCGCGCGGTCTTCGCTAATGACTTTGATTGGCGCTCCGGCGCGGCGGACCACGTTCACCAGCCCGGCCGGCTCGATGCGGCAGTCGTCCCACCAGATCTTGCCCCGCTTGCCGCCCCAAACGCCGAAGTACACGTTCACCTTCTTGGCTTCCAGGCTGTTGAAGGCGATGTCGATACGTTTCCAGTCCTGGGTCTTCTCGATCCGCGGCTCATAGTGGTTCAGCGTGACGCCCTCGGGCGTGATCACGGCGATGCGCACGTTGCCGGCGGCCTCGAAGTCCTGCGTCTTCACGGCCGCCGACACGTGGTAATAGCGGAACGGCTCGACGGCGATCGTCTGGCACGCCCGGCCGTTGCTGTGCTGGGCGTTGCGTACGCCGATGTCCTCCATGCGGAGCGAGCATTTTCCGTCAAGAGTCACTTCCGTGTCGATGAAGCTCACCTCGCCGGGCTGATCCACGAAGCTCCAGCGGCTCGGCATGTGCCGCTTGTGCTCCTCGAAGCTGCCGTTGACGATCTTCGCCGAGCGGTCCGCCGGCGCCAACCGGCCTTCTTTGGCCACGAACGGGACGTCGACCACGGGCAGGCCCTCGGCGAGGTTCGGGTCGCGACTCAACAGGTCGTTGCTGTAGCCGATCGAACACACGCACGCGATCAGATCGAGCTTCAGCTTGCGGCACGCCTCGCGCGTGCGCCGCACGTTCTCCAGATAGCGATTGGGAAGAATGTCCCACCGCATGAACTTGCTGTCGGTGAGCACGATCCCGTTGTACCCGGCCCTGGCCGCCCGCTCGAAAAGCTTCAGATTCCGCTCGACGTTCTCATCCACCAGCAGATTGGTCTGCACGTAGACCCAGCGATGAGCGAGGCCCAAAGGTCTCCGTTCTTCGGCGGCCAAGCAGGTATTGACCGCGACTGCCAGTGCGATCACCACCCAACGCATCATGTCTTGTCCCCCCTCGGCTTACCGTGTTCGTTTAGAGTTGACCATGCGGGACTACGACCTAGTCGGCGACTTCGGCCGGCTCTTCGGCCTCGCTGGCTTCGGCGTAGTAGGTGCTCTCCGCGGCCAGGGCTGCCAGGGCCAGGTCGTTGGGCTGAACGGTCGCACGGCGGCTTTGCTTGGAGGGCTGGGAGTCCTGATTCGTGCCGGCCGCGCCCGGGTTGGGATTCTGCGGCGCTTGCGGATTCGCCTTGTCGGCGCCCGACTCGCCCTGCTTGTCGGTCTCGGGGTTGATCACCTTTCCTCCGCCGAACCCGGTGTCGACCCCGAGCCGGTTCTCGCCCAAACTCGGCGAAGCCAGCGGATCAAGCGTGCCGAGGGCGTCCGTCGACCAGAAACTGGACAAGAGCGACGGTGGCGGCTGGATCTGGCCGCCGGGCGGCAGCAGCCCTGCCAGGGGGGCCGTGATGTCGAAGGTCGGCGGGAAAAACGAGGATTGGTTCAACGCCGAATCCGACGATCGGCCCAGAATCGTGTCCTGCCTCGGCCCGCCGGTCGGGTTGCTCGGCAAGACCGCGGCCATCATCAGGCCGATATCTTCCACGAACACGCCGATCGGCCGCACGGAGCTCAGACCGGCCCCGCCCTGAGCAGGCTCGGTCGCCCGAACCGAAACCTGGATCGTGCCGCGGGGGAAGTCCCTCGGCACCGTCCAGAGGATGTCGCCCGTCGCCGGATCGATCGTCATGCCCTCGGGCGCGCCGGGTTCGAGGCTATAGCGGATCGTGTCGGCCGGCACGTCGACGTCATAGGCCCGCACCGTGGCGCGCAGGGTTTGCGTCTGGAACACCGACTGGGCAGCGGCATCGAAGAAGCGCGGGGCGTCGTCCACCGGGTTGATGTTGATCGAGACGCGGGCCGCGCTGCTGGTTAGCGACGGCGGCTGCCCCGCCGTGGCGTCGTCGGTCACCGTGAAGGTGAAGCTGTCGCTCCCGCTGTAATCGGCGGCCGGCGTGTAGCGCACCGTGCCGGTGCGGGGATCGAAACCGGTCAGGGCGCCGTGGCTGGGGCCGCTGACGATGGCAAACGTCAACGTCTGCTGGGCCTCGGGATCCCCGTCGCCGCCCGTGAGCGTGATCGCCACGGAGTTGTCTTCGTCAACGGCTACGTCCTGGACGTCGGCTACCGGCGGGTTGTTCACGGCGCTGACCTGGATCGAAATCGTCCCCGCGGCGCTGGTCAAACCGGCCACCGGGTCGGCCTTGTCGTCGTCGGCAACCGTGAACGTGAAGCTATCGGGCCCGGAATAGAGCGGCGCCGGAGTATAGGTCACCCGGCCCGTGGCAGGATCGAACCCGCTCAACGTGCCGTGGCTCGGTCCGCTGAGGATCGCAAAGGTGAGGATCTGCGCCACCTCGGGGTCGCCATCATCCTGCGCAGTGAGGCCGATCGAGCGAGGCGTATCCTGATTGGTCGAGAGGCTCGCCGATTGAACCGTGGGCTGATCGTTCACCGCGGTGACGTTGACCGACACGGTCGCCGCGGGGCTGACTAGGTTCGGCGGCTCGCCCGCGTCGTCGTCGGTGACGGTGAAGGTGAAACTATCGGGCCCGTTGTAGTTGGCCGCCGGAGTATACGTCACCTGGCCGGTGGCCGGATTGAAGCCGGTGATCGCTCCGTGGAGCGGCTGCTGGACGATGGCGAAGGTGAGGGCCTGGACGATCTCCGTGTTGCCGTCGTCGCCCGTCAAGGTGATGCTCTTGGGCGTGTCTTCCGCGGTGGTGACGCCCTGTGCATTGGCCGTGGGGGCGTTGTTGGCGACCGTGACCACGATCGACACCGTGGCCGGGGCGCTGGTCAAGCCGGCGGGCTCGCCGGCCGCGGCGTCGTCGGTGACAGTGAAGGTGAGGCTGTCGGGCCCGAAGTAGTCGGTGTTGGGCGTGTACGTGAGGGCGCCGGTTGCCGGGTTGAAGCCGGTGATCGTGCCGTGGGCCGGATTGGAAGCGATCGTGAAGGCGAGGATCTGGGTGACTTCCGAGTCGCCGTCGTCGCCGGTGAGCACCATGGCCTTCGAGCCGTTCGATAGCACCCGGACCGTCTGCGCCGTGGCCACCGGCGGGGCGTTGACCCCCTGGACCTGGACCGCAAACGCCTGGTCGACGACGTTGCCCGCCAGATCCATCAGGCGAACGGTGGCGGGCTGGGTCGAGCTGCCCACTCCGCCCGGCGTCCATGTCACCAGCCCGGTGCTCGCGTCGATGGTCATCCCGGTCGGCCCGGACACCAGCGAATACCGCGCGCCGCTACCCGCGTCGTTCGACGTCACCTGGTAGGAATACGGCTGGCCTTCCACGGCGTTGGTGGATGGCGTCGAGGTGATCTGGGGCCCGGCGGTATCGACCAGGATATTCGTCGGCGCCGACTCGTCGCTGGCCAGGTCCACGATATCTTGCAGGTTGCCGACGTTGACCGCCAGGTTGGAGAGCTTCTGCCGAACGGTGAGCGAGTGCGGCCCTTCGCTGAGCGTAAACGCGCCGGTCGACTCGATGATCATCGACGTGCCCGTCGCCGTTCCCGTGCCGATCACGACGCCGTCGGCCAGCACCTGCACGGTCGCGCCGTTGACCGTCCCCGTGACGCTGAAGCGGAGCTTCTTGGCCGAGGTGTTGTTGAGGTTGGTGACGCCGTCGCTGTTCAACGGGCCGGTGTCGGAATCGGCGGCGAGGGTGACCGAGGGCGCGGCGGGGCGGATGTAGACGGGCACGACCTGCGTATCCCAGGGGCTTTGGTCGTTGGAATCGGGAGTGGGCTTGCGCACGCCGATGGCCACGGACCGCACGCCCACCGCCCCGCTCAGCGGCGTGATCGTCCCCTCGCCCGTGCTGCTGTCGACCGTGACCGTGATGTCGGTGGCCGAAGGATCGGCGGTGCCGCCGTAGAAAATCGAATCTCCTTCGACGTCGACCGCCGGAATCACGAAGCTGACCGGCTCGCCGGCCACCGTTTCGATCGGAGCGATCCATTCCAGGAAGGGCTTGTTGTTGTTCGTATCGGCCTGGATCGTGACGTTGAACGACCGGC
Source organism: uncultured Planctomycetaceae bacterium (assembly GCA_964438165.1). Lineage (GTDB taxonomy): Bacteria > Planctomycetota > Planctomycetia > Pirellulales > Thermoguttaceae > CALFBP01. The sequence goes on along the minus strand of CAYTJV010000186.1, from coordinate 8,097 downwards.
TGGCCACGACCACCTCGTGACCGTTCTGATCCATGTCCAAGGCGTTCACGGTGATCGTCGACGTCCCGCTCGTTCCCGCCGGCGCCGCGAGGTGGAGCACGCGGTTCAGCTCGTCGATCTCCACGCTCACCGAGGCGATCTGCACCGGAAACAGCGGCTTGTTGTTGCTGTCGGTGGGGACGGCGGCGATCTTCTGGCGGATGGCGTCGCCGCTGGTGAGGAAGCCGAAAATGGTGTGCTTGAAATCGAGCCAGCGGGTCGGCGCGGCGGTGATGAAGAACTGCGAGTCGTTGGTGTCCGAGCCGCTGTTGGCCATGGCCAGGATGCCCGAGCTGGTGAGTTGAAGGTCGGGCACGAATTCGTCGTCGAAGTTCACGCCGGAGCCGCCGGTGCCGTTGCCGCTGGGATCGCCCCCCTGGATCATGAAGTTCGAGATGATCCGGTGGAACGTGAGCCCGTCGTAGAAGGGAGTGTTGTCGGGGCCGCCGGTCTCGGCCAGGTCGATGATCCGCTGCGTGGTCAGCGGCGCCCACTCCTCGAACAACTGGAACACCATGTCGCCGCTGAAATTGTCGCTGGCGTCGTTCGGCCTGCCGGTGTAGCTGACCGAGACCCGCAATGACGAATTGAACAAGGGATCCAGCAGCGTGGGCACGACGTCGGGATTGCTGCTGGAGACGTCGTAATAGAGGATCTCGAAGTTCGGGTCGTCGGCGTGCACCGCAACGTTCAGCGGCGCGCCGGCCAGAAGCGTGACGTCGGCCAAGGGCGCCAGCGTGGCTGCCAAGGCAAAGCGTGGTTCCAAGATTTCCAGGCGAGCCCGATGGTACTCCACCTTGGCCCGGCGTGACTGTCGACGGCGCAATACCCGCGCCCAACCGCTTGCGAAACGGCTCGCGATCATATAGCCTTGCCTCGACTCTGCCCTTTTGAACAGTTCTTATTGTAATGGTTCGACGGTCCCGGTCGAAATGACCATATCTGGGGGGACGGCCAACTTCACGGGAACGGAATCCCTCACACGTAGGGCAAACTGCCAGTTTGCCCGAATGCTGCCCGGGGGCAAGCTGGCAGCTTGCCCCTACGACCATCACGGAAGGGCCCTGCCGACGAGGGCTCTCAAAGTCCAGTCTAATCAGGATTCCCGGGCTACCCTTGCCTTTTCATCCAGGAAACGTTCAATTTGGCGGTAGAAAAAGGCCGCCGTGTGGTAGCCTCGTTGGATCAGGCAGAGCCCGCACGATCGTCAGCAACTCCCCTCTCCCGCTTCGGGAGAGGGCATCGTCAGTAACTCCCCTCTCCCGCTTCGGGAGAGGGGCAGGGGATGAGGGGGATTTATGATGCTCCAGGAACGTCGTCTTGTGCTTCGGTTGGCAGCGGTTGTGGCGGCTCTTTTCGCGGGATGGGCCCAAGGCACATTCGCGTGGGCCCGGCCCCCGGCGGCCAGGCTCCTGCCCGAAAAGACCGTCTTGATGGTCTCCGTGGCCGACTGTCCCGATCTGGCCAAGCGGTTCATGAACACGGCCTTGGGCCGGATGAGCCAGGACCCGCAGCTCAATCCGCTGGTGAAGCAGCTTTACGGCTCGCTGGCCGACGTGGTGGCGAATCTTCGCGATCGCATCGGGCTGTCGCTTCCCGAGATCCTGGCGATCCCCCAGGGGGAGTTCACTTTCGCCCTGGTTCCCACCGAGGATGAAGGCTTGGCGGCCGTGGTTCTCTTGGATACGGGCAGCCAGTTGGCCAGTGCCCGGGGCCTGTGGCAGCGCGTGAGCGAGGCATTGGACAAGTCGGGGGCGGCGAAGTCCCAGGAGACCGTTGCCGGCGCCGCGCTGACCATCTACGACGGCCTCGGCCCGCAGCAGCGCAAGGTCATCTTCTTCGAGAAGGATGCGTGCCTAGTTCTGGCGAGCGACATTCAGGTCGTCCGTTCGATCCTCGACGTATGGAACGGCGGGGCCGCCAAGACGCTCAACGACAACGCCAACTTTGCCGCCATCTTCCGCCGCTGCCGGGGCGAGAAGGGGGAGGAGGCGCAGGTGATCGGGTATGTCGATCCGATTTCGCTTTTTCGGGCCGCCGGGCAGCGGAACCCCGGCGTCCAGGTGGCCTTGGCCCTGCTGCCCACGCTGGGGCTCGACGGGTTCCAAGGCGCGGGAGGCAGCCTGGCCTTCGACGCCGGGCAGTTCGATTCCATTGTCCATGCCCACCTGCTGCTCGAAAACCCGCGTAGCGGCGTGTTCGACGTGCTGGCACTGACCGATGGCGAGAGCACACCCGAGCCCTGGGCGCCCAACGACGTGGTCAATTACATCACGTTCCACTGGGATTTCAAGCGCTCGTACAAGGCCGTCGAAAAGATCTACGACAGCCTCCGCGGCGAGGGCTCCCTGGCCAGCCAGATCAAGCAGCGGTTCGAGGAGCCGCTGGGGTTCGACCCGGTGAGCCGGATCCTCCCCGCGCTGGAAGGCCGAGTGACGTACTTCAATTGGATCGAGCGGCCCGTCACGCCCACCAGCCAGGCCTTGCTCGTGGCGCTCAAACTCAAGGATTCGGCCGCCGTGGGCAAGGTGCTGGAGACGATCGTGTCGAAGAGCAAGGGAGATCTCGTACGGCAGTCGTTTTCGGGCAAGGACTATTTTCAGGTGAGCGTGGGAGGGCGGAACCGCCCGCCCGATGCCCCGCCCCCTCCGCGCCCCTGCTTCGCCGTCTTCGGCGACTACCTGATCATCACCAGCCACTCGAGCCTATTCGAGAAGGTGGTCGCCACGGCCGACAAGCCCGGGGACTCGTTAGGCGATGCGCTCGACTATAAGCTCGTGGCCACGAAGCTCGTGCGCCGCAGCGGCGGCAAGAAGGCGGCGATGCTCGGCTTCCAGCGGCCCGACGAGGGCCTGCGGTTTCTCTACGAGTTGGCCGTGGGCGAGCAGACCCGCCAGCGGCTCAAAGCGCAGGCCGAAGGCAACCCCTTCTTCAAGACGCTCAACTCGGCCCTGGAGGCGCACCCCCTGCCGCCGTTCGAGGTCCTCCAGCGCTACCTGGCCCCCGGCGGCACCGTGGTCGTGGACGACGAAACCGGACTGCACTACACGGATTTCTCGCTGCGGCGCAAATGACACAGGAGGTGTCCTTGAATGGCCAAACCCAAATCTGCATCGCCTATGCTGCCGCCGAAGCCGCTGCTTGCGCCGCTGGGGAGCCGCCGGCGATCGGGTCTGGTCCTCGGTCGGCTCCTCGTGGCCGAAGCCGACAAGATGTCGTACCGTGGACCTGACCAGGACCGCGCGTATGAGATTCTGAAGCGCTGGGCCGACCTGGAGCGCGAGGGCCATTTGGCACGTAAGGAAACGACCCTCGACGCCAGCTTTCTCCACGAGGTGTTCGGCGACGCCCTCGGTTATCTTCAAGCCACCGAGAGCCCCGACGACTATCAATTGGAGCGCAACTTCACGATCCCCGAGGTTGGCACCGCCGACGCGGCGTTGGGCAACTTCAAGCCGGGCGAGAAACACTCGCCTTTGGTCGTGGTCGAGCTCAAGGGGGCGAAGGTCAATCTCGACAAGGACAGGTTCAACGGCCGCACTCCGGTCCAGCAGTGTTGGGACTATCTCAACGCCCTGCCCGATTGTCCCTGGGGAATCGTCAGCAATTTCGTTATCTTCCGGCTCTATCACCGCAACAAGACCCCCCGCGCGTACGAGGAGTTCCGCCTTCAAGATCTCCGCGAGGTAAACCGCTTCCGGCAGTTTTATTGCCTCTTTCAGCGTGGCGGATTGGTTCGCCCGGCCCTCGGGCAGCCCCTTCGCGCCTTGGACCTCTTGCAGCGCACCGAAAACCGGCAGCGCGAGGTCGGCGACGAGCTCTATGAGCAGTACAGCGACAACCGGTTGCGGCTCATCGATCACCTTCACACCCGCACGGGAAAGAGTCTCGATCGGGCTATTCACATCGCGCAGAAAATCCTCGACCGTATTATTTTCGTGGCATTCTGCGAGGATCGAGGGCTGCTGCCCGCGAAGTGCATCGACCGCGCATATTCCACGTTGCCTCCGTTCAGCAAAGTAACCAATCCCCGTTGGCTCAATTTCCTCGACCTGTTCCGCGCCGTGGACAAAGGCCACGACAAGCTCCTCGGCCTGGAGGCGGGCTACGACGGAGGCCTTTTCAAGCATGACGAGGAAGTCGATGGCCTTGAGCTCGACGACGACTGGACCCATTTCTTCCGCACCATCGCGACCTACGACTTCCGCGATGAAGTGAACGTCGAGGTCTTGGGCCACCTCTTCGAGCGTTCGGTGGCGGAGTTGGAGAAGCTCCGCGTCGGCGGCTTGTTCGGACTCCAGACTTCCGAAGTCTCCAAGACTTCGGAAGTTTCCGGCGGCGACGACGTAGGACGGGTTGGCAACCCGTCCTACCCGCACGTGCAGCCGGCCATGCGCAAGTCGGCGGAGCGCAAGCGGTTCGGCATTTTCTACACCCCGCCCGACTTCACTCAGTTCATCGTCCGCCAAACCGTGGAACGGATTGTCTCTGACCGCTGGGAAGAGGTGCGACAGTTGCTAGGACTCGAGGCCGACGAGGTCGAGTCGGATACCCGCTCCCCTTGCTTAGCCGAGTATTGGCGGCGTTGCCTGGAGACCCTGCGGTCGATCAAGGTGTGCGACCCGGCCTGCGGTAGCGGGGCGTTCCTCATCCAGGCCTACGATGCCCTGGAGCACGCCTACGCCCGCGTCGCGGAGCGGCTCGCGGTACACGAGGCGCCCGTGCCACAAGAACGCCCCTCGCGCGCTTCCCGGAAACGTGCCGCGCACGAGAATCTCCCCTCTCCCGTTTTCGGGAGAGGGGCAGGGGGTGAGGGGACGGCCGCCGACCTGCTGGAAGACGCGATCCCCGACATCATCCTTGCGGAAAACCTCTTCGGCGTGGACCTTTCTCCCCAGGCCGTGGAAATCACGCAGCTTGCCTTGTGGATTCGGTCGGCGCGCCGCGGAAAGACCCTCGCCGACCTGTCGCACAACATTGTCTGGGGCAACAGCCTCGTGACGGACCCGAGCGTTCAGCCGCGGGCCATTGTGTGGGAAGAGACGTTTCCGTCCGTTTTCGGGCGGGCCGAGAACCGCGGGTTCGATTGCGTGATCGGCAACCCGCCGTGGGAGCGACTGAAACTCCAAGAGCGGGAATTCTTCGCCTTGTCGGCGCCCCAAATCGCCGGCGCCGTGAGTGCCGCCACGCGGCGCCGCATGATCGAAGAGCTCAAGACCGCCAACCCGGAACTGCACGCCAAGTATCTTGAGGCCCAGGGCCTGGCCGAGCGCACCTTGAATCACGCGCGGGCCTCGGGGAACTTCCCCCTGACCGCCAAGGGCGACATTAACACCTACATGCTCTTCGCCGAGCTGGCCCGGCGGCTGGTCGCTCCGATCGGGCGCGTCGGACTGCTGGTGCCCTCGGGAATCGCCACCGACAACACGACCAGGGAGTTCTTCGCGTCGCTCATGGACTCGAAGTCCTTGGTCAGCCTTTACGATTTTGAGAACAAGGCGCCGGTGTTTCCCGACGTGCACCGCTCGTTCAAGTTTTGCACACTTGTGTTCAACGGAGCCGGCGTCAAGAACGATGCCGCAGAATTCGTGTTCTTCGCGCGGCGCATGGACGAGATTGACGAGCCGAAGCGGCACATCGCGCTATCGAGCAAAGATATCGCTCTGCTGAACCCCAACACGCGGACCTGTCCCATCTTCCGAACGCAGCGCGACGCCGAGCTCACCAAGGCCGTCTACCGCCGCGTGCCGATTCTCGTCGACCGGTCGCGGAAAGAAGGCGGCAACCCGTGGGGAGTCCGTTTCGTTCGTATGTTCGATCAAACGAACGATGCCGAGTTGTTCCGCACTGCGGAAGAGCTTTCCAAGAAGGGGTTCAAACTCGACGGCAACCGCTGGCGAAAGGGCAAGTCGGTATTCCTGCCGCTCTATGAGGCCAAAATGGTCCAGGCCTACGATCACCGCGCGGCGGGGGTACGGATCGAGGCCGGCAACTGGGTACGCCAAGGCCAAACCGAGCCGACAACCTTGGTGCTGCACCAGAACCCGGAATTCGTGGTCCAGCCCCGCTGGTGGGTCGACGAGGCGGAGGTGGAACACGTCGTGGGAAACTCGTTCCCGCACGGGTTCATCGGCTTTAAGGACATCACGAGCCCGACAAACCAGCGCACCATGATCGCTTCCGCAATTCCTTGGTCTGCCGTCACAAACCATTTCCCGCTCATGCTAACCGGAGTCAGTCGGCGGCTGGAGATGTGCCTCTTGGCGAATCTGAATTCGCTTGCGCTCGATTACTTTACGCGGCAAAAGATCGGCGGCGTGACGCTCAACTTCTTCATCGTCCACCAACTGCCGGTGTTTCCGCCCGTCCATTACGAGGAGCGTTGTCCGTGGAACAAGAGGCAGCGGCTGGAGAAATGGATCTCCGACCGCGTGCTCAAGCTCACCTGCACGGCCGACGATATGCGTCCGCTGGCTGAGGCCGCGGGATTCGATCCGCCGATCCACCGCTGGAACCCCTCGGAGCGCGTCCGGCTCATGGCCGAGCTCGACGCCGCCTTCTTTTTGCTGTACGGAATCGATCGCGACGACGTGGAGTACGTCCTCAGCACGTTCCGCGGCATCCAGGGGGGTGAAGACGACAGCGGCCGCCTCTTTCGCAGCGACGACGGCATCCTCGAAGCCTACGACGGCCTACGCGGCGATTGCTAAGCCGCCTTCCTCAACGGGCTGGCTGCGTAGCGGTGCAAGAAGGGATGCGACTCCGCGCGCACGCCGCTGGGGGTGGCGTGACGGATGTCGTGGGCCAATTGGATCGAGGGGCGGACATCATCCACACCGAATCCCCGCCCGGCGAGAATCTCCTCGTAGATCCGCGTGTGCAGGTCGGTGAACCCCTCCGAGAACTCAATCTCCTTGCCGTCCACGGTGATGGAGCGGAACGTCGTCTTGCCGGTCGCCAGGACTTGCTGCGGCAGGTCGTCGCGATCGACCGACAGGAACCACTTGACCCGCGCCCTCTGAAGCTCAAGCTGCCCGCCCGTACACTTCGGCGTGGCGAAATGAACGTCGCTGTGCTCCAGCGGCCCGAAGAGCCAGATCAACAGATCGAAGAAATGAATCCCGATGTTCGTGGCCAGCCCGCCGGAACGCTCCACGTTCCCCTTCCACGAGCCGAAGTACCACTTGCCGCGGGAGGTGACGTAAGTCAGGCAGATTTCGTGTTTTCGGGCCGTGGCGTCCTGCTCCAGCTCCCGTTTCAAGGCGATCAGCGAGGGGTGGACCCTGAGCTGCAGGATCGAGTAGATACGGCGCCCGAACTCGCCTTCGAGCTCCTGCAAGGCGTCGCAGTTCCAGGGATTCAGCACCAGCGGCTTCTCGCAAATCGCGTCGGCGCCGACGCGAAGCGCGAAGCGGATGTGGGCGTCGTGGAGATGGTTGGGGGCGCAGATCGTCACGTAGTCGATGCGACCGGCCGGATCCCCCCGGCGGAGTTTCTCGATGTGCCGGTCGAACCGCTCGAACTCGGTGAAGAAACTCACGTCGAAGGAGTATTGATCGAGGATGCCCACCGAATCGTTCGGGTCCAGCGCGGCGCAGAGCCGATTGCCGGTATCGCGGATCGCCCGCAGATGACGTGGGGCAATGTACCCCCCCACACCGGTAATCGCGAAATTCTTGGCCAAGGGTCCTTCCTCCATGCCTTGCGAAGAGCAAAGTACGCCAACGCTAACTGGGGGGGATTTTAGGAAAACCGGCGCCTTGTGGCAAGGTCAAATTGTTCCCGTGCGATGGCCGGTGTGGGCGAAGGGGTCGGGAGTGGGGAGGTGAAAAGCCGGGTCTTGGGAGCTGCCATGTGTTTCTCGGTTCTGTTCCAGGTGACTCGGTGTCTGGCGGCCCTCTTCAGCCCCGAAGGGGCGTAATACGAGAGCCCAGGGCAACGCCCTGGGGAAACGAGTCGGAATCGACGCCGAAGCCCTGAAGGGGCGAAATCGAGACTGCGCCGGACCTCGATCCCGCCCTTTCAGGGCTACCGATCTCATGATGGGCTCTCTCCCCA
>CAYTJV010000185.1:0-12425 GCA_964438165.1 uncultured Planctomycetaceae bacterium | reverse complement strand
GTACGTGCGTATATGTGGGTAATACTGAGCGCTCTGCGTGGGAACGGACGGCCCGCCGCTCTGCGGCCCGGGTTCACACGCCGCAGAGCGGCGGGGCTTGCGTTCCCACGCAGAGCGTGGGAACGAGAACGTAACGCGACGAGGAGACCAGCATGAGGGACCGCCGATCGGATCGGCTCAGGCGGCGTCATGTGCTCCAGACCAGTGCCGCTGCCGCCGAGACCACAGCGGAAGGGGAAGCGGCTGCTGACGCCGCAGAGGAGACCCGTGAGGAGCCGCGTGCCGAGCGCGTGGCGACCAAGGGCCGCATCCGGCAGTCGGTCGTCAGTTGGTGCTACGAGCCAATGCCGCTGGAGACGCTCGCCCGGCACGCCGCCGCCATGGGCATCCAGGCCATCGAGAACGTGGAGCCCAAGGACTGGGGAATTCTCAAGCGATACGGCCTGGTGTGCGCGATGACCGTCGGACACGGCTTCGTCGACGGCATGAACCGCGAAGAAAACCACCCCCTGTGCATCGAGAAGCTGAGGGCCGCCATCGAAGCCAATGGCGCGGCGGGCTTCCCCAACGTGATCACCTTCTCCGGCATGCGCAAGGGCATGTCCGACGAGGTCGGCCTTCAGAACACGGTGCTGGGGCTCAAGCAGGTGATCGGCCTCGCCGAGCGGAAGAAAGTACACCTCTGCCTGGAGGTGCTCAACAGCCGTGTCGACGCGCCCATGAAGGGCCACCCCGACTATATGTGCGACCGCGTGGAATGGGCCGTGGAGGTGTGCCGGCGGATCGGCTCGGAGCGGATGAAGATCCTCTTCGACATCTACCACGTGCAGATCATGCAGGGCGACATCATCACGCGCATCCGGCAGTATCACGAGTACATCGGCCATTATCACGTGGCCGGCGTGCCGGGCCGCGGCGAGATCGACGACTCGCAGGAGGTGAACTACCCGGCGATCATGCGGGCGATCGTGGCCACCGGCTACAAGGGCTTCGTGGGCCAGGAGTTCATCCCGACCCGCGAGCCGATCCAGTCGCTGCGCGAGGCGGTGAAGTTGTGCGACGTGTGAGGGGGAGCATTTGGGGGAGGATGCGATTGTGACACCGTCGACTCCGCTGATTCGGCAGCTTGAAGCGAACATGGCCCAGGTCGTGCTCGGCAAGGGCGACGTCGTGCGACTGTGCGTCGTGGCCCTTCTGGCGGGCGAGCACGTGCTTCTGGAAGACGTTCCGGGGGTGGGCAAGACGCTGGTCGGAAAGGCCCTGGCGCGGAGCGTATCGGGCGAGTTCCGCCGCATCCAGTTCACGCCCGATCTGCTCCCGGCCGACATTACCGGCAGCAGCATCTTCGACGCCAGGCAGCAGCAGTTCGTGTTCAGTCGCGGGCCGGTTTTCGCCAATGTGGTGTTGGCCGACGAGATCAATCGCACCACGCCCCGCACGCAAAGCGCCTTGCTGGAGGCGATGAGCGAGGGTCAGGTGTCGGCCGACGGTCAGACCCATCCGCTGCCGCAGCCGTTCGTGGTGATCGCCACGCAGAACCCCCTGGAATACGAGGGGACCTATCCGCTTCCGGAGAGCCAGCTCGACCGCTTCCTACTGCGGATCTCCGTGGGGTATCCCGATCGCACGTCCCAGCGGGAGATTCTCGCCAGTCACCGCCGCGGGGAGCCGGTCGACGAGCTCCAGCCGGTGCTCACCGGGCCCCAGATCGTCGAGTTGCAGCAGTCCGTGCGCGCGGTCGCGGTGGACCCGTCGGTGGCCGACTACGTGCTCGACGTGGTCCAGGCCACGCGTGCCAGCGAGGAGCTCCACGTCGGCGTGAGCATTCGCGGGGGATTGTCGCTGTACCGCGCCGCCCAGGCCTGGGCATTGGCTGAGGGACGCGACTACGTGGTGCCCGACGACGTCAAGCGCCTGGCCGTTGCCGTGCTCGCCCATCGCGTGATCCCCAAGGGATACCTCCACGGCGGTCAGCGTCAGGCCGTGGAAGCCCTCATTGAGCGGTTGGTCGACGAAGTCCCGGTGCCAAGTTGAATGAGCGGCTGCCACAGCAGGGGGGAATGCCGGGAATGGCCGCGGGAGGGTACAATCCAAGGAACGGGACCGCAAGGTCTTGAAAAGGCGTTAGCCAAGAGCATTGCCAAGGTATCTGACGATGTCGCTCGTGATTGCCGCCGAACCGATTCCACTAACCCTCGACCACGACGGCGTAGTCCGCGTGAGCCAGACTCGGGTGACTCTGGAATCGCTTCTGGCGCTGTACTGCCAAGGTGCGACCGCCGAAGAGATCGCCCAACGCTATCCGGCCATCGCTCTCTCGGACGTGTACGCGGTCATCGCCTACTATCTTCGCCACGAGGCCGACGTGGAGGAGTACCTCGCGCAGTCCAAGCTGCGGTCCGAGGAGGCCCGCCAGCAATACGCTTCCCACTTGGACCCTCATCGTATTCGCGACCGATTACTGGCTCGTAAGTCGAAGCAATAGCGTGCGATGGTCTCCCTGGCCGCGGATGAAAACCTGGACAACGCCATCGTCCGCGGGCTACGCCGAAAAAGCCCGCAGGTGGATATCGTTCGTATCCAGGACATCGGACTCTCAGGCGCAGACGATCCCACGATTCTGGAATGGGCCGCCGGCGCCGGCCGAGTATTGGTCACGCATGACGTGAGCACGATTAGCCGGTATGCGTATGAACGCGTCCGCGCGGGCAAACCGATGACCGGAGTCATAGTGGTCTTTCTATCGGCGTCGGTCGGCCAGGTCATCGACGACCTGTATCTGCTCCTCGAATGCACGGACCGGGGCGACTGGCAGGGTACCGTGCAGTATGTGCCGCTCTGAATAGTCTTGCGTAGTCCTGGGAGGGCGAGGCTCCTGCCGAGCCGCTCTTGAAACGGGCAAACCGGCATCCTGGAACGGCTCGGCAGGAGCCTCGCCCTCCCGGAATCGTGAGAAGTCATTTAGGTACTGCGCCAGGGGACGAAGCCACCGACATGCCTACGGCCAACTCGTTTCACGAAGAGAAAGGGGCCTCCGCAACCGAGAGACGCGGCAAGGCATCTCCGGGTTGGCTGCGTCTTACTAGCGGCGTCGTGGCCCGCGTTCGCCGGCCGCTGGCGGCGTATGCCCTGCGCTCGCGCACGATCATCTGCCGCGAGGGGCTTTACTACTTGATCCTGACGGTGTTCGTCTTTGCCGGGGCGACGCTGGGCGACGTGAATCTGCTCATGCTGCTGGGGGGAATGCTGATCGGGCCGATTTGGCTCAGCTTCCGTCTGGTGGCTAAGACCCTCCGGGGGATCCAGGTGCTGCGCCATACTCCAGGCGGGGTATGCGCGGGCGATCTGCTGGTGGTGAAGCTCGAACTGTGCAACGGGCGCCGGTGCCTGGGCAGTTGGGCCGTGGCGGTCGAAGAGGAGATCCGCGGCCAGTGCGGCGATGCCCGCGGCGAAGTGCTCCGGCCCGCGGCCTTCTTCTCCTACGTGCCGGCCGGGCAAACGCGCGAGCGGACCTACCGCGTCCGGCTGCCGCGTCGCGGCCGCTATGGTTTCGCCGTCCCGACGGTCTCCACGCGGTTTCCGTTCGGGCTGTTCGGCCGCACGATCCGCTCTGGCTCGCCGGACGTGTTGGTCGTGTATCCTCGGCTGGGCCGTCTGACGCAGCAATGGCTGACTCGCCACCACGAGTGGTTCGAGGGGACGCATCGCCGCGAAAACCGGCACGGCCGGGTGTCGGGCGATTTCTACGGCGTGCGGCCCTGGCGGAGCGGCGATTCGCGGCGGTCCATCCATTGGCGGAGCTCGGCGAGGCACGGGTCGTTGGTGGTTCGCCAGTTCGAGCAGCACCGCAATCGCGATCTGGCCGTGCTGGTCGATCTCTGGCAGCCGGAGCATCCGCGGCCCGAGGATCGCGAGAACGTCGAGCTGGCGGTGAGTTTCGCTGCCACGGTGGTCGCCGACGCCTGCCGACGGGGCGGGAGCAGCCTTTTGGTGAGCACCACCGCGCAAGGCAGCCGCGACCTCCGCGGTCCGGCCTCGGCCCTGCTCGTGCAAGGCGTCATGGAAGAGCTCGCGGTCGCCGAGGCGTCGGCCGTCGATCGTCTGACGGATTTGCTCCAGCGGGCCCTTGCGGCCGTGGAGCCGGGCACGGAAGTGGTGTTGGTGACAACGCGGGCGATCGACGTCGCCGACGCGCAGCGATTCCCGTCCCTGGCGGCCGACCCGCAGCGGCGCTCGCTCGCGCAACGGATCCGCGTGGTCAACACGGCGGATGCTGGTTTGAACGATTATTTCCAGACGTAGGACGGGTTTCCAACCCGTCCATGAAGCGAGGACGGGTTGGAAACCCATCCTACGGAGACCGAGCGTGTACGTCGAACGATTGCTGCAGATCAACATGGCGGCGCTGGCGTGTTTGGCCACCCTGCTCCTGGGCATGGGCCAACGGGGCACGCTCATGCCGCTGGGGATGCTGATCGCGGTCATGGCGTCGGTATGGATCACCGACGTCAAGAGGTGGTTCGGCTTGAGCAAGCGGGTCGCCGATTGGGCGGCGCTTGCGGCCCTGGCCATCTGCCTGCCCAGCGCGCTGCGGTGGGAGCGGTTTGCCATCATTTCGGCGGTTGCCGATTTCGTGGTCTTGCTCCAGGTCATTCAGCTCTTCCGCAACAAGGACGCCGGCGTCTACTGGCAAATCATGCGGTTGAGCGTGTTGCAGGTGGTGGTGGCCGCCCTGTTGACCCAGGAGATCCTGTTCGGCCTGCTCCTGGTCGTCTACCTGTTCGCGGCGTTGGGGGCGATGGCGCTGTTGTTCGTCTATAGCGAATGGGGGCGTCATCAATCGCGGGGGACTGCGGAGCAGGACCCGACTCATCCTCGTTCCCACGCTCCGCGTGGGAACGCACGGTCCGGCCGCTCTGCGGCCTGTGCGACCAAGGACGCAGAGCATCCCCAAGCGGACGTTCCCACGCAGAGCGTGGGAACGAGGACGTCGGAGGAGCCGGCGGCAGGCGGGCAGGGACGCTGGCCGCTGGCGCATCAGGCAGCGACGTTCTCGAGCGGCCCGATCGGGCGCGCCCCGCTGGGCCGGGAATTTTTCTTCCGGCTATTCAAGATCGGGATGGCGGCCCTGATGGCAGGCGTGCTGGTCTTTGTGGCCGTGCCGCGCATGGGACGCGGCGCGTGGCGCGGATTCGGCGGACTCGCCCGGTCCACCGTCGGCTTCTCCGGCCGCGTGCGGCTGGGGGAGTTGGGCAAGATCATCCAGGACCCGCAGGAGGTGATGCGGGTCCGGTTCTTACACAATGACACGGGGGCGACGTACGAGGTCAACGGCGGCATCTATCTTCGCGGGGCCGTGCTCAGCGAATACCGCCGCGGGGAGTGGCGCTCGCTGCTCGGGGATCGCCCGTTTCACGCCGTCGATTGGGTGCCCAGCGATCAGGTCGTTCGGCTAGCGCCGGTCCGGCAGGAGATCCACCTGGAGCCTTTGGACCGCGATGAGTTGTTCTGCGTGTGGCCGTTCACGTTTCTTCAACCGGACCGTCGCATCGCGTACGACCATTGGGCCCAACGCCTGGCCCGGCGGAGAGATTTCCGCCGCGATCGGTTCACCTACGAACTGGGCACGACGGCCTTCTGGAAGAACAAGCAGGTGGCGCTGGTGCCCAATGACGAGCCCGGCGACACCGCGCCGCTGCTTCAGATGCCTATGGAGAACGGCCGGACCACCGTGCCCGGCCTCGTGGCCCTGGCAACCCAATGGATCGCCGAATCGCGGCTTCCCGCCACGGACCGGCACAACCGGGCCCTTCTGCTGGAGCGGCGGCTTCGCGACTCGGGGCGTTTTTCCTACAGCCTCCAAGGACAAGCGCGCGACGGCTCGCTGGATCCCATCGAGGACTTCATCACCAAGAATCCCCGCGGGCATTGCGAGTACTTCGCCTCGGCGCTGTGCCTGATGCTCCGTAGTCAGGGCATTCCGGCGCGGGTCATGATTGGCTACCATACCGAGGACTTCAACGAGCTGGGCAATTACTTCCAGGTGCGGCAGCTTCACGCCCACACCTGGGTGGAAGCGTACCTCCCGCTCGCGCAGGTTCCCGACGAGGCGGTGCGCGAGCGGCCCTCGTGGCATTGGCTCTCTGGCGGTTGGCTGCGGCTCGACGCCACGCCCTCCTCCGGAGAGTCCTCCAGCGCGCTTTCCTTGCTCGCGCGCATCGGCGGGCTGTTCGACTGGCTCAACTTCGCCTGGACCAACTACGTCATGGATATGGATCGGCCGCGCCAGCGCGACGCGATCTACCAGCCGGTGGCCGATGCCCTGCGAACCGTCTTCCGCAATCTAGCCGATCCCGAGTGGTGGCGCCGTATCCTCCGCGAGACGATCGAAGCCCTTGGCCTGAGCCGCTGGGGAACGGCCAATGGGTGGTTCTCTTGGCGGAATTTGGGGTTGGTGGCGTTGATCGGGGTCGTAGCGGTCGGGCTTTATCGAGCCGCGCGGGCCGTGTCCGTGCGATGGATCCTTCCCCTCATAAGCTCGCGTGGCAGGGCCACTCGGGCCGATCGCGCGCGGGTCGAGTTCTATCGCCGCTTCGAGACGCTCCTGGCACGGCGCGGTCTGGTGCGGCGCCGCTCGCAGACCCAGCGCGAATTCGCCCTGGCCGCTGCCTTGAAACTCGACCGGCAGACCGGGGAGCAACAACTCGCCCCGCCCGCTTTGGACGTGGTGGAGGCATTCTATCGCGTTCGCTTCGGCGGCGCCACCCTAGACGAACCGCAGGCCGAAGCGGTAGAACATGCGTTGGCGAAGATTGCACAGTGGGTGACGTCATGAAAATCGGACTAGCGGGATACAAGGGGTCGGGCAAGAGCACGCTTTTCGAGTGGCTCACGGGCATCAAGCCGGATCCGTCGCTGGCGCACACCGCGCAAACCGCTGCCACGCCAGTGCCCGATCCCCGCCTGGAGGCCCTGTGCAAGATCTACAATCCCAAGAAGGTCACGCACGCGGCGCTGGAAATCGTCGATACGCCGGGCCTGAGCCGGACCCACGAGGGAAACGCCGCACGCTTGGCCCTGATCCGCGAGGCCGGGTGCCTGGTGCTGGTCGTGGCCGCCTTCACCAAGTCCGATCCCGTGGCCGAATTTCGATCGTTCGAAGAGGACCTCCTGCTGGCCGACATGGAGATCGTCGGCGGACGTATCGGCCGCGTGGAGGAGTCGGTCAAGAAGCCCTTGCCGCGCCAAGAGCGCGAGCATTTGCTGCACGAGGAGCAGACCTTGAAGCTGGTGCTGGCTGCCATGGAGGCCGGCCGGCCGCTCAAAACGTCGGACATGACCGAAGAGCAGCTCCGCGTCACCCGGCCCTTCCGCCTGATGACCGAGAAGCCGCGCATGGTGGTGGACAACACGGCCGACGACGAGGCCCACCCCGAGCGCTTCCGCGAGGGCATGCCGCCGGGCGTGCCGGTGGTGGCGTTTCCCGTCGGCCTGGAGGTGGAGCTCGCCCGGATGAGCCCCGAGGACCGGGCCGAATTTGAGCGCGAAATGGGCCTTGGCGGCACCGATCGCGACCGGATCATCCACACGATCATGGACGTCTCCGGCCAGATGATCTTCTTCACCGCCGGCGACAAGGAAGTCCGCAGTTGGATGATCCCCAAGGGGGCCACGGCCGTCGAGGCCGCCGGCTCGATCCACACCGACCTGGCCCGCGGCTTCATCCGCGCCGAGGTGATGACTTGCGCCGACCTGGTCCGCCTCGGCAGCGAGCGCGAAGTGAAGGCCCACCACCTCATGCGCCAGGAGCCCAAGGACTACGTCATCAAGGACGATGATATCCTCTTTATCCGGTTCAGCGTATAGGCTATGCTGGAGTTGGATTTGCACTGTCTTGTGGGTAGAATTCACTCGAGGGCAACACGGGAGGCGTTTTCCGAGAGCAGTTTTGTTTTGTATGGCCATTCAAAAAAACCAAACCGCAGATGCAAGCGCGCGAGTCACGCTGCCCAAAGCCTTTGCCAAAGCCAAGGTAATCATCGAACAGATTAGCGAAACAGAGGTCCGTATCCGCAAAGCCAGCGAGGCCGCGGAGACTGAGTTCGCTGAGCAGGAAGTTACGGTATTGTCGGACCGCGACCGCGATCGTTTCCTCCGACTGCTTGAGAATCCACCAGTGCCGAACGCCGCGCTGCGCAGCGCCATGTGCAACAGTCGTGAGCACCAAGGCGGATGATTCGCATCGAGGCGTTCGACAAGGCGAAGCACCATCGCACCGGTTTTCAGTGTGGCAATCCGGCCTTGGATGAGTTCATCCAGGCCCTCGTGAGCCAGTACGAGAAGCGGCGGCTCGGCAAGACTTTCGTCGTCGTGCGTGCCGATGAGTCTCACACCGTGGTCGGGTACTACACATTGGCGGCGGGCGCGGTGGCCTTCGCTCACGTGCCCGAGGAAGTCGTCAGGAAGCTTCCCAAGCACCCCCTTCCGGTGATTCTCTTGGCACGCTTGGCTGTGGATCAAGCCGCCCAAGGCCAACGTGTCGGGGAGGCACTGCTCACAGACGCTCTCCGCCGCAGCCTGGAACTGTCGAAGTCGCTGGGAGTATTCGCGGTGGAAGTGCTTGCCATCGACGCACAAGCCGCCGCGTTCTACGGCAAGTACGGGTTCACGCCGCTGTTGGACGACGCACGCCACATGTACTTGCCGATTCGTGCGATCGAAGAGGCGGTTTCCTCGTCGGATCACGAACTTGGAACCGAATGATAATGAACCGGTTCTTCCAAGCCCTGCTGATCGTCTCGACCGTCGCTTTCTCCTGGCTCGCCATGATGGCGGTGCACGAGTTGGGGCACGTCCTCCATCTGATCGTCACCGGCGGCACGGTCGACTACGTGGTGCTGCATCCGCTGGCGATTTCTTACACTCATCCGGGCAGGAATCCGCACCCGCTGGTGGTCGCGTGGGGCGGAGCGATCTGGGGTTGCGTCATCCCAATGGTAGTGCTCGGCGTGGTGCGGCTGGTTGCCCGTCCGTGGGCCTACTTGCCGGCCTTCTTCGCCGGCTTCTGCCTGATTGCCAACGGGGCCTACCTGGCCGGCGACGCCTTTGTGCGAGGGAGCGACGGCCGCGAGCTGGTCGCGAACGGCTCGCCGCCGTGGCTCTTGCTCGTGTTCGGGTTGGCAGCCATCGCCGGGGGCCTTCTGCTCTGGAACGGCCTGGGCCCGCATTTCGGCCTCGGCCCGGCCCGCGGCGAAGTCGATCGCCGCGCTGCGATCGGAACCACCGTCGCGCTGATCGCCGTGATGCTCGCTGAGATTGGACTGGGCTGGTGAAAGACCAAGAGCCCAATGGTTGCTGGCTCTGTTCCGAAGAGAAGAACGCTCGAAATGCGCGTGCCGCAGCAGGGACGTTGGCCTCGGGCGGCTTCAGCCCCGAAGGGGCGTAATATGAGAGCCCAGAGCAACGCCCTGGGGAGGAGTCTTGGCGTCATATCTGGATGTCGTAATTTCCTTAGGCGAGAGGAGATCGGTTGGGGGTCATCCAGTACCCTCCCCTAGGGTAGTTACCGAAGCGGGGGAGGCCGGTTATCATGGGAGGCGTATACTTTTCTTGTGGCCGGGTCAGTGGGAAGCTACACCCGGAGGAGTTTGCCATGTGGACCATTCTTACTAGCTTGAACATCGGGTCGATTCCGATTATGCCCCCGCCTATTCCACCATTCGAGGGGATGCACGTCCTCGTCGCGCATTTCCCGGTGGCGTTATTGGTGGTTTCTCCGGTGTTTGTCTTCCTAGCCATGATCTTGCCCATCCGGCTGCGATGGTGCTCGTTTGCGGCGGTTGTGCTGTTGGCGCTGGGCACGGCCGGCACGTTCGCCGCCGTGGCGACCGGCGAAGCGGCCCGGGATGCGGTCGAAGACGGGCCCGAAGAGATGTTCACCGTGCTCAAGCAGCACGAGCAACTTGCCGAGTTGGTGCGTATTGTGTTTCTGATTGTGACGGTGCTCTACGGGCTGTTCGTCCTCCTGCCCAGCGTGATTCGCAAATGGATCACGCCAAGTTACCTGGTGCCGGTACAATTGGTATTCCTTCTGGTGCTCTCGGCCTCGAACCTGTTGTTGGCAAACACGGCTCACCTCGGCGGCCGGTTGGTACACCAGTACGGCGTCCACGCGGTCATCGACGAAGCGCCTCCGTCGGAAGAGTAGGCACGCGTAAGAAGATAAGTGAATCGATTGTTGTAGGGCGAATTGCCAATCCGCCCTACGCAGACTGGATCGCGATTGCAGAATGAATCCCAAGCGACTTAGAAATCTCGGTATCTCGGCCCACATCGACTCGGGCAAGACCACGCTCAGTGAGCGGATCCTCTATTATGCGGGCCGTATCCACCGCATGCAGGAGGTCCACGGCGATGGCGACGGCGCCACCATGGACCACATGGAGTTGGAGAAGGAGCGGGGGATCACGATCACCAGCGCCGCCACCACGGTCGACTGGAACGACGCCACGATCAACCTGATCGACACGCCCGGCCACGTCGATTTCACCGTCGAGGTCGAGCGCAGCCTGCGCGTGCTCGACGGGGCGATTCTCGTGCTCTGCGCGGTGGGCGGGGTGCAGGCCCAGTCGCTCACCATCGACCGGCAGATGCGCCGCTACCACGTCCCCCGGCTGGCGTTCATCAACAAGATGGACCGCGTGGGGGCCGATCCGGCCAAGGTGGTCCGGCAACTGCGCGAGCGACTCGGCTGCGACGCCGTGCTCATGCAACTGCCCATCGGACGCGAAGCGGACTTCGCCGGCGTGATCGACCTGATTACCGAGAGGGCGGTTTACTTCGATGGGCCCAACGGGGAGGACGTGCGCACCGAAGCGATCCCCAAGCCCTTGGCCGCCGAAGCCCACCATGCCCGGCAGCAGATGCTCGAAGCGCTCTCCATGTACAGCGACGAGATCCTCGAGCGGCTCCTGTCGGAGGAGCCGGTGGCGGAGGAGTTGGTCCACAACGTGATCCACGCGGCGGTGATCAGTCAGCAATTGACGCCGGTCTTCCTCGGCTCGGCCTACAAGAACAAGGGGGTGCAGCCGCTCCTGGATGCGGTGGTCCGGTACCTGCCGTCGCCGCTGGAGTGCGAGATGCAGGCCATGGCCCACGACGATCCCAGCCAGCACGTGCCCCTCACGGCCGACCCCGAGAAGCCGACGGTGGCCATGGTGTTCAAGATCGTGGCCGATCCCTACGGCACGTTGGCCTTCGCACGAATTTACCAAGGCAAATTCGTCAAGGGCGAGACCTACTACAACCAGCGCACCGGGCGCAAGGAGCGCTTCGGCCGGATCGTGCGCATGCACGCCGACCAGCGGGAAGAGACCGAATCGGCCGTGGCGGGCGAGATCGTGGCCGTGCTGGGCCTCGATTGCAACAGCGGCGACACCTACGCCTCGCGGTACCCGTACTGCACGCTCCAGAAGATGCACGTGCCCGAGCCGGTCATCAAAATGGCCATCGAGGCCGTCGACCGCGAGGGCGCCGACCGGATGGGCAAGGCCCTGCGGCGCTTTGCCCATGAGGACCCGACGCTCCATGTCAGCACCGACGACGAGACCAGCGAGACGATCATCGCCGGTATGGGCGAGTTGCACCTGGACATCTACGCCGAGCGGATCCGCCGCGAGTTCAAGGTCGACGTGCGGGTCGGCGCGCCCAAGGTGAACTACCGCGAGGCCGCGACGCAGGCGGCCGAGTTCAACATCCGCCACAAGAAGCAGACCGGCGGGGCCGGCCAGTTCGCCCACATCGTCGGCCGCCTTGAGCCGCTTCCGCCCGACGCCGAAGAGACATTTGTCTTCGAAGACGAGGTGGCCGGCGGACGCATCCCCCGGCAATTCATCCCCGCCATTGAAAAGGGTTTTCGACGCGAGATCGTCAAGGGGCCCTTGGCCGAGTTCCCGGTGGTCGGACTCAAGGTCACGATCGTCGACGGCTCCTACCACGACGTCGACAGTTCCGACTTGGCCTTCCAGATCTGCGCCCAGACGGCCATGCGGGAGACGTTCCCTCGCATGAAGCCGGTGCTCTTGGAGCCCGTGATGAAGGTCGAGATCGAGTGCCCCGCGCAGTTCCAGGGCTCGGTGGTGGGCGATCTAACTGCCCGCCGCGGCGTGATCCTGGCCACCGAGGTCGAGGGCCCCTTGGTTCGGATCCAAGGCGAAGTGCCGCTGGCCGAGACGTTCGGCTACTCGACCGACCTGCGGAGCATGACCCAAGGCCAAGGCACGTTTACTCTGGAGTTCGCTCGCTACCGCCGGGTCCCCGGTTCGGTGCAGGTGGAAGTCATCGCCGAGCGTAAGAAGCAGATGGCCAGCGTCTAAGCTGACCCTTTGCTGACAACAATGAAGTAACTTCAACCGCGGGACTCGGGA